>NZ_JAMYSB010000024.1:0-93465 GCF_040321695.1 Mesorhizobium sp. M0292
CCCTTCGCGTGCCGCTCAGGGTCCTCCTCTTCGTTCCGGTCCTTCGGATGCGGTCCGCCTACCACGGCGGGCCTTTCCGGTCGCGACTCGCCGCCCACCCCGCTTCCGGGGAAAGGCGCGGCGATTGGCGAGCGGAGGATAACACATGCGTGCAAACAGCAAGCGTACCACCAGCGGAGAGGCTGGCGCAGGCAAGGGCAGGCGCCCAGGCGCAAGCCTCTATCAGGAGATCACCGACCGCATCATTGCCGAGCTGGAGCGCGGCACCGTGCCATGGGTCAAGCCATGGGGCAGCGCAAAAGCAGGCCTCGGCCCGCCGAGGAATGCGTCCACGGGGCGCACCTATTCCGGCATCAATATCCTTATCCTGTGGGGCGCCGTCATCGAGCGCAGCTATCCCAGCCAGAATTGGCTGACCTTCCGGCAGGCGCTTGCCCTGGGCGGCAATGTCAGGAAGGGCGAGCGCGGCACGACGATCGTGCATGCCGACCGCTTTGTCCCAAAGAACGAGAAGGAGCGCGCACGCCACGAGGGCGATGCACCACAGGCCGTGCCTTTTCTGAAGCGCTTTACCGTCTTCAATGTCGCGCAATGCGACAATCTTCCGGAACACCTCCATGCCCCTGCCGAGCCGCTGCCACAGTGCGAGATCGTGCCGCAGGCCGAGACGCTCATTCTCGCCAGCGGTGCGGATTTCAGGGTCGGCGGCGATCGCGCTTTCTACATGCCGTGCAGCGACCACATTCAGGTGCCGCCGCAGCCAGCGTTCCATCAGCAGATCGACTATTACCGGACCTGCTTTCACGAGCTAGGCCACTGGACCGGCCACCCGACGCGGCTTGCTCGCGACCTCTCCGGCTCGTTCGGCTCCAAGGCCTACGCGCGTGAAGAATTGGTCGCCGAAATCACTGCCGCCTTCGTCTGCAGCAATCTCGGCATCGAGCCGACCGTGCGTCACGCCGATTACATCGGCTCATGGCTGAAGGTGCTGCGCGAGGACAACCGCGCTATATTCCGTGCCGCCAGCCTAGCTTCGAAGGCCGCTGATTTCCTGTTTGGCCTTCCGGCCGATGCGGAAGGCGAGGCGCAAGAAGGCATTGCGGCATGACGATGCGCGACCTCAACTGACCGCGACCGAGCCGACGCCGCAAAGGAGCAGACGCTCATTCCCCGGCGTCCAGCCGATCACCACGCGGGCAAACCCTCCTGATGGACGCGCCGATGTGTCCGCGCGCGGCGCAAAGCTGCTCGAGGTCGGTCTCTAATGGGGAGGCGGATCAGAGGAAGGTCCGGTGAACCTTTCTCCCGCCGGACGCAAGAAGTCAACGCGACCCGTTCTGACAAGGAGTCTTTCCATGATACTGATCACCAATCCACTGCGCGCACGACTGCTCGCCCATGGCGCCGCCGGCGCCGACATCGACCATTTTCCCGTTGTGAAACTGTTGGATCCGACAGGTGCCGCGACCTCGCTTCTGAGCGAACTCGACGCCGATGGCGACACGCTGTTCGGTCTTTGCGATCTCGGCTTCGGCTTCCCCGAACTTGGCAGCGTCAGTCTGGCCGAGCTTGCATCCGTAAAAGGGCCGCTTGGCCTCGGCATAGAGCGCGACCTGCATTTCCAGGCGCGCTTTCCGATCTCCGTCCATGCCGAAGCCGCCCGCATTTTGCGGCCACGTCACCGGGCCGAGCGACTGCTGCGGCAGGCAGCAGACGCCCTATCAAAGCCCCATTCCGAGCTTCCGCCCGACACGGCGGAACAGCAGCGCCGATAGGCGCAAAAACCGTCCCGCCGCGTCGGCCTTCGGCCTCCGCGGCGGGGACAACCCGGCAGGCGGCGCTATTTCGCCGCGAAATCGCTTGCCGACGAGCGCGGTGAAGGCGATCCCTTGCCCTGCGCCATCATGGAGGACGGTGACGACGCCGATGCGCTCGAAGCTTCCTGATCGAAAACCTCGCCCGCCTCGATCCTGACGAAGTATGGCAATGGGAGACGTTTCGCGGCTTGTCAGGCAAGGCCGCACCGTTCTCGACATCGCTGTGACCTTCGGCATCACTGATCTCAAGGTCAAACGCATTCTGGCGCTTGGCGACCTCTTGCCCAAAATCCGCGAAGCCTATCGGCGCGAGGAGATCGACACCGAGCCGGTGCGCCATCTCACCATGTCTTCCAAGGCGCAGCAGAAGGACTGGCTGGCACTCTGTGCCGATCCCGATCAATACGCGCCGCGTGGCTATCAATTGAAGCAATGGCTGTTCGGCGGCCAGTCGATTTCCACCAAGGTGGCACTGTTTGCCATCGAGGAGTATCCCGGCCTGATCACCTCGGACCTGTTCGGCGACGACAGCTATTTCGCCGATGCCGACCTGTTCTGGCAAAAGCAGAACGAAGCGATTGCCACCAAACGCGACACCTATCTCAACGAGGGCTGGAGCGAGGTTGTGCGCTGGAACCGGGCCAGTATTTCCACGCATGGACCACGAGAAGACCCCGAAGAAGAAGGGCGGCAAGATCGTCATCACTGTCTCGCATCGCGGCGAGGTCGAGTGTCACGAGGGCTGGCTGTCACGCAAGGAAGCCCGCCGCGCCCGCGAGGGCGGCGAGCAAGAAGAAACAGCCGCCAAGCTGCCGCGCCCCGAAGTCACCGGCCCGATGCACAACTATATCGATCTGCATCGCCATGCCGCCCGCGGCCATGCTCGACCATCCCGCCGTGGCGCTGCGCCTCGTGGTGGCGCACGCCATCACCGGTTCGGGCCTGTGGCAGGTGCGGCCTGAGCCGCAGCGCGCAGCCAACGAGACGGTGACTGCCAGCCTTGCCGGCTGCAAGGCTGAAGCCGCATTCGGCAAAAAGCGGCGCGAGGTATTGGCCCTGCTCGGATCACCGGATGAGGATAGCTTGGTCGCCGGCGGCAATGGCGACGCCGTTGCTATCGCCGGCGTGTTCGCGCGCCTCTTGGCGCTCTGCGACGACGATGTCATGCGCGTTCTCACCCTTGTCATGGCCGAGACGCTTGCAGCCGGCAGCGCCGTCGTCGAGGCGCTCGGCAACCACCTGAACGTCGACATGGGCATATGGTGGCAACCGGACGATGCCTTCTTCGACCTCTTGCGCGACAAGGAAATCGCCAATTCGATGCTGGCCGACGTCGGCGGCAAGCTGGTCGCGGACGGCAATGTCGCCGAGAAGGTCAAGACGCAAAAGAACATCATCCGCGACTTCCTGGCGGGCGAGAATGGCCGCCCCTGGGTCGAGACCTGGCTGCCGCGCTGGATGAAATTCCCGGCCGAAAGCTACACCAGCCGCAGCGGCTCCGCACCGCCGATCAGTGGACACAAGTGCAGCCGCTGTTCGTGCGCGAATAGTCGATCAGGGCCCGAGCGGCGGTTCTCTCGATTACCGCCGCTCAGGTCGCGCGCGCCGCTACGGGCCACGCCGGCTGCCTATTGGGCGTCTTGTCGAGCCAGTGCCGCGCGCGAGAAATTCCGACGCCAGTTCGCCCCATTTCGGCAGCCCCGCACCGCGCCGGGTTGCTTGCTGAGGCGCCAAAGGCCCATGGGGCCAATTGTCCGATCCGGTTGCCGACAGAGCCCGCGCAGCCGGCGCTCTGCATTGCGGCCGGCTTCTTGTGTCACCGATCGCGCCACCTGTCTCCATTGTGTCTCGGGGACCATTCCCTGCGGCTGGCTTGTCGACCTATGGGCGGATCAGGCCCGCCCGAAACCCTCGCCGGCAGCTTTTTTCCCCGCCGCCTGCGGCGGCTTCCTCGCGCCGCTTCGCTTCAAAAAAGCTGCCCGCGCGGGTCCTCCGCTATCGCTGCGGCCGTCCCGGTTCCGGCGGTCCGGACGCGCCCATCACGGTCCGCCATCGCAGGGGAATGGTCCCTTGCGAGCACCAAGAGGAGACTGGAAATGACCGCGATCGGATACGTCACCAAACAGGAAAACGGCGGCTACAAGGGCCAGCTCAAGACGCTCAGCGTCCGCGCCGACATCGATATCGTGCCCAATCAGGCAAAGAGCGCCGACACCCATCCCGACTTCCGGGTGCTGACGCAAGGGGTCGAAGTGGGTGCGGGCTGGATCCGCACCGGCGAGACCTCCGGCAAGGACTATGTGAGCCTGTCGATTGCCGCCCCCGAGTTTGGCCCCCGCAAGCTCTACGCCAATCTCGGCCGCGCCGCCGGCCAGGATGACGACGACACTTACGCCATCATCTGGAACCCGGTCGACTAACCGGCCGATCCGGAAAGCCCCGCGCCGCCACCGGCGCGGGGTCCTCTCTCAGGACCCGTGAGGCCGCCGAAGGGGGCGGCGAAAACTCGCCCCCCACTCTTCGCCCGTCCCCAAAACGATCTCGCTCGCCGATCCTCGCCTTGGCTTGTCCGTAGCGAAACGAGGATCATCATGGACGACGAAAACGAACGCGCAGCCCGCGCCAAGAAGGGCAGTCCGTTTCTCAATACCGCGCAGGCGGCCTTCTATATCGGGCTGTCCCAGCGCACGCTGGAGAAGATGCGCCTCAAAGGCGGCGGCCCGCAATTCCGCAAGCACGGCCGCTATGTCCGCTATCACATCGACGAACTCGACGATTGGTCGAAGGGGCACGCGCAGGAGACCGGGCCCGAGGACGGCGGGCACGATTCCGGCTCGGCCGGCGAGGGAGGCCGCTCATGAGCCGGCGTCCCACCATCCATCTGATCGGCAGCCATCTGCGGCGCATTCGGGCGCGCAAGACGATCGCCATGGCCACGATGGGCCTTGCCCTGATCGGCTTCGCCGCCTTCGGCAAACCATCGCCCTGGCTGGTCTGGAACGCCTCGGCGAGTGCGCCGGTCGGCCTCTATCGCGTCGCGTCCGGATCGCCGGCTCTTGGTGATCTCGTACTCGTCCGCCCGCCAAAACCGGTCGTCGATCTGGCCGCCGAACGCTTCTATCTGCCCAGCAACGTGCCGCTGGTCAAGCACCTTGCCGCGCTGGCTGGCGAGCATGTCTGCGCCTTCGGCGACGCCATCATCATCGGCGGCGAGATTGTCGCGCGCCGGCTTGCAACCGACACGCAGCACCGTCCGCTGCCTTGGTGGAATGCCTGCCGAAAGCTCGCCGCTGCCGAGGTTTTCCTACTCGGCAGCGACAAAAATCGCTCGTTCGACAGCCGCTATTTCGGGCCGGTGCCGACCGAAAATATCATCGGGAGGCTCGTGCCGCTATGGACCGAGTGACCCTCCTGATGCTGGGCATGGTGTCTCTCGCACCATGCTCCTGTTCCGCGGCGACCAACACGAAGCCGGTCGTCATCTCCCATAGTCCGCAGCTTGCAAGATGGCAGCCCTTCGTAGCCGAAGCAAGCCGGCGTTTCAGCATTCCACAGACTTGGATTTATGCCGTCATGGATGCCGAAAGCCGGGGGCAGACAAGGCTCAATGGACGGCCGGTCACGTCGACCGCCGGTGCCATTGGCCTGATGCAGGTGATGCCAGGCACCTACGAGGAGTTGCGCGCAGAGCTTGGCCTGGGAGCCGCCCCGCACGACCCTCGCGACAACATTCTGGCAGGCACTGCCTATCTGCGCGCCATGTATGACCGCTTCGGATTTCCAGGCCTGTTTGCAGCCTATAACGCCGGGCCGGAGCGCTACGAACAGCATTTGCAGCGTGGGCGGCCACTGCCCAGCGAGACGGTTTCGTATCTGGAAGAGGTCAAGGCGGCGGGCATTTCGGCCGCCGATATGGACGCGCTCACCGACAAATCCCGTTCCAAAAGCGCGCCGGGAATCCCTTCCGGGCAGTCGCTGTTTTTCCTCCGAAACGGTGTTTCCGTGACCGGCCCGAATGGCCACCTCCTGGTGCCGCTCGGATCGGAGCGAGCAAGGTCAGGCCGGCCGGATCGCAGGTGAGGGCAGCGGCTACCGCGGTTCGGGCGGGGGGCAGGGAGGCAGGTCCGCGGAAGGCAAGATAAAGGCATCGCCTCCTGAGGCGGCGAAGTGTTTGTCTGCACATCGTTTTCCCGGGAGGTTGCCTGCGGGTCCAGGAGGGTCTGGCGCGCAAGCCTCTGATTTTGCTGCTGGTTCATCGGAGGCCGCATGCAGGATGACGAATTCACGCCGAGGCTCGGCAAAATTGGCTCGCGCGGCTCGAAGGCGGGCAAACGCTACGCTGGCCAGGTCCAGGCCGCGGTCAGCCGAGCAGGCGGCAGGAGCGGACGCGGCAGCCGTTTCATCGGAAGCCGGGTGGGGCGCGGCGGGGCTGCTGCCGCCGTTCTTAGAGCACGCGACCGCCACGCGGCGTTTCGGCAGCGGCGCGCAGTCGTCAAGGCACGCATCGTCAAGCTGGCCGGCAAGGGAGTCGACGGAGCTCGTGCGCACCTCCGCTACCTCCAGCGCGACGGCGTCACCCGGGAAGGCGAGCGTGGCGAGCTCTACGCTGCCGACAAAGACCACGCGGACGGCAGGGCCTTTCTCGATCGCGCGAACGGTGACCGTCATCAGTTCCGCTTCATCGTCGCCCCTGAAGACGGTATCGAGTATGATGACCTGAAGCTGCTCACCCGGCGCCTCATGGCGCAAATGGAAGAAGACCTCGGCACCAGGCTAGACTGGGTGGCCGTCGACCATTTCAACACCGGCCATCCTCACACCCACATCATCGTGCGCGGCAGGGACGATCACGGCGAAAACCTCGTCATCGCGCGGGACTACATCTCCTCTGGCCTGCGCGAGCGCGCAGCCGAACTGGTTAGCCTCGACCTTGGCCCGCGCACCGACCGCGAGATCGAGCAGCGCTTGCGCCAGGAGATGGAGCAGGAACGCTTCACCAGCATCGACCGGCAGCTGATGCGCATGCGCGACGAGGGGCATGTCTCACCAGCCAGCCGAGACACCTTTCGCCAGGCGCTGCACCAGGGCCGCCTGCGCAAGCTCGAGCGGATGGGCCTCGCCGAGGAGATGCCTTCGGGTCGCTGGCGCCTGGAGGATGATCTCGAAGCCACGCTACGCCGCATCGGCGAGCGCGGCGACATTGTCAAGACCATCCATCGCGAGCTGACCGGCAAGGGGCTCGTCCGCAGTGCCGCCGACTATCTTATCCACGATCGATCCGACGGGTCGGCCCAAACCGTGGTCGGACGTGTCGTCGGGCGCGGGCTGGCCGACGAAATCACTGACCGCCATTACCTCGTCGTCGACGGCGTGGACGGCAAAAGCCACTATTTTGATATCGGCAAAGGCGAGGCCACCCAACCGACACCAGAAGGCTGCATAGTGCGGATCAGGCCGAGGGACACCGGGCCAAGAAAAGTCGACCGCACAATTGCCGGCATCGCCACGGTCAACGACGGGCGCTACAGCATCGATATCCATCTCAAGCATGACCCCTCGGCCACCGAACGCTTTGCCGAAACGCACGTGCGGCGACTGGAGGCGATCCGCCGTGCGACCGGTGGCGTCGAGCGCGAGCCGGACGGCACATGGACAGTCGCGCCCGACCATCTCAACCGCGTCGCGGATTACGAGCGTCAACGAGCGAGGGCCCAGCCTGTTGTCGTCGACAAGCTCTCATCAATGCCGCTGGAGAGCCAAGTAGGCTTTGACGGCGCCACCTGGATCGACCAGGAGCTGGTATCAGCCCACCCTGAGTCCTTGCGCGACTCTGGCTTCGGTCGAGAAGTACGTCAGGTCCAGGCCCGCCGACAGCAGTGGCTGATCGCGCAAGGTCTTGCCCGTGATGCGCAGGATCGGGTCATCTATCGCGCCAACATGCTTTCAATGCTGCGCCAACGAGAGCTGAACCGTGTTGCCAGTCAGCTCTCGGACGAACTCGGGCTCTCGTATTCTGAAGCGCAGCATGGCAATCGAATAGACGGTACGCTGCGCCGCTGCGTCGAGCTCGCCGGCGGAAAATACGCTGTCATCGAGAAATCGCGCGAGTTCACGCTGGTGCCCTGGCGGCCGGTGCTTGAGCATCATATCGGCAAGGAGGTGTCTGGCGTGGTGCGCGCCGAGGGGATTTCCTGGACGATCGGACGGCAGAGGAGCGGGCCTGGCGTTTCGTGAACTGGCTACAATTTATTTGTTCACGTTGAAACAGGTACTCAGCCCAGACGGAGTTCCTCCGCCTGCTGCTTGCTCGCAGCATTCATTTGGCGGAGAGTCAGTGTTCTGCATTTTGTAGTTCGCTCTGTCAAAAAGCGCTGGGAATATGCATCATGTTCTGCGTTGACACGGAAGCCGGGCCGACAGGTGCCGCCCTGTGGTTGCGGATCGGCTCCCGATGGCTGCCAGCTAGAAAGGTGGGCTGACTCGTGATAGCTCAAGGGGCTATGGCGGCCGCGGTACGGCGAAGCGAGCTCTGGCATCGAGGATGAAGCCGCACTTCCCGATCTTATTCTACTCGCAGGACCGGCAGACGCGGCGGTCGCCCCTGCGGGTGCTGTTGGCCCTGGCGTGAACTGGCAGTCCGTCCCGCGGGGACTTTGTAACGGAGAAAAGTCGCTGCGATGGCCCGGGTGACGATGCGGTCAGCGACCATGCCAGACGAGATCGGCAGCTTTCTGCCGCGGCACGGCGCCGGAGCCATCAGGCCGCCGCGACATCGGGTCTGGCGCACCTTCGGATGTTGGCTGGCCGCGGTTTACTTCGAGCAGCGCCGGGTGGGTCATGCGGTGCCGCTACTGGGCACCGAGGCAGCTTTGAGCATGAGACCCGTTCAATCGCGCCGGCCACGTCGGTCATCGCGACATCTGGAGTCGAGGCCAGGTCAGACCGGGAAAAAAACCTGCTCGTCGCGCGGGAGCCCCGGGTTGCGCCGTCGATCCTTCCGCCCAACTCAGCGCCGCGCGACCAGCAATAGCCCCTTGCCCCGAAACTGACGCCAAGCCGACGGACCCGCTCTGCGCATACCGATGCCGTCCGCGCCGTCGTCGGCGGAAACCAGCGAGCCGTGGACCTCACACAATCTGAGCCGCTGGTGACGATGTGCATCGCCTACTTCCATCCGCACTCCTATCGACGAACTCGCCCGCTCCCGCGGTGATGCGAACCCGTGGATGAATATTTCGCCGAAGCCGCAGTGGGGGCTCAGCCTCGACGATTTTTTTGCCTTGCCCCGGCGGGCGGCGCAACCGAGCGTCGAGACAAAAACGGGAAAGGGAGGGCACCAGCCCGTTAGAGCCGTGGCCATGATGATGTGGGAACGATCTCCTGGAAGAAATGTGGAGATCGACGCTCTCCTGACGCGCTCATCGAAGATTTTAGGCCGCGCCGACGTGGCTGCTTGAGCAATAACACTCACTCCGGAGGCCCCAGTGCGGCTCCTTGGCCAAGCTGCTCGGCACGCCGTGAGTGTGCTTTCTTGTTTGGGGAAGGGAGACTTACGTCTACAACAATCTCGTTTCGATCTACGATGGAGAGTCGGCGAGACAAGTGTTGCTGATGTTCATTGGCTCCGTAGCAACTTCTGCAGTCACAATGCAGCTTATGTTCCTATGCTGGAGAGTTGGCCATTCAACTCGCGTAGCTCGCTTTGTTGCGGTGGAGCTTGGTCAGAGCACACTGCTGCTTTACCTGCTTCAGGGCGCCGTGTTTCGCTTCATGGATCTAATAGGGTTCGGAGAGCTTTGGGATCTCCCGAGCAGAATCGGGTTCGCCACTTTGCTTGGTGCCGCGATCGTTGTCTCCGCTTGACAATTCGCAGGATTGCGCGTGACCACGGATGGTTGTCGCGCGGCTACGCTTAATATGTGACGACGCTTGCGCCTTGTAGGATTGTTGCGGCCGCCCACGGCCGACATGAACGTGCTTGGCCGCACGTTTTCTAAGTGAGGCGGAAAGAGGCGCGCGACCCCTCTCCCCAGCAACCCGCCTTGCGGATTCCTCCTCTGCCCGCTTCGCAGACGGGGATACCCTCCGCCCCCTTGCTATTCGTTGCCCGCCGCTATGCAAAGGACGGGCGACCTGAATCCGTGCTCAAGCCGATCTGGCGGCAGAGGGGGGGCGGGCTGAACATGGGACCCGTGATTGACATAATTGCCGCGCGAATCCTCATGCTCGCCTAACCGGCCGGAACGATTTGCAATCCGGGCAGGCTCGACAAATCAAGGAGTAGCTCGTTCCGTGTCCAAGCCCAGACAAGTCTTGGTTATCTCACGGGCGCGATACAAAAGGCACAGGCTGGACTTGGCTGCCGGGGGCGGGGCTTGTCGACCGCTCGATTGAAAGTGAGATGCGAGGCGGAGAATCACCCATGTGCAGAGCGGCAAGGCGCTCGCCTACCTCCCTGTCATTCACCGTCAGCCGATGGTTTAGACGAAGATAGTCCGTCCATGTCGGCGTGCGGAATGTCTCGGTCCAAAGCGTCGACTTCTGAAGGTCGCGCTGGAGGGTCCAGTCCCGCGCACCGGCGCGGCTCTGAACGCGCCGCCTTTCGCGCATGCAGCTCAGAAATTCATCGATACTCTCCTCGGGTATCGAGTACTCCACCTTGATCACGATCGGACCGCTCCTGGGCTTCAAAGGGAGGGCCAGTTCTGGTGGCCTGAAGTCGACGGCCGCTTGATCCGATTCCTCCCATAGCCGCACTGGCAATAGCTTTCCCACAGCCGCGACCAGCAACAGTGCCGCTGCAGCACCTTCCAAAGCCCACGTCAGCGAATAGTACTGCGCGACAGCACCCCAGATCCAGCTGCCCGCTGCCATGCCGCCGTAGGTCAGGGCGTAATAGATGGACAGGGTCCGACCAACGACCCACCTTGGGCTTGCCAACTGCACACACACGTCGGTTCCGGTCCAGGTGACAACCCAGCCAGCGCCACCGATTGCAAGCGCGATCGCCGCCACAGCCACCGACGATGTGAGGGCCATCAAAAGGCAACACGTTGCGCAAGCAACGGATGCGAGCGTGATCAATCGGTTCTGGGACGTAATGCGTCTCAAGTAGCTGCTGCCAATGCCGGCTATGAAGGCGCCTGTGCCGAAGCCAGCCAATAGCACCCCGTAAACAATTGGCCCTCCCGCCAGCTGGTCGCGAACCAGGAGGGGGAGCAGAGCAAGGATCGAGATGCTTGACAGCCCGAATAGGGTTGCACGCACAATCGCCACTCTGATCTCTGAGGATATTGCCGTGAATCGCATGCCATCATGAATGGCCGTAGTCATCCGCTCGCGCGGAAGAGGCGAAAAGCGAACTTGCCACTTTGAGCGCAGAACAGCGCTCAACGGGACCAGGTCACTCAGCGCAGCGAGGGCGAAAGCCGTAAGGGGGCCTAGCAAAGCTAAGATTACACCGCCCAGCGCCGGTCCTATGCTCCGAACCACGTTGTAGCCCACCGACATCAGCGTCACTGCGGCGGGTATGTCGCGCTTTTCCAGGATATCGCCTACCGACGCGTGCCATGCTGGATCGTTCAAGGCAAAGCCGCATCCGGCCAAGAAACTCAGTCCCAGGATCAGCCATGGACTAACAAAGCCCAGTCCCACAGCGAGTGCCAGCGCTGTGGATGCCAGTGCGATAAGGCAGTGTCCGGCAAGCATCACGCCGCGGCGGCTGAAGCTGTCTGCAATGGCTCCAGCAAGGATCGACAAGAAGAACGCGGGCAGTGTCGATGCAGCCTGTACGAGCGCAACCATTAGATCGGAGGCTGAAATCGTCGCCATGAGCCAGCTTATAGCCACGCTCTGCACCAGCCAGCCAAGGCTGGATATCTGCGTGGCTGTCCAGATAGAACGAAAGACCGGGTTGTGAAGAGGGATCAGTGTGTTTGCCGCAAAGCGCGGAGGATCTTGACGCCGCATCACTTCTCTCCTCCACTGGGTGTCGTTCGTCCGCTCATTTGCTTACAGCGGTGCGCTCTGTGCACAGACTGCGTCACAACGAAGTTCCGAAATCGCGCTCGCAACAAGGACAATGTGACATCCATGGTGCCGATGCGCCTTGAGGTACCAACCTGGCTGTTAGCTGATGGGTCCCGCAGCCCGCTGGGTGCGGTCAGTTCTGCCCTGCGACTCTTGGCTTTGGACGGTGCTAGCGCCCCGATGGCCGGCTTGTCAAACTGCCGTAGTGCCAGCACATCCATCCCATCTGTTGACCGCGATCTCCGACGAGGTCGAGCAAGCAGTAGGTCAACGGCAAATCTGGGTATTTCCGCTATCCGGTCGAGCGCGTGGCCATCGTCCGGAAACCCGAAGACGTTCATCACCCAGGCGACCACCACGCCCGAGACAATGCGGCACGGCGGTAGCGGTTCACCAGAGGACGTGCGTTCTACTCAGCAGGAACATTGTTCTGCCGATCGTCGGCTGCGCCAGCCGTCACGTAAAGCGGCGCCAGAGTTCTTGCACCCGTCATTGGACTCCCGCTTTGCAGGTTTCGCCTAGGGCCTGCATCAGGTCATCTATAATGTCCTGAGGATGTTCAAGCCCTACAGAAATTCGCAGCAATCCGCCTGGCGCTTTGGACTTCGCACCTTCAACGGATGCGCGATGCTCTATCAGAGAATGCGTCCCGCCAAGGCTTGTCGCCCGGACAACAATCTTCAGGCGGCCGGCCACGGCCATTGCAGCATCGGCTCCGCCCTCGACGATAAAGGATAGCATCGCTCCGTAATGGCTCATTTGCCGCGTAGCAAGATCGTGTCCCGGATCAGTTTGCAAACCAGGAAAGAGCACTTTTTCGACGCGCGGATGAGACGCCAGGGCCTCGGCCACTTTCTGGGCGCCTTCGCAATGGGCGCGCATGCGGACCGGCAATGTCTGCAGGCCCCGCAACGCCAGCCAACAGTCGAAGGGCGCTGCGACGCTGCCCTTGTGTTTCTGGACCATCCGCAATGGGCGACCGAGGGGTGACGCGTTTGGGACAATGACGACACCGGCCATCAAATCCGAGTGGCCGCCAATGTACTTTGTCGCCGAGTGCATCACCGCGTCTGCCCCGATTTCGAGTGGCAGTTGAAGCACTGGGGTGGCCCACGTATTGTCCACCACCGCCAACGCGTCTGCCTCGTGCGCGATTGCGCAGATGGCCGCAATGTCGACAACGCGGATCATCGGGTTTGACGGCGTCTCGACCCAGACGAGGCCAGTCCGCTTCGATGTCACCGCGGCGCGCAAAGCGTCCAAATCGCGCATGTCGACGGGGGCAAAGTCGAAGCGAGACCCAATGTCGGTCTCTTCGATCAGCGAACGAATGCCGAAATACATGTCATCCGGCAGAACGATCCGACCCGCCGACGGATGGCTCTCGAAAACTGCAGCGATTGCGGCCATGCCCGAAGCGAAGGCGATGCCGTCTCCCCCTCCCTCAAGCGTCGCCATGGCCGCCTCGAACGCATTGCGTGTCGGATTTCCATCCCTTGTGTATTCGAAGCCGGACGGAAATGACCCGTTGGCGCCTCGTTCGAACGTGGTGCTGGTGTGCAGCGGCATGGATACGGCCCCCGTGGACGCGTCGACACCTCGGCCGCAGTGGATCGCCTTCGTCTCAAAACGCATCGGCTATTTCCTTCCTAACGGGCAGTTGCAATTTCGTGCCGGTCATTATACTGACCGCAATACGTGAGCCGAGGACCCAAGTCAATATAATGACCAATGTTACGGAAGCGTTTGATGCCGAGCAAGCGCTTGGGCAAGCGATAGCAGCCCGGATCCGAGACTTGAGGCGTGACCAAAGCCTGACCCTGGATCGCCTGGCTAAACTAAGTGGCCTATCGAAGGGAACCGTGGTCGCGATGGAGCAGGGTAGGGCGAACCCCAGTATCGGCATACTGTGTCGGCTGGCGGCGGCGTTTTCGCTCTCGGTGGCCGATTTGTTGAACGAGCACCCTTCCACGGTGCGCCTTCCCATCGAGCGGACAGAGACCAGGAGGCTTTGGACGAGCGCCAAGGGAAGCTCTGCGCAACTGCATTCGTCGACCTCGGGACGCACGATGTTCGAACTGTGGAGCTGGGTCATGATGCCGGGCGATGTGTTTTCCGCGGACGCTCATAGTCCGGATACGCGCGAGCTGATCTCGGTCAGTCAGGGTGCCCTGAGCGTTGTGGTAGGTACCCACGTGGAAATTTTAAGCGAAGGCGAGAGTGCGCGGCTTGTCACTGACCAACCTCACTCATATGCGGCGGCATCTGATGTGCCCGCCCACTTCACGATGGCGGTGCTTGAGCGTGGTGGACACCGAAATCCGGGGCACTCGTCGACGGCAGCGAAGATTCAGGGGCACGTTCCGTAAGGCCCCGCCGATTACCAAAAACCCGACATTCGCGACAGGAGATAAACCGTTGTACGTTCCGCCTCATTTTGCCGTCCCTGATCAGAACGCCCTGTTTGACCTTATCGAGAGACACCCGCTGGGTATCCTCGTCACCCAAAGCAAAGGCACGCTGGACGCGAACCACCTCCCTTTCGAGCTTGACCGCTCGAAGGGAGACAAGGGCGTTCTCAATTGCCATGTCGCTCGCAAGAACCCAGTCTGGGAGGAAGTCGCCAATGGCGATGAGGTTCTCGTAATCTTCCGTGAGGCCGACGCTTACATCTCGCCGAACTGGTATCCGAGCAAGCATGAATTCCACAAGCAGGTGCCGACCTGGAACTATCTCGTCGTCCATGCCCACGGACGCATCACTGTCCGGGATGATGAGCGGTATGTGCGCCGCAACGTGGCGAAGCTCACTCACATGCAAGAAGCCTCGCAGCCGGTCCCATGGAAGATGGGCGACGCGCCGAAGGACTTCATCGACACGATGGTCAGGGCAATCGTCGCCTTGGAGATCGAGATCACCGGCCTGGTTGGAAAATCAAAACTCAGCCAGAACAAAGAGTTGCGCGACATTCAGAACCCTGGCGAAATGCTGCGTGCCCAAGGGGCCATTGCGATGGGAGAAGCGATGCTCGCGGCTGCGGCGGTCAAATCCCAATAGCATGTGTCTTGTCCCGACAAAGCCGCTGGTGCCGGCTTCCCGACGGGTCACCTAGTCCGCCTTGACGCACGGCAATAGCGTTTGACGGCCTGAAGCGACGCTGTGGTCACCCTTGTGATGCTTTTCCACGCGCCTGGTCAGGCGACAGGATTGCTCCGTCGTGAGGACAGGCGGGAGTTTGCAGGTTGCGGTGGGCGGGTTCGTTTCCGGCGCCTGCGCCCCGTCGTATGTCGCGAGTTGAGGAATGCGATCGAGGGCGATGTGCAGGATGCGCTGCGGGAACGTCGTCGGCTGGCACAGACGGACTTCCGATTTCACCTCGACCACCCGCGCAGCGGTTTTGAATGAGGCGCAAACGCACGCGTGTCGAATTGGGCGATTTCCCTTGGGCGCCGAGCTCGACCATGCGCGATGATGCGCTCGACGCAGCTCCAGCTGGCGGCGCCTTCAACGAACTCCTTGAACCTGCAGACCTTGCCCGAAAGCACTTGCTCTTACGGGAGATGATTGGCTTTGTCGCCGAAGCGACTGATGGAGATGTTGGTGGGCGCCGCCGCGTAGGCGACGACCCCGTAATCACAGCGGGAGCTCGCAGGCGGGGTCGACAAACACCCTTGATTGGCCGAGCTTGAGGTGCATCTCTATCAGGCTGATTGCTTATTGGGCTGGTCCAGCGTTTGATCGGACCCATGATCCATCCGACCAGCTTGTGAGGGATGCAACCGAACCAGGCGCTGCTCCCACAGTCTTCGCAGGCCCTCCATTAGAGCTGCATGCCTGGCCTGATCCGGCTCAATCATATTGAGGTGATCTCGCAACACGGCTTCGCCCTCGATCCGCATCAGTAGATTAAACAAGTCGTTTGAAATTCGCACACTGTCAATGCTGGAGTGGTTCGGAATAATCTCGCAGACAGTCTCCTGATGATCTCGCGCTGTGTAAGCACGGGTTTGATGGAGGGAGACTGAGGGAGGCAATGAAATCGCAAGCGCAGTCCAATCCTGCAGCGTTGCAGCCCGTTTTTTTACCAGGAAGGGCCCGACCACAAGTCCATCCAGCTCTGTCGTCAAAAATGTGGCAATCGCGTCTGCAACCGTATCCACGATCGGTTCAGCATTGTTGTTAAAGGACGTATTGAGCAGAATTGGAGTGCCTGTCCGCTTCTTGAAGGCATTGATGACCTCCCAGTAAGCTGGGTTGGCATCGCGCGATACTGTTTGCAGCCGAGCCGTACCGTCGACGTGCGTAATGGCACCCAACAAGGCGCGCTTTGAGTCACGCACGCGAACGACGAAATTCATGAATGGAAATTCGTGCTTACCGTCCGGGAGGTCGAAAAATTCGCTCGCATCCTCTTCCAGCACAGATGGTGCGAAAGGCCTGTAGCCTTCGCGCTTCTTGACCATGGCATTGATCCGGTCCTTGTTCGCAGCGGGCCGAGGGTCGGCAAGAATGCTGCGGTTGCCCAGCGCACGTGGCCCAAACTCCGAACGACCCTGCACCCAGCCGATCACGGCGCCGTTGGCGATCCAGTCGGCTGCACTGATCGCTACGTCATAAGAGCGTTCAACCTCGAGATGTCCGGCCCATGCATTCAGTTCCTGTTCCACGGCGCGGTCGCTCCCGAGATCAGGACCCCAATAGACCTCCTGCAGTCGCTCACGCGGCGCGGGGCGGCCCATCTCGTTAGAGACTATCAGCGCAGCTCCCAATGCGCAGCCAGCGTCGTGAGACGCGGGTTGCACGAAGATGTCTTCGAAAAGCCCTGAATACAGCAGCTTGCCGTTCATCGTGCAGTTGTGGGCTACCCCTCCCGCCAGACACAACCGCTTCATGCCGGTGGCCTCACGGTGGTGCCGGAGAATGTGGAACACGATCCGCTCAAGCGCTTCCTGCAGTGACGCACTCACATCTCGATGCTGCTGGGTGAAAGGCATTCCCTTTCGCCTGATCTCGATGTTGCGGAGCAACGCCGGACCGATGCGGTCGAGGTGAACACGGTAGCCACCGTTGGCGGAGAGCTCGTAGAACTGCTCGAAGAGCTCGCGATAGGGAGCGGGGTCGCCATAGGGCGCGAGTCCCATTACCTTATACTCGTCGAACAAGCCGTAGCCGAGACAGCGGATCGTCTCGAGATAAAACAGCCCCAGAGAATTGTCCTCCGGGAAAGCCTCGATTTGCGTAATTTCTGTGCCAGACCCTACCGCCACAAGGCCCGACAGGAAATCACCACAGCCATCAATCGCTAGAATGAGACTTTGTTCGAAGCCCGACATTGCAAAGGCGCTCACGGCGTGCGCCTGATGATGACCTACGAATGAAATACGTGAACTGTCCAACTTAGTGCCGAACTCACGCGCTAACAGGTTCTGCACCAACATTTTAGCATCCAACGGAATGGAGAGAATGTCTGGTTGGGAAGCGGACATACCTTCAAGCATGGCGTTGGCGTAGGGCTCGCTGGCGTAGACCGCGACACGATCAATGTCGCTGAGCTGAACCCCGGCCGTCGAAAGACAGTATTGAATCGAACCACTTGGCAGCTTGTTCGAGTGCTTGATTCGATTGAGGCGTTCCTCTTCTACGGCGGCTATCACCTTTCCGTCTCGGACGAGCACCGCGGCGCCATCGTGCATAAAGGCGTTCGGACGCTCGAATCGGTTTTCATGGACTTGGTCAAGTCCGCCGCTGATTCCTAGACACAGCATTTCTTTCTCCAAATAGTAACGGGAAGCCAAATTGGCTTACCTCGACTGTTCCAACTAAATAGGCCGTGTTGTCGCCTGCAGCTGCGACCGCCCGTCAGGCATCAGCGGCATCGAAGAAAGCCTCATAAACGATCAATGAGATGCTTCGACTGTGACACCTACGGTGCCATCACGCCGAGAGCTTGGCTGGATCGTCCAATCCTGAGCGGCTGCTGACATGTATCCGGCAATGTCGTTTTGATCGGCAGAACCAACTTGCGATGCCGCCTGTTCTTGGGAAGGGCGGCCGTCGACGAATAACAGTACCGCCCCGTGAACTGGCCCGATTTCATTCTCCGAAGCGACCATGGTCGCACCGCCCGACATTGTCGGCCAGTTGCAACTCACTTTCTCGGCACGACCTCCACTGCACGTCAGGGCGCATGGAAGATTTTCTCCTTTGGATTATTCCTAAGGCAGCTTTCGTCACGCGATAGAGCAGCGTGTGATTGGTGCGTGAGGCTCTTTTTTGTCCATGCACGATTCCGGAAGGGTGATGAAATCGATTGTTTTGATCAAAGTCATCCACGCTATGAATAACAGCCGCAGCACATGCGTTTTCAAAGCGCTTCAGGCTTCCCGGATGGCTACTCCGATGTGAAGCGCATGGCATTCCAAGCGCTCTGTCAACCAAACGATGAGTATCGGCGTCGACCCACATTGCCTTCGTCTTCGCGACTCCGTGACAGCGGCTGGCATTGTGTTTGTAGAGCATCGGGCGAAGATCATGTCGATCGGCCATCTCGCCTGCCTATCGGCAAACCCTTGAACAATGATCCACGCACCAGCGCGATTGTGATCACGAGCGCCTCTGAGCTCGGGAGGTTCGGTTTTCAGAGGGCCTGGGTCTCCGAAGCGATGGAGAGCGATGGAGGTAGCTAGCCTTCCTGGTGCTATACGGTTGTGCTCTTCATGGAGTGGACGCATTTGCGTCTCGAAAGCGGTTCTTCAGTGGAACCGGCGCCAAGGCCCGTCTGTGGTCGTTCAGAACACGGGGTGCCGTCTCCAAACCGGATATTGGAGCGGGCAGCCGCCGGAATTTGACCCATGGAGATGAGCGCCTGTCAGGAGGCGTTTCGAAAACGGCGCGATCTTCATCGCGGCTGTTTCATGGTGTCATTCCTGACATGTTCTTTATAATCGGCAGCTTGCGGATAGTCTTGCCCGTCGCCGCCCGTAGCGCGTTGGCGACGGCCGGGCCGATAGGCGGCACACCTGGCTCACCAACTCCCGTGGGCGGCTCCTCGGACGGCACAATGTGCACCTCGACTCGCGGCATCTGCTCGATCCTGAGCGGTGTATAGGTATCGTAGTTCTCTTGGTCTACGACACCGCCCTTCAGGGTCAGCTCCTCCTGGAGGATCGCACCTAGCCCGAATCCGATACCGCCCTCCATCTGAGCGCGAATCTGGTCAGGATTTATCGCGGTGCCGCAATCTACCGCGCAGACGACGCGGTCGACCTTGAAACCATTTTCATCGTTGAGGGTGATCTCCACCACATCGGCGACATAGGTCGAGAGGCTTTCATGCAGGGCCACGCCGCGGAAACGGCCTTCCGGCAGAGGCTTGTCCCAGCCTGCCTTCTCAGCAGCCACTTTAAGCACGGCGGCATGCCGTGGATGGTGACCGAGCATTGACAAGCGGAAGTCGACCGGATCACGGTTCGCAGCGGCGGCGAGCTCATCGATCAGGGTTTCCACCGCGTAAGCGGTGTGGGTGGAGCCTACCGAACGCCACCACAGCACCGGGATGTTCACGTCCGTGGTGGTCAGCTCGACCTTCAGGTTCGGGATCGCATAGGGCAGGTTGGTGGCGCCCTCTACGGAGGTTGGATCGATGCCGTTCTTGATCATCGCCGCAGAGGTCGAACCGCCCAAGACCGATTGGCCCACGATGTGGTCATGGAGAGCGACGACATTGCCTTTCTTGTCGAGCCCCGCCTTGACTGCATGCACATAGGCCGGCCGGTACCGCCCACCCCGCATGTCATTCTCGCGGGTCCACTGCACCTTCACTGGCTTGCCGCGTCCCAGTGCACGCGCTGTGGAAACAGCTTCGATAATGACATCTGCATCAAAGACCGCGCGGCGGCCGAAACTGCCGCCGGTCTTCATCACGTGCAGCCTCACCTTGTCCGGCGTGGTGCCGCCTACCTGAGCGGCAGCCGCCTGATAAAGGTCGGGCATCTGGTGTCCGCCCCAGACGTCGATGGTGCCGTCTTCGTTGATGCGGGCGGCCGCGTTGAGTGGCTCGATTGAAGCATGGACAAGATAGGGGAATTCGTAGTGCCCCTCGATGATTTTCTCAGCACTGGCGAACGCTGCGGGAGTGTTACCGTCGTCGCGCGCGGTGGCCGCGCCCAGATCGTCTGCTGCCTTGTTGTATTCGGCCATGATCTCGGCCGTGCCGCGCCCTTCGGCCTTCTCCTCGTTCCAGGTCACCTCCACGAGTTCGCGGCCCTTGAGCGCCGTCCAGGTGTCCCTGCCAACCACGGCAATGCCTCGCGGCGTCTGGACGACATCGACAATGCCGTCGAGTGCCTTCGCCTTGGTTGCGTCGAAGCTCTCGATCTCGGCGCCGAACTTCGGCGGATGGATCATAACGGCCGTCTGGAGTCCCTCCATCATGAGGTCGATCGTGTAGGTCTGCGCGCCGTTGGTCTTGCCGGCGGAATCGTAGCGCTTGAGGCTGTCCGATCCGATCTGGGCCCACTTGTCGCGCGGCTTTAGCGGCACGTCGTCCACCGGCATTCCCGCTGCGGCTTCAGCCAGGTCACCGTAGCGCGCCTGCATCCCTGAGGCGTGCGACACGACCCCGGAAGCGACTTTGATCTCGCCGGCTGGCACATCCCACCGCTGCGCCGCGGCCGCCACCAGCAAGGCCCGTGCGGCAGCACCCGCCTTGCGGTAGCGTTCCCACGACGAACTCATCGACGTGGAGCCACCGGTTGCCTGTGCGGCCCCGCCCCAGGCGAGATTGCCGTAGAGCGCGGTATTGCCATATCCGCCGACCACGTCCACCTGCGCCCAGTCGCCGTCGAGCTCTTCCATAACCAGGGTGGCGATGCCGAAATAGGAGCCTTGTCCCATCTCGAACTGCGAGGAGTAGATGATGATTCGGTTCTCCTTTGTGATCTCGACATAGGTCTGGAAGGGGTTCGCCTGAACCTTTGCAGTAGTCGTTTGTGCGATGTCGGACGCCGCCAGCACTAGCCGGTAGCCTACGGCGAGGCCAGCGGTGGTGACGCCCGCGCCGACGAGGAACCGGCGGCGCGTGGGCCGCACGGAGTTATGCTTCGAGAGAAACTGCGACATGCCTCAAGTCTCCAGCCGGTTGGCGGTCTCGTGGATGGCCGCGCGGATGCGATGATAGGTGGCGCAGCGGCAGAGATTGCCGCTCATCGCCGAATCAATATCATCGTCCGACGGCTTAGGCGTTTCTGTAAGGAGGGCCACGGCCGACATGATCTGGCCAGACTGGCAATAGCCGCATTGAGGTACGTCGAACTCGGCCCACACGGCCTGGACCGTTTCGCCTATCTTGCCCGACACACCCTCAATGGTGGTGATCGAGGCTCCTTGGATGTCGCCGACTGCGGTCTGGCACGAGCGCGTCGGCATGCCGTTAACGTGAACCGTGCAAGCGCCGCACTGGGCAAGCCCGCAACCGAATTTTGTTCCCGTGAGTCCGATGACGTCACGGACCGCCCAGAGCAGCGGCATCTCTGGATCGACGTCAAGTGTTCGCGCCTCGCCATTGAGGGTAAAAGCGACCATTGCTTGCTCTCCTTGTCCTGAGCTGGCTATCTCGTTGAGCCTCCGCCCGCCTGGCAACCGAGCTCTTGTTGCTGAGGCCTAGCGACCACACCGTAGGAACGCGCAGCTCAAGCAACAAGCCGCTAGGTTGGCGAGTTACGAGATCGTGAAGTGGGTCGTGTCGAAAGGCTGGAGGCAACTGAATGTCATTTTTTGGGCGGACAGGCCGCTTTAGGCTGGGTTACACGAGACTGGACATTCGGGTCGTCGCGAACATCGACCGCTGGTCGGCCGCGTCCGGCAGGGCCCTGATTGGCTACACGAAATGAAATGGGACTACTATCGATGGGGGCCTACCTCGACCCGCAACCTCCACGACTGGACCCTCAGGTTTCCGGCTATCGTCCCGGGCGGTGGCCGAGCTCGGCGCCTCGGACGCGATAGTAGACGGTGAGGCGTTCGTCGTTGACCAGAAGGCTTGTCGCGCATTCCCAGTCTTCAGCGGGTCTTGGCCGCGGCGGGAGACGTCAGGACCATGCTTGCCGGCTTCGACCTGCTCAAGATCGTCTTGCGATCGGCCACTCGTCGATCGGCGCAAAGCGCTAGTTAACCTGCTGAGACGCCGCCAAACGGCATCGTTCTGAGCGACGAGATCAGCGGCGGCAGCGACATTCTCGCGCAAGTCTCCCAGTTCGGCCTCGAGGGCATCGTCTCCAAGCTGCGTGTCAGTCCATATCGATCCGGCCGGCGCCAAGAATGGGTGAGACAAAATGCGTGCTGAGTGATGAGTTCATCGTCATCGGCTGCGAACCCGGCAACAGTTACGGCGGTCGGGAAGCGTGCTCTGGCGAATGTCGAGGACGGAAATATGGTGTTCGCCGGCGGCATTGGCACTGGCTTCAATGCGCGCACCGGGCCGGAAGTAAAGCGCCGGCTCGATGCCATTCCAATGGATAAACCACCGATTCCTAGTTTGAAGGCGAACGGTGCGGCATGGGCGGAGTGCCTGCGCAGTCTGTACCTCCGCAGTCGATTGTCGAGTTCGAAGGGGGTGTGATTGGCGTCGAGACCGCTCCAGCCATGGCTATCAGCACGCCGAGTGCGTTGTTTTCGATCAGTTCTCGAAATGAGCGGGTAAATACCTTTCACTTGCCGAACGGGGTTTGCTGTTCACCGGCTGGCATCCGATGGCAAACCTTTCAACGCGGCGGCGATCTGGCGCTTCGCTGCTGGGGGCAGAGGCAGGATGGGACGCGGGGGTTCGGCACTGCAAACGTCGAGCAATTCAGCGAGTGCATAGACGACGCGAAGGCTCGAGAACTCCTTGAAGAGGCTCCAGATCGGGACCAGCGCGGCATTGATCCGTCGCGCTTCGGCCGCATCGCCCTGTTGCGCCGCTGTGACGATCGTCATGCAGACCTCGGGCAGGATGCCCGCGAGGACGCTGTACCATGTGTCGGCGCCGGCGATCATGGCCTCGGCGGCGTTCCAGTCGCCGCTGTAACCAATCGAGAACCCTTCCGGCAGTGTACGCCTCTGGGCGGTCAGGTGGTTCTTGATCGCATCGCTTTTGTCTGTCGGATTCTTGATGGCGACAATCCCAGCCACCTTTGCCAGGCGGCTGACAAGGGGTGGACTGAAATGGAAATGCGTCGTTCCTGGATTGTCGTAGACGACGATCGGCAGGCCACTTTCGCGCGCCACAGTGGAGAAATGTTCTAACACCTCGTCATCAGTAAGCGGGGTGTAGGAGGCGGCGGCAAGCAAACCCGCAGCTGCTCCAAGGGCCTTGGCGTCTTGCGCGAGCCCCACGGCTTCATCGGTGCGCAGCGCGCCCACACCCACCACGACCGGCATTTGCCCCGCCGTTTGGTCCAAGGTCTCGGAGAGCGCCCGCCGCCGTTGCTCGCGCGACAGATAGATGTATGTGCCGGTGCTGCCGAGAAGACCGATGGAATCGACCTGAGCAATGCCAAGCCGAGCAATCAGCCTGCGCAGGGCAACGCTATCGACGCGGCCGTCACGATTGGTTGGGGTGATGGGGAACGCGGAAAGACCGCTCAGGAATGCCATGGCAAGGCTCCAGATCTATGTGTGAGCGCAGAGGTGACCGCACGCCAGGTCATTACAAGACGTCCAAAGCCCGCCGCAGATCGGCGATCAGATCATCAGCGTCTTCAAGCCCCACCGAAAGACGCATGAGGTCCTCGCCCACTCCATCGGCCAAATGGGCATCCTTGCGGATCGGCTGCCGAGCACGGGTGAGGCTTGCTGGATGATAGATGAGGCTGTCGGCATCGCCGAGGCTGACGGCGCGAATGATCAGGTTGAGCCGGTCCATCATCCGGCGCGCTCCTTCGTATCCAGCGTGGAGGCCAAAGGCCAACATGCCCGATCCGTTGGACATCTGTTTTCGCGCCGTCACCTGATCAGGGTGCGAGTCCAGGAACGGATAACTCACAAATGCCACCGCCGGGTGCGCTTCCAGCGCCCGAGCCACCGCAAGGGCCGTGGCGCTGTGCCGTTCCATACGCAGCGTCAGCGTCTTGAGACCGCGCAGGATCAGGAAAGCTGACATCGGCGAGAGCGCTGCGCCGGTGATGTAGCGCAGGCCCGTTTCATGCAGCGTACGGAGCGTTTGGGCGTCGCCGAGAAGCGCCCCGCCAAGGGCATCGC
Source organism: Mesorhizobium sp. M0292 (assembly GCF_040321695.1). Lineage (NCBI taxonomy): Bacteria > Pseudomonadati > Pseudomonadota > Alphaproteobacteria > Hyphomicrobiales > Phyllobacteriaceae > Mesorhizobium > Mesorhizobium sp. M0292. The sequence continues at coordinate 24,084 of NZ_JAMYSB010000024.1, forward strand.
CATGACCATTGATGTACTTGGTCAGCGAATGGAGCACGATGTCCGCCCCGTGCTCAAGCGGTCGCTGGAGCGCGGGCGAGGCGAAGGTGCTGTCGACTGCAACCCTTACACCGCGCGCGTGAGCGCGCTCGGCAATTGCCGCTATGTCGAGGATGCGGCTCAGCGGATTCACCGGCGTCTCGAAGAAAACCAGTCGCGTCCGCTCGGTGATCGCAGCGTCGAGATTTTGGGGATTTGACAGATCGACCGCGACGACCTTGATGCCGAAGCGGGGGACCGCCTGTTCGACCATGGCAAGCGTGTTCGCATAAAGCGTCTTGTGGACGATGAGTTCATCGCCCTGGGACAGGAGCGACAGGATCAGAGTGCCGAAGGCCGCCATCCCCGAGGCAACAACCAGCCCCGCCTCGGCTCCTTCCAGAATCGCGAGCCGCTGCTCGAGGATCTCGGTCGTGGGATTGTATTCGCGCGCATAGAGCCGTCCACCAAGGGCGGCGGCGGCATCGTTTGCTGCCACGCTTTCGAACCCATAGGTTGACGTCAGGAACACTGGCGGCTGGACGGCATTGGAAAAGCCGGCCGGATCGTAGCCATGATGGATCGCCCGGGTGGCAAATCCGGGGCTGGTGCGGTTGAGCGACCCCGTGGGAGTATCGGTTTCGGATTGATGGGAGCTGGTCATTCGGCCTCTGCGATCTTTCTTGGGGTTCCGAAAGATTGACGGCAACCTGGCCAATGTGAAATATCCAGTTGGCGATGAAAGAGATGGTCCAGTCTTCAAGTGCCGGGTCTGCAGCGCGCTTGCATGCGATGGGTGCACGCCAGATATACGAAGCCCTTCGCGAGCAAATCCTCGGCGGCGTCTACGAAACCGGCAGTCAGTTGCCATCCTCCCGGGCCCTGGCAAATGACCTCGGCGTTTCGCGAACCACGGTGACGGTCGCCTATGAGCAACTGGCTGCGGAGGGTTTCATCGAAGCCCGTCAAGGCGCGCGACCTCGCGTTGCGTCTTCGTTGATCGGCCATGAGACGGGCCGCACTCACGCGAAACGGGTCGGCCCAATCCACCTGTCCGCATATGGCGAGCGGCTGCGCGCGACGTCACCCTGGTCAGATTATCTGCCGACTGGGCTGAAGGTCGAGTTCCGCTATGGGGACCTGGCACCGTCGGATTTCCCATCATTGGTCTGGAAACGCGCGATGAACGAGGCGATGGGGCAGCGCCCGCTGCGTCTTGCCTATGACGATCCTCGCGGCTCGCGCCGGCTCCGCCAGGCGCTTCAGGGATATCTCTGGCGCGCCCGGACCCTGAGCTGCGACCTCGACCAGATCGTCATCGTCAGCGGTTCGCAGCAGGGCCTTGATCTGTGCGCGCGCCTGCTTCTCGATCCCGCCGACCGCTTCGTCATCGAGGATCCGTGCTACAGGATGGCGCGTCAGGTCTTTGCCAGTACGGGTGCTTCACCCATCCCGGTCATCGTCGACGAAGACGGGATGAGGACCGAGTTGCTGGCGGGGATCGGAGCACGACTGGCTTATGTGACGCCATCGCATCAGTTTCCGCTGGGCGGCGTCATGCCGATCGCGCGCCGCCATCAGCTTCTGGAATGGGCGCGGCACAACAACGCCTATGTGATCGAGGACGACTACGATAGCGAATATCGCTACGACATCAATCCGGTCCCTCCGCTGCACAGTCTCGAGGACCACGGGGCTGTCATCTATCTCGGCACGATCTCCAAAACGCTCTCGCCGATGCTGCGCATCGGCTACCTCGTCCTCCCGCCCGAATTGCAGGACGTCTTCGCAACCGCCAAACAATTCGCAGACCGGCATTCGCCGGTCGCTGAACAGGAAGCGCTGGCATCGTTGATCGAGAGCGGCGGCTACGAAAGCCATGTGCGCCGTGTGCGCAGGCTGAACGGCGAGCGTCGGGAAACGTTGTTGGGTGCCTTGCAGCACAGCTTCGGGGATCGCATCACTGTCCAGGGAGCTGATGCGGGACTGCACGTCGCGGTTTGGTTCAATGACCTGCCACGATCGCGGGAAACGGCCTTGGTCGAATCCGCCCGCGACGCTGGCCTGGGGCTACACTTGATCTCGCCGCTCTACGTACGGCCATCGGACGAAGGCCGCACCGATCGCGTCGGACTTGTCATGGGCTATGCCGCCTTGAGCATTCGGCAGATCGGGAAGGGCGTTGAGGTCCTGCGAGAGGTTGTCAAGCAGGTGCAAGACGCGATGCCGGCGCGGAACAACTGAGACGGGGCGACGTCGAAAGCTGGCGCTGAAAACGGTCCGAGACCCCTCGTATTTCTTTCCAGACAGCCAACTGGACCGGTAAAATGCCATGCAACTGGCGCTGTTGATCAGGCCAGTTTTGCAGCAGGTTCCACGAGACGAATTCCGAGAGCGATGATGACCTGGCGAGGAAAGCTGCTTCACGTCCATATCGCGCCCGCTGCCTCCTATGAAATGGAGGAGCTGGCGCAGGCGCAGCTTATTGCCGGCCAAGGCATTGTCGGAGACCGCTACTACTTGGGGACGGGGACCTATTCCGCGCGTCCTGACGTTCGCGAAGTGACGCTGATCGAAGCTGAAGTCTTGGACGCCATCGCGCAGGGCGAACCCAGAATTCCGGGCTTCAAGGCCAAGCTCGCACCCGAAGATCACCGGCGCAATCTTACGACACGAGGCGTTCCGCTTAGCCATCTTGTCGGCAAACGCTTCCGGGTCGGGGAAACGATTCTCAGGGCCGCCCGGATGAATGTGCCGTGCAAGTATATCGAGGAGTTGCTCGGGCTTTCGGGTCTTTACGAGGGGCTTCTGAACCGCTCCGGCCTGAACTGCACAATCGACGTCGGGGGCGTGATCCGCCCTGGTGATCTGATCTTGCCCATCGACGAGTGAAACGCCATGGCCTCGCCGCGTATTATCATGAAGCTGACCGTGACCGCCGTCCGCAAGGAGCCGGGCGACGTGCTGGTCATCGACCTGAAACACCCACGTAAACCTGTGCTGCCGGCGTTCGAAGCGGGTTCTCACGTCGACGTCCATCTGCCTGAAGGGAAGGTGCGTCAGTATTCACTTTGCGGCGACCCGACCGAGCTTGGCCGCTACACCATCGCGGTGAAGCGCGAGAATGACGGCCGTGGCGGCTCGGCGTGGATCCACGAAACCATTGCCGTCGGCTCCGCACTGCCTGTCTCCGCGCCACGCAACCATTTTGCGCTCAAGTCAGGCGAGGGGCCGACTTTGCTGCTGGCAGGGGGAATCGGGATCACCCCGATTCTGGCCATGGCGCGCGCGCTCACCCGGCAGGCCAAGCCCTTCGAGTTGCACTATTTCACCCGCAGCCGGGCGCTCACGCCACTCTTGGCGGCGATTGGGCGCGATCTTCCTGGCGGCAATGTGCGGATCCATTTCGACGACGAGCCTCAGACCCGGCAGGACATCGCCGCGCTGCTGGCGAACCGTTCGGCCGAGGCTCAGGTTTACTATTGCGGGCCGCCTGGCTTCATGGCGGTTGTGGGGCGCGCGGCCGAACACTGGCCCGAGGGTACTGTTCATTTCGAAACTTTCCAGCCTCCCGAGTTTGATGGCGGGCCACCGGAACCATTCGTCATAGAACTGGGTGAGGGCAGGATGGTCGAGGTTTCGGCGCAGACCACGGCGCTCGCGGCCCTGCGCGCGGCCGGTGTGCCGTTGATGGCCTCGTGTGAGAATGGGGTGTGCGGGACCTGCGAATGCGCAATGCTGGCGGGACAGCCGATCCATCGGGATGCCGTCCTGTCCAAGGAGGCACGCGGCCACCGCTTCATCCCCTGCGTGTCGCGCGCGACAGGTTTGTTGAAACTCGATCTTTGACCATTTGGGCGGGGGTCCTGTGAGACCGGCAGCTTATTTGCGGGAAACTGAATGACGAGGAAACTGGAATATCTGAACGAGATCGAGCGCTGCGTCTCCTGGCTCGCAGCCTGGACGATCCACCACGCCAACCACGTCCGCGAGGGCGATGAGATCAAGGTCGGGGGGCATCAGGCCTCGTCCGCGTCGCTGAGCACCATCATGACCGCGCTCTACGGTTCGGTCCTACGCCCGCAGGATCGGGTGGCGGTCAAACCCCATGCGGCGCCGATCTTCCACGCACTTCAGTATCTGGCGGGCAACCAGACTCACGAAAAGCTCATGAACTTCCGCGGCTACAAGGGCGCGCAGAGCTACCCTTCGCGGACGAAGGATGTCGACGATGTCGACTTCTCGACCGGGTCGGTGGGTCTCGGCGTTGCTCAGACGCTGTTCTCGTCGCTGGTGCAGGACTACGTCTCGGGTCACGGCTGGATGAAGGAGCGTGCCGAGGGCCGAATGGTCAGCCTGATCGGCGACGCCGAGATGGATGAGGGCAACATCTACGAGGCCCTGATCGAAGGCTGGAAGCACGGGCTCAGGAACTGCTGGTGGGTGGTCGACTACAATCGCCAGTCGCTCGACGCCGTGATCCGGGAGGGCCTCTGGCAGCGGTTCGAGCAGATTTTTCGCAACTTCGGCTGGGACGTGATGGTCCTGCGCCACGGCGCTCTGCAAGAGGCTGCCTTTGCCGAGCCGGGGGGCGAGAAGCTGCTCGAGTGGATAGAGCGCTGTCCGAACCAGCTCTATTCGGCGCTGACCTTCCAAGGGGGTGCTGCCTGGCGCAAGCGGCTGCTCGACGAGATCGGAGACCAAGGGCGGGTAACCACTCTGATCGAACGCCGCTCCGACGACGAGTTGCAGGCGTTGATGACGAACCTTGGCGGGCATGACATGCCGAGCCTCCTCGAAGCCTTCGAGGCGGCGTCCAAGCATGACCGTCCCGTCTGCTTCATCTGTTACACCATCAAGGGCTACGGTCTGCCGCTTGCCGGACACAAGGACAACCACGCGGGGCAGATGACGCCCACGCAGATGGAAGACTACCGCCTGCAGATGGGCGTAAAGCGGGGTGAGGAGTGGGACAAATGGGCGGCCGCCAACTTGCCGGAAGCGGAACTTGACGCCTTCTTCGCAAAGGCGCCGTTCTTCAGTGAGGGCCGTAGGAGGCTGTCTGCGCCGTCGGTGCCGGTGCCCGAAACCCTTCCGTCACCGGGGCAGCCCGGCAAGCCGCTCTCGACCCAGATGGGCTTCGGCCAGATCCTGAACGACATCGCACGAGAGCGCAGTCTGCTTGCCGACCGCATTGTCACCACCTCGCCCGATGTGACGGTCTCGACCAATCTCGGTGGCTGGGTCAACCGGCGCGGCCTTTTCGCCCGGGAGACCATGGCGGACACCTTCAAGGCCGAACGCATTCCGTCGACCTTTACCTGGGAATTTGGGCCGAAGGGGCAGCACCTCGAGCTCGGGATCGCCGAGTCGAACCTGATGATCATGCTCGGGGCGCTCGGTCTCTCGCACTCGATTAATGGCGTGCGCCTACTGCCGATCGGGACAGTCTATGATCCCTTCATCTACCGATCGGCCGACCAGCTAAACTACGCCTGCTATCAGGATGCGCGCTTCATGCTGGTCGCAACGCCCTCGGGCGTGACGCTGGCGCCCGAGGGCGGGGCACACCAGTCGATCGGCACCCCATTGATCGGCATGGCGCAGGATGGGCTTTGCGCCTTCGAACCGGCCTTCGTCGACGAACTGTCCGTGATCATGCGCTTTGCCTTCGATTACATGCAACGTAATGGCGAGGGAAATCCGGATGAAACGACGTGGCTGCGTGATCAGACCGGAGGATCGGTCTATCTTCGCCTGTCAACCCGGCCGCTCGAGCAGCCGCTGCGCGACATGAAACCGGCGCTCGCGCGGGACATCGTCAATGGCGCCTATTGGCTGCGTCCGCCCGGGCCGAACGCGAGTGTCGTCATTGCTTACCAAGGCGTTGTCGCGCCGGAGGCGATTGCCGCGACGGGTCTTCTGGCGGAGGACCGGCGCGATGTCGGGCTGCTCGCGATCACCTCCGCGGACCGGCTTAATGCGGGCTGGCAGGCGGCGGAACGAGCCCGGCAGCGTGGCGCGATTGGCGCCCTGAGTCATATCGAGCGGCTGCTCGCGCCGCTATCGCGTGACTGCGGCATCGTCACCGTGATCGACGGCCACCCGGCGACGCTCGCGTGGCTCGGTGGGGTTAACGGGCATCGCGTGAAGGCGCTCGGGGTCGAGCATTTCGGCCAGACGGGGACTATTGCGGACCTCTACCGTCACCACGGCCTGGACACCAACGCCATCGTACATGCGGCACAGGCGGTGAGTGCGGGACCGGCTGTTCGCTACCGGAAGGCGCTGCCTTGACCATGAGCTACCGGACGCTTCGGGCCGGTACGGATCGGCTCACGTCCACCGCCCCGCCATTTCCACGGGCGTTCCGGTTCGCTTCAAAGCGACAGCTGCCAGGGACACTGTGGACGTTCTGATCGCGCTAGAGTAGCTCGTGCGACCCCCAGGGTCACCTGGAATACGCAGGGAGGCGGCTTTTATTTAGCCTTGCGTCCAATTACGAATTCGATCCAGTCCAGTCCGGAGCAAAAGCTCCGCGTCCTCCCGATTTTCGGCTTCGACGTAGCACCGCATTTCCGGGGCATTTCCGGATGGACGCAAATGCAAGACACGCTTATCCGCGAGAGTGATACGAAGCCCGTCAACATCGCTAACCTTGCTTACCACTCCAATCGACCCGACGAAGGCGGCGATGTTAGTTTCCGCTGTACGAAGGTATGTCATGAGGCGAGTGCTGCTTTCGACGGAAAAATTTTCCAAGCGATCCGCCACCGCCGCTGGCAATTGAAAGGAACTGCCAATCTCCGACAGTGGCTGCCCACTTGTATTAACAAGGGAAAGTGCCGCAAGGATGGGGAGAAAACTGTCGCGTGTGGGTAGCGCTGGCAGTTTAGTTCCGTTCGGGTCAAAGTCCGTGCCGGTCAAAAAACCACCGTTTGCTTCGAAACCAACCACGCGCTCGTGACCCAACGCAACCAAATCGAGCATGGCAGCAATAACAAATGGCGATCCAACCTTAGTACGTACAACTTTGAAAGAACCTGCGGTCTCGATACCAGAGTTTGATGTGACCGGCGTGACGACCGTCTTCGCTTGCAGGAAGTTCGCCGTAACCAGGCCTAACAAATCACCACGAAGGGGGTCTCCGTGGTCGTCAACTACCAGTGGGCGGTCACCATCGCCATCTGCCGAGACGATCGCATCAAGTCGATGCTCTTTGGCCCAGAGCTTGAACTGTTGAGCAGTCTCGACAGGGACCGCTTCAGTGTCGACAGGAATGAAACCTTCCGAACGTCCCAGGGTTACGACCGTCGCACAGTGACATGAGAGAATGTCAACCAAGAGATCGCGCGCGACTGTGCTGTGCTGATATACGCCCACCGTTAAGCCCTTTAGAGCATTATTCTCCATAAGCTTTCGATTGCGCGCCATGAAAAAGGCCTTGCATTCGGCCTCCCGGTGCTGCCGACGTGCAACAGCACCTTCAAGGACGTATCCGTGCTTCTCCAACTGCAAGGCGATGCGCGTTATCTCCCGCTCATCACCTTTGTCGATCTCACCGTCGGGTCGATAGAATTTTATTCCATTACGGTCGGCCGGAATGTGCGAGCCTGTGATCATCAAACAACCACTCTTACGCGCCTGAGCATACAGTGCCAGGGCAGGGGTGGGGACTGCGCCGCAATCGATTACGATGAAGCCGAGCGCCGACAGTGCCGCCGCACAGACGGCGGCGATGGCCGGACTCGAGGCGCGAAAGTCGCGCCCTATGAGTATCTCGTCGCCAATTCTGGCCAGGCCGGATTCCAGCAGGAATGTCGCGAATGCCGTTGCATATAGGGCAGAGGCGGCTCCTGCCAATTCTGTCGCTAGGCCCCGTAATCCACTTGTTCCGAATTTCATACCAAATCCGACGTTGCTAACTGGTTTTTAAAGGTGACATGCTCAAACCTTGGCTCGTCCGGAATGCCCATCGACAGATCCCTCGGACGAGAACAAGAAGTACATTCCGTTAGCGTAGACGCGTTCGGTTCTGTACGGTTACCCTTGTGAGGATTGGCGCGGTCGGCGTCGTCGTGGGCAGCGCACCGTGACCTTCATGGCGACGAGGTTGGAGCGGATGGGGTTGAGATCCGGCAGGGCTCCTCGCGGCTGGCTCACATGAGCGCTCGCCATCGAGTGATTGTCTCAGTCCACATTAGCTCTGGGTCCCGAAAGCGCGTACAGGCCTGAGACACAGCAAATCCTTTTATTTATCGCCGTTCGGTGTAGCTCCCGTTCAGAAATGCATGATAGGCACTCTCGATGCCTTCCATGAGAGTGATCTTTGCTGCCCATCCCAAAGTGCGCAGCTTGTCGACGCTCATCAGCTTTCGCGGTGTACCGTCAGGTCTAGAGTGATCATGCGCAATCTCCCCAGTAAATCCGACTACACGGCAGATCATTCTTGTCAGCTCTAGGATCGTGATGTCCTGTCCGCAGCCGAGATTGACGTGATCATGGTCAGAGTAGTTCTTCAGAAGGAAGACTAATGCGTCGGCGCAGTCATCGACGTGCATGAATTCCCGACGTGGTGTGCCCGTGCCCCAGATGGTGATTTGCTTATCACTTATGAGCTTAGCTTCATGCGCTTTCCGGATCAGCGCTGGGACGACGTGGCCTGACTGCAAGTCATAATTGTCGCCTGGCCCGTAGAGATTCGTCGGCATAGCGGAGATGTAATCGCGGCCATATTGCTTGCGATAGGCTTGAGCCATTTTGATGCCGGTGATCTTGGCGACGGCGTAGCATTCGTTGGTGCGCTCTAGTGGGCCGGTCAAAAGCGCGCTTTCAGGAATGGGCTGTGGTGCCATCTTCGGATAGATGCAAGACGAGCCGAGGAAGAGGACGCGGTCGACATTGTTTTCGTGGGCTGCCGCGAAGATATTGGCCTCGATCATCAGATTGTCGTAAAGAAAGTCGACCGGATAGGTGGCGTTCGCGAGAATGCCGCCTACCTTTGCCGCCGCCATAATGATAGCGTCCGGTTTCATCACTGCCACGAAGTTTTCAACCTCGGTCTGTCGCTTGAGATCTAGCTCTCCCCGAGGGGCGGCCACAACTTTGCAGTCTTCAGACGCGAGTCGGCGTACAACAGCGCTGCCCACCATACCTTTGTGGCCAGCGACCCACACGGTTTTTCCGTTCAGATCATACATTACGCTTCCTTCATGACTACAGATGTCTGCATGACCTTCAGGTCTTCGCGGACCATTTCCGCAGCAAGGTCGCGCACGGATATCTCATGCACCCAGCCGAGCTTCTCCTTCGCCTTGGTAGCGTCACCCAGGAGAAGATCGACTTCCGTGGGGCGGAAGTAGCGTGGGTCCACTTGGACTAGGCATCTGCCGCTCGCTAGATCATAGCCTTTTTCGTCGACACCCTTGCCACGCCATTCGATCTCGACGCCGACATCTTCGAAAGCCCACTCGACGAATTGGCGGACAGGAGTCGTTTTGCCCGTAGCCAGCACGTAATCATCCGGTTGATCCTGCTGCATCATCATCCACATACCTCGCACGTACTCACGCGCATGGCCCCAATCGCGTTGAGCATCGAGATTGCCGAGATAAAGCTTGTCCTGCTTGCCCAGGTAAATAGCAGCGGCAGCGCGGGTGATCTTGCGCGTCACAAAAGTTTCGCCACGAAGGGGGCTTTCGTGATTAAAAAGAATGCCGTTGGAAGCGTGCATACCATAGCCCTCGCGATAATTGACGACCATCCAGTAGGCGTAGAGCTTGGCGGCGGCGTAAGGGCTGCGCGGATAAAAGGGCGTCGTTTCGTTCTGCGGTACGGACTGCACGAGGCCGTATAGCTCTGACGTCGAGGCTTGATAGAAGCGGGTCTTGTCCGTCAGACCGAGGAGGCGAATCGCCTCAAGAAGTCGCAATGTACCGATACCGTCCGCGTTTGCTGTGTACTCAGGTGTTTCGAACGACACCTGGACATGGCTCTGAGCAGCCAAGTTGTAAATTTCGTCTGGCTGAGATTCCTGAACCACGCGGATGAGGTTAGTCGAATCAGTGAGATCACCGTAATGCAAGATTAAGCGCGGATCGGATTCGTGCGGGTCTTGGTAGAGGTCTTCGATACGACCGGTGTTGAAGGAAGAGGAACGTCGCTTAATCCCATGAACGATGTAGTCTTTTTTGAGAAGAAGACGGGCAAGATAGGCACCATCCTGTCCAGTTATGCCCGTAATAAGAGCAACTTTCCTGCTATCACCCATTCTATTCCTGCTCAATTAAAGTTTAAAGTTTCGGCTCCGGCTCGCCACGCCGACACAATGTGCGGCCCGCCCCATGCCCTATGGAGCACTTCGACAGATGCGGCGCGAAGATCGTCATTGACGGTCCGCCAGCCGAGCACACCTGCTCTGCTTAGAGTCACGAGCAAAAATAGAATCGCGCCGCTAACCTGTCGGACTCGTACATGCGGTCTGAGTGCCGCTCAGCTCACGCCCTGAGCGACATGTACTCCCAGCACCTTGCAGCTGATTTGCTCTTCTATCAGCGAGTGAGGACGCCTTTCTTTCTTGCTTCAGCGTCTTCTAATGGGAATTGTTTGGATCCGTGAAATCGATTGTTTGGATAAAGTGCATCCACAGAATGGATGGTCTGAGCGAGCAGCGGGGGCGCATCGCCGGCCCGGAGTCGTAGCGCGAGCTTCCGTTCGGGGCGAGGACAAAGTTCGTGGCCGCGAGCGTCACCACAGCATCCGGCACAGGTCGTGCAGAACTTTGGGAGCCGACCGCGGATTGTGTCGATCAGCTGGTTCCAGGCGCGTCGAGCCGTCGACCTCATTTCGCCCGGTACCGGTTGCTGTATGCAGCCTTGCACCCTTGGCGTACGGCGTCGACGGAATGATTTGCTTCGGCAGGCAGTGTCGTAGCGTCCGGCTGTTTCGGCTCTATTGACCGGGCCCGCGTCAGCCGAGCCGCTTCATCATGGCATCCAACACATGGATGGCCGGCATCCACTCAATAGATTTTACATATGCGGCGGAGGCCCAGTAGAGAAGGCTGAACCGGAAGCGAGGGCAACCCCAAGCGAGGGCATCGGCTTCAAGCTTTGCGAGCGGAGTTGCTCTTCTGCCCTATGGCCCGGCCTCTGCCAAGGGCCCGGCGTCAGGGTCTACTAGTGTCGACTAAGGATTCCAAACCGGATGCAACCTCCTCTCCGAAACGAGATTTCCGAAAATGCATGTTAGTGGATTGGAAAAGCGCCGGTTCGTCGTCTCTCGGAGGCGTACGGGGTTCGGTGATTGTCTGTGGTCGTTGGCGGCCGCTTGGCGCTACGCGCAGCGGTCGGGACGAACTCTAGTCATCGACTGGCGGGGGGCCTGCTACCTCGACCAACCCTTCACAAATGCGTTTCCGGTGTTCTTCCAGCCGATCAATGACATCGCTGGGGTGCCGGCTATTTCCGACGACCGGATCAACGACGTTTCCTTCCCTGGTCCATTCTTCCCGGAGTGGTGGAACAGGCCGGCGATCGAGTGCCTTTACCGGCCAGATGAGCAGATTTTCCAAGAGCGCGATGAGTTGGGCGAGCTCTTTCAGGCCGAACACGATGTCGAAGCGAACACAGTAGTGTGTGACGCTTGTCTGATGTGGCGGTGCGATGAGGATGCAGAGCGGCAGGTGTTCCAGAGTGTCCAGCCTCGGCCAGAAATTCAAGCCCGCATAGATGCCATTTATCAGGAATGTTTTGAGGGGCACAGCATCATCGGGATTCATGTTCGGCACGGTAACGGTGAAGACATCATGGAGCATGCGCCCTACTGGGCCGATCCGGAGCTCGCCGTTCGGCAAGTGTGCGCTGCAATTGACAAGGCTAAGGCGTTACCGCATCCCAGGCCTGTGCGGCTGTTCTTATGCACGGACAGCGCGCGGATACTGGATCTTCTGTCGGCCAGGTTTCCCGATCTGCTCACTGTCCCGAAGCACTTCGGATCCAATCAAGGTGGCCCCTTACACACTGCAGCACTCGGGATTGACGGCGGAATTTCCGCCCTCGTTGAGATGTATCTTCTCGGGCGCTGCGATACCGTAATTCGGTTTCCCCCGACGAGCGCCTTTACACGATATGCACGCCTTTTCGCACCACGGGTAATTGAATTCGATCTGAAAGAGCCAAGTCGTTTGACTTTGATAGAAGGCAGCCAAGTCTCTGATCTCAGTTAAGACCCGCCACCTGCGTAATTCGGCAGACGCAACCAACAGGCATAGTTGAATGCGCATTTCTCACCGACGCCAGTGGAGGCGTCGTACATTACCGATAGCGTCGTCATCTGACGCCGCCTGCAACGCGCCAGAACTTCGCCGTTACGCGGGGGCCGCAGACAAGCCAGAGCGACGGCGATCGTGACGCTGACGCTCGAAAGAACGTGGACGATCACTCCAGAGACGAAATCGAGGTTGGTTATGAAAGTGATTCCCGTGATCATCAGCGGCGGAGCCGGATCGCGGCTATGGCCCGCCTCAAGGCAATCGCACCCCAAACCTTTCCTCAAAGTAGCGGATGGATATTCTCTCATTCAGCACACTGTGCTGCGCGCCGCTTCGATAGAAGGTGTCGTGGAACTCGTCGCTGTTACATCCGGGGAACACCTCTTCCTGACCAAGGACGAATTTGACGAACTGGATTCCGTGGTCCTGCCACGCACGTTTCTGCTCGAGCCCGAAGCTCGGGATACGGCCGCCGCCGTGGCTGCAGCCGCGATCCATGCGAGGGCAACGCAAGGCCCTGACGCGATCCTGTGCGTTTTCCCGGCCGATCACCTGATTAGCAACCTGCCAGCGTTTCTAGACGTCATGGGCCTGGCCATGGAACATGCGAAGCTCGGGCGGATCGCCACATTGGGCATCACCCCAACCAGACCGGACACGGCATTCGGCTACATCGAAGCAAATGGTGAGAACGTCGTCCGTTTCGTTGAAAAACCGGATCTGGATACAGCCAAAGCCTATGTCGCGTCTCAACGCTTCTTCTGGAACGCCGGCATTTTCTGCTTCAGTGCGCAAACCATGCTCGACGAGATGGTTTTGCATTGTCCCGAGGTGCTCCAGGCCGTCGCCGACAGCTACGAGAACGGCCGCGCCAGTCAATGCCAAGGCTTTGCCAAAATCGAACTCGCGCCTGAGCATTTCGGTTCCGCGCCGCGGATCTCGCTCGACCACGCTGTCATGGAGAAAACTAACAAACTTGCCATGATTCCCTGCGACATGGATTGGAACGACATCGGATCTTGGAACGCAATGGCCGATTTAATCGCCCCCGACGAAAGCGGGAACAGGATACGCGGCGATGTGCACATGGTCGACACGACCGGCACCTATGTGAGCTCCGACAAGCGCGTCATCGGCACGGTGGGCGTAAGCGACCTGATGATCGTTGATTCCCCGGACGCTTTGCTTGTCACATCCCGCGACCGCGTTCAGGACGTTAAGAAGCTCTTCGAGAGCCTCAAGGCTTCGGGACATGAAGCCCATCTGGTCCATAGCACGGTACACCGGCCCTGGGGTACCTTTACGGTTCTGGAGGAAGGCGAGCGCTTCAAGATCAAACGCATCGAGGTGAAGCCCGGTCGCCAGTTGAGCCTGCAGATGCACTATCATCGTTCGGAGCACTGGGTCGTGGTCAGCGGCTCCGCCAAGATCGTCAATGGCGAGCAGGAGTTGTTCCTAGGGACAAACGAATCTACTTACATCCCCTGCGGCCATAAGCATCGGCTCGAGAACCCAGGCAGAATTGACCTGGTGATCATCGAAGTGCAGAGCGGCGATTATCTCGCCGAGGATGATATCGTTCGCTTCGACGACGAATATGGTCGAACGTAGATAACAGTACAAAAAAGTTAAACGACGAGGCGTCGCTCAAGGATCTCTGTCGTGGGTTCTGGGCCTGACATTGGCAAGCAGCGGGCCGAGCGTGTCTAGTATCCGCCCCGCACTCTCATCAGGCACTCGATCGTGGTCGAAAACATCGGTGAGCGCTTGACAGCGCGCCGTCCGCGGTAAGGAAGACCTCATCTTTCTTAGGCGGATCCGTTGCTCAGCTGTTCAACGGCACAGCCGTATTTCAGCCTGTAGGCGGCAATGAAATCCTCATCGTTGCAGATGCAGCAGCCGCTGGAATCTTTGGCTTTCGGATCATGGAAGTGAGAACCAAGGGGGCGCAGTAGATTCACGCGAGTGCTGGTCTGGAGACCCGCACTATGCTTGACCAAGTTTGCGGCAAGTATGACAATGATCCGGCGATATTGTCCCTTGATCCGGTAGGGCATTTGCGCAGGTTAAGCCCACATCATACCGCGATCCGCGCCAGAAGTTGCGTTAGTACCAGGATCCGAATTTCACCGAACGGGTGCTGTTGCGCGACGGTCTGTGCGCGGACTGTCCTGCGTCGCGCCCCGACAATTGGAGCGGACTAGTCCGCAGTGTTGACCGCCGTCTCGCTGCCGATGACGAAAACGCCGGCGCGGCAATCGAAGAAGACGGCGGCGTGCAACAGCAGCGTCATCCCGACCTGCCTGAAGAACACGTCGTCGTCTCTCGGGAGCCTGATCAGGACGACCTCTTCAATCTGTCGGACGATGACGCCGAGGTACTCGCAGACAAGCGCGTCATGGACCGGGTTTCTACCGCGGCGAGCGCCTACGGCCTCAACGAGGGAAGGGCGACGACAAGAACATTATCCCCGGCTTCTGAACGCTTTCCGCAACTGAGGCGTATCTCGGCGTAGATAACGCCCATAAGCGATTTTTGCGGACCCCGACGATGCTCGTTTGCACGGCGCATCAGCGCCGGTCAATCGGAACGAGCCGCATGAAGTCTCGCCGCATTCGCCACCAGTTTCTGCTCGAACCCGAATTGAGCGAGAAGCTGGAAACGCTCAGCCGCAACCCGTCGACCACGAAATCGGCAATCGTCGCGAAAGCGATCGAGGCCTTCATCGAACGGCGTGGCGAAAACGAGCTCGATTAGCGCCACGGCAAGCGGCTGGACCGTCTTTCCCCGCGATCTCGACCACGTCAGGCGCGACGCCGAAATGACTCTGGAGGGCCGGATTTGAATTGCAGCATCATTATCAACGAAATGGGGGTGAAAAAATGTGGTGCTGTTCCTACATAGGACGTGTCAATGCGGGTGTTCGTCGCGGCGGGGGAACTTGATTTCGCCTTCTGCGATCACTTCTTTCACGATAAAAGCGAGGCAGCGGCTCTGATTCTCTTTGAACAGCCGAGGCTACTCTTTTTCGGGTTCATTTTGCAGAGGGAACAATGGCCAAAGAAGATCATCCGAAATTTTCCATCAATATTGATGGGGTCCATATCGAAGCGACAAGCGAAAGCATGACCGGTGCGGAGCTGAAGCAGCTCGCCGGCAAGGACCAGCAATATCAGTTGTTCCTCGAGGGGCACGGCCATGATGCCGATCGGCAGATTGGGGATAATGAAGCTGTTACGCTCAAGAACGGAATGCACTTCTACACGGTTCCTCCGGCGACGTTTGGCTAATGTCGATCCTCGAACGTCACTTTCAGGATATCAGCAGAAAGCACCCCAACGCGACCCTTGAACTCCAGGCCGGAGGTACGGCAGTCGTCAGCATGCCGGCTGTGCAGCTTCCAAAGGGCTGGAACCGCGCCGAGGTTGGCATAAAGTTCGTGGTGCCTGCGGGCTATCCGCAGGCTGCGCCCGATTGCTTCTGGGCCGAGCCGGCGCTCGCCCTCGAACACGGTGGAAGCCCGCAAAACACCGGGCAGCAGGCCACCCCGGGAGTGCCCTCGGAGTGGCTGTGGTTTTCCTGGCATGCGTCTACCTGGAAGCCCAACAGCGACAATCTGCTTACCTATTTGAATGTAATCCGGCGGCGGCTGGGCGAGGCGCGATGAACCGTCTGATGTTCCGGGCTGGAGAATGGACGGCTCTTCGCGATGACCTCATCGCGCCTGCCCCCCTTGAAACTGCTGCTGCGTTGATCGTTGACAGTGGTCGTTTCGAAGGCGGGATGAGGTTGATCGTTAGAGAGATCATTCGCCCGGCTCCGGACGACTATATCGCCCGCAGCCCGATAGAAGTCTCGTTGACTCCCATGTTCCTGTCGAGGGTGCTCAAACGCGCTCGTCTGGAGCGAGCGGGCGTAATTCTTGCGCATTCGCATCCTGTGCAACGCAGACTGGCGTTCTCATCGGTCGACGACGCAGCGCAGCAACTCTTGGCTCCGGTGCTGCATTTTCGGTGCCCGCAAGGGCCGCATGGATTCCTGATCGCCGGGCCGGCGGGATTTCGTGGCCGCCTCTTCGATATCAAAGGCGAGACCACATTCACCATCGATCGGATACAGGAAATCGGGCGCAGTGTTCGATCTTACCCAACTGAGACTGACGCGGAAGATCCGGCCCCATTGCCGGAAGTGTTCGACCGCAATGTGCGAGCGTTCGGCCCCGCAGGGCAGCGGATTCTCAACGATCTCACCGTGGCGGTTGTCGGCGTAGGCGGCACCGGTTCAGTGGTCGTTGAGGAACTCGCACGGCTGGGCGTTGGTCGGCTGCACTTGATTGATCCTGAACAGGTCGAGCGAACCAACCTCAACCGATTGATGGGGGCCGAGCAGAAGGACATTGACCGACCAAAGGTCGCTGTGGCCTCCGAAGCGTCGCAACGCGCGAAACGCGACATAGAGGTTATGACCTTACCGGAATCCGTTATTGACGAGCCCGTGGCCCGGACGTTGCTCGACGGCGATTTTGTCATGTGTTGCACGGATTCGCACGGCAGCCGCGCCGTCCTCAATCAGATCGCCTATCAATATCGTTTGCCAATGATCGACGTTGGAGTGCGGATCGACGCCCGGGAGGGTGTCGTTGCCGCGATGTCGACTAGGGTCCAAATGCTTGCCGAGTCGCTGGCCTGCCTTAACTGCCATTCCCTTCTTGATCCCGCCGCAGTGAGACGCGATCTTCTCGCCGATTCACGCTCCGATCCGTATTTCGTCGGCCATTTCGAGCCGCAGCCGGCCGTGATCTCCCTTAACGCAGCAACCTCTTCCATGGCCGTCTCGATGTTCCTTTCGGCAGTGACCGGGTTCCCTGGGGAGGCGCGGCATCTTGTTGGGCGGCCCATTGAAGGATCGGTGCGGCCTGTCAGTTCAAGATCAGATCCGACCTGCGTTGTATGTGCTCAGGACAATGCCCTGGCCAGAGGAGACAGTTGGCCCATGATTTGGCGCCAACATGAAAGCTGAAGAGCGCACGACCGTTTTGGTTGACGGAGGTTCCGTGAACCCGACGCCTTTCTCCGCCCGGCGACTTGCCGTGAAGCCGCTTGTGTCGCTTTCTGATCTTGATGACGGAGGCGCCCGGGCGTTGATCGTGCTCGCCGGTGCCCTGCCGGCGGACGAGGGCCGATTGGATTTGGTCAAGCGTCTTCGACGCCTCGCCGCTTCGTCCGCACAGCGCGGCATACTCGTCATTGTCGTTACGAAACGGGGCGAGGAAGCGAATGGACAGGCGGTGGCGCGTTCGGGCGCAGGCGTGTTGGCGCAGTGGCAAGAGCATACTGGTGTGGTGCTGCGGCAGCTCGCAGTGCTTCCAGACTCTGACTGGGATAACATTGCCGAGACCTGCGCACGATGCCGGTGCGGCCCTTCTATGAACAGCAGCCTGGCGATCCGCGACAAAAATGGGAATGAGCTGCCGAAGCCTCTGCTGCCCGAACTGGAGCTTCTGTTCCGTCGCGCGTTTCACGACTACTCGGGCATCCTTATTTCCGAGGAGAATGGTGGCAAATCTTCTTCGTCCGTTTGGAAGGTCGAGACGGAAGGCCTGGAGCAAAACACACCTTTCATCGTAAAGTCAGGCCCCGCGGCGGCGATGGAAGAACACATTAATACGTACAGGGACGTGGTCGCTGACCGCGTGCCATATCGCGGATGCGCGCCTTTGTGCCTGGATCGTTGCGTTGTGGGGTCTGAGCACCAGCTTGCGGTCTCCCGCTTCGTCGAGAATGCCGTCCGCCTGGACAAGGTTGTGATCAACCGCGATGTGAAAGTGCTCATCCAGGCGATCTATCGAACTGTGTTGGGTCGTTGGCGAAAAGACCCCGAAAAAAAGAGACTAGACCTTCTTCAGGAGTTTCTACCTGCGGCACGGCATGACGCATATCTAAAAGGCCTTGAGCGCACCTATGACAGATTGACCAAGGAGAGTTACGCTGGCGCTTCGCCACGAAGCTTCTTTGTTCGTCTCGCTGGACTTCAGGCTGAGGAGCATCCGGTATGTCGCGCTCACGACGACCTCAATTTGCGCAACGTGTTCGTCTGCGGCGACGCGGAAGCGGTTCTGATCGACTTCACGCGGGCAGCTCGACGTCCTTTGTCCCACGACGTCGCCCGCTTGGAAATGGGGCTTGCGTTCGACGCGGAGTTGCAGGCTGATCAACCGCTGCCCGAACAAGTGCTGGAAGATTTTTATACCGGAGATCTCTTCGCTATGTCGCTTAAACATCTCCTGCAAGGCAGAAACGCCCAGTATCGGCTCAACGCGATCGTTGCATTGCGTACGACCATCCTTGAAGAAGGTCAGTCCCATTCGTTCGATCTGAGGCGCGAGTATACAATCGCGATCTGCGTCGGGCTGCTCTATTATGCCAAAGGTAAAACCCCGGATGCGGCCATTGCTTACAAGTGCGCGGTGGACCTTCTGGATCGCGTGACAAATCCTTCGCTCTGGTAGGTCGGGAGTTCGGTTGGGTGCTCAAGAAAACGCACGCGGTACAGTTCAAGGGCGCGGTTGAACGTCAGTCCGAAGCCACCGAGCAGGTGGATAACCCCGGAGACGTTGCACTTGTAGAGCGCGGAGTTCCGCGGTCCCTTGTCATGAGATGCCCCGATGGATGCGGAGACATACTGACGGTTAACCTCGACCGTCGTGCCGGGCCGGCCTGGCGCCTTTATCAACGCGAGGGCGGGTTGACCCTTTTCCCTTCTGTGTGGCGAGACACTGGATGCGGGGCACACTTCATCGTCTGGGACAACGTCATCCATTGGACCAACGATGCCTGGATCCTGCGGCGCAATTCATCACTCGAACGTGCTGTCGAAGGTCGACTCACTGACGAGCTGGCGAGCTTCGTTGATATTGCGGCAGCGGTGGATGAACTGCCTTGGTCGGTTCTCGACGCATGCCGGTCATTGGTGAACTCGGGGATCGCTGTCGAAGGAACCGGCGCCGAGCGGTCCAGCTTCCGCCTGGCGAGTGATAGCGTCCCAACCTCTCGGGCCAGGAAAAGGCGTTGGTAATCAGCCGTGCGACCGGCGGCCTAGAGCGAGAGTGGGACATTGGATCATCTCAACAGCGTGGCGGACCGTCGGTCTTCAGCTTGCCAGGGCTGAACCTGTGATCGTCTGCAAGTTATCTCAGGACTGCTGGATGTTAGATCAGTTCGCGGCGCCGCTTGATCGTCACCATGTGCAAACAAGTCCCGAGTGTTGTACAGTGAGAGGGTATCCTGGAACATCTGTCGACAAGAAGCCGCCCGAGCGTTTCGTAATGGCGGCGCGGCGTGGAAGAAGGTACTGCACGTCTCATAGAAGCCGTGTGACCTTCGAATCGCCGTGGCAGCCCTTAAAACCGAACGTTAATGGGTTTCGAACGACAGTAGATCGTCAGGAGAGGGCAGCTATTTGGGCACTGCCTCTGGCGCTGGCTGCCAATTGCCTTATCATTACGGGAAACAGCGCCGTATTGGGGACGAGTCGAGCGCGGAAGGTAACGGATAATGGCGCGAACCGGCATCGCACGGAAGGATGACGATCTTAGCTTTTCTAGCGATCGTGCTTCGCTGCCGCTTCAGGCGCTTGTTGCCGAGGCCCGGGCCCAACAGCAGAACGGAATCGCTGAGCGAATAGTCGACGCAATCGACGCAAACCGTAGGAAGAGGTCTAATGCGTCGAGAGTGCGTGGATATGCCATCCCACCAGAGCTGAGCGATGTACTTGTCGAGCTCAGGCCGAACCGAAGGCTTAAGGATCTCGTCCTGCCTCCGGACACGTCGGCAGAAATCCAGGAATTTATTGACGAGTACGGAGACATGGGACTGTTGAGATCCCACGGTCTCGAGCCTCGGCACAAGGTCCTGTTGGTCGGGCCGCCGGGAACAGGCAAGACCAGTCTGGCCGAAATCCTCTCGCACGAGCTGCGGCTGCCGTTTTACGTCGTCCGGTATGACGGACTTATTGCGAGCTATCTCGGCGAGACCGCCTCTCGCCTTCGTAAGCTAACCGATTTTGTCGCCGGGCAGTCCTGCGTGGTGTTCTTCGATGAGTTCGACACGGTTGGCAAGGAACGTGGCGACACCCAGGAGACCGGAGAGATCAAGCGCGTGGTAAGTTCGCTGCTACTGCAGATGGACTCAATACCGGCAAACTGCGTCATTGTCTGCGCTACCAACCACCCAGAACTCCTTGATCGGGCCGTATGGCGGCGCTTCGAGCTTCGAGTGGACGTGCCACTTCCACGTCCACAGGAAATATCCCAGTGGTTCCATCGACTCCAAAAAGATTACGGCAACTCTATTGCATTTATTGAGGAAAAGTTCGTACGCACATTGAACGGCCTGAATTTCTCGGATATCGAAGCGTTCACTTTGGACGTGAGAAGGAAGGTCGTTTTGTCTCGCGGAAAACTTGCCGCCCACCAAGCGTTGCTTGAAGGTCTGGCCAAGCTCCGGCGGAAACGGTCGATTCAGGGGGAGACTGAAGATAGCAGACCGTCCGATCATACGGATTCGCCGAAGCGAAAACGTGCTCAAGCGCTTAAAGGGGAGCCGAAGGGCTCGCTTCCCAAGGGCTCGCTCCTCTGAGGAACAATCCAAGAGGCTGGCTCCGGGCATCGCCCTCCTAAAGGAATCACTAGAAGCTGGGGCAACCACGAATGCAGCGTTCGCTTCTCCCGAACGGGCCTTGGTGTTCGAAACCATCGGTCCGGTTGAACGGTTCGTTGCCGCCGCCGAGCAGCTTGGATTTGAGTGGCTGACCGAGGACTACGTCGGCCCCGACCCCGACCCTGTCACCGAGGACGATGCGGACCAGGACGACGCGGGAGATGCCGATTCCGCTATGTCTCGCCTCTACCTCACCATGCCGACCGAGAACGGCATGCGCCAGCTGCTTGCCATGTGGCGGCGGTTCGAGTCGAAGCTATCGCCTCGCGAAGACGAAAAGGATTGGTGGAAAATATTCGGCTACCTTTCCAAGATCCGGTTGTGGAATGCTTCTGACAGGATTGAACCGGCCACCCAGTTCTTCATCCATCGCCGTCTCGCGAAGGATCCGCAGGCGCCCGTACGCCTTGAACTCGATCTGTGGTTCCACGAGAACGAGGAACTCCGCAAGAATGCGAAGCAGGCGCTCGACGGCATCCTTTCTGCGGTCGATGGCAGAATTGTCGATTTCGTGACGATCGAGCCCATCCGGTACCAAGTGGCACTGATTGAGGTCCCGGCCCAACAGGCTAGCGCGATCAGCTCCCGCACTGGGCGCTTGGCCAATGCCGACCCGATCATGTCGATCCGTCCCCAGTCGCTATACGCCACTAGGCCTCTTTCAGAGCCGGACTCTGCGGTGACTAGCCTGCGTGAGGGCGCAAATAACGGACTGCGTCCCGCGGTGGCCGCGATCTTGGATGGATATCCAATGCAGAACCACGGGCTTCTGGATGGGCGGGTGGATGTCATCGAGGTTGATGTGCCGAGCGCCTCGGTTCCCGTCGCTCGGCGATATCATGGTACTGCGATTGCTTCCCTGATCATCCACGGTGATCTAGCAAATGGAGAGGCGCCACTGACGAGAAGCCTCAAGGCGGTTCCTGTCCTGGCCGCACCACAGCATCTCAATGACGAGCGTACCGATCAGGACCTTCTTCCTATCGGCATCATCTATCGGGCGGTCTTCGCCCTGAAGGAAGGGCACGAGCACGCTGGGCCGGCGGGGCCAGACGTCCTGATCATCAATCACTCGATCTGCGACGCAGAAGGGCCTTTCGTCCGTCGGCCAACTCCCTGGGCGCGGCTGCTTGACTGGCTATCGCACAAATACGGCATCCTGTTCGTGGTCAGCGCCGGAAATATAACAGCACGGTTTCCCTCCGGATATCCAGACCAGGCATCGTTCAACGCGGCTTCTCCGCTGGAACGACAGATCGCGCTAATTCGTGCGGTCGAAGCAAGCAAGGGCATTCGCGGTCTGCTCAGCCCTGCCGAGGCCATGAATGTCCTAAGCGTGGGTGCCGTGCATGCGGACGGGGCGGGCGCCTGCCCTTCAGGCACTATTGACCCATTCGCGCCGATTGGCGTTCCAAATCTCGGATCGGCAATCGGCCCTGGGATCAACCGTTCACTCAAGCCGGAGATTGTGGACATTGGAGGTCGGCAGGTCGCAAGGGCAGCCGATCACGCCGATGGGCACCTTGTCTGGCCGGACGAGATTGGACACATTGGACTGGAGACAGCAGCACCCGACCCTTCGGCCGGATCTGTTACGCGTACCCGTCGCTCGACCGGAACGAGCAACGCAGCAGCTCTCGTAACGCGTTCAGGTATCCAGATTGTCGACGCTCTTGAAGAGGTGTTGGCTGAAGATGGCGTCAGCCTGCGAGATTTCAAACGGGCGGCTCTCGCCACAAAAGCATTGCTGGTGCATGGCTCCCAGTGGGGTGATGCCGGTACCTTGCTTGACGCCTCCTATCCACCGCCGGGCACGAAACAATGGCGGCGGCGCAGGGCAACGGTCACGAAATTCCTAGGATACGGCAAGCCGGCGGTCGAGCGGGTGATATCAGGTGCGGTCAACCGTGTCACCCTGCTTGCCGATGATGAGATCAGCCACGAGCAGCTTCACGAGTACCGTATTCCAATCCCAACCAGCATGATCCGCTCAAGGGAGATCCGTAGGATCACGATGACGCTCGCATGGCTGCCCCCGATCCATCCAACCTCCATCGCCTATCGGGGTGTGATGCTGGACGTCGTCGACCAGGACGGAAAGCGTAAGTTCTGGCGAGGTGTGAAGACGATCATGCAGCCCCATCCAGATGATATAAGGCGCGGAACCGTGGCGCACTTCATCCTTGAGGGAAGCAACAGCACTGCATTCATGGATTCCAGCGGACTGTTCATAGGAGTCCAGGCGCGCGCTACCCACCGGAATTTCCAGCAGGCTGCGGTTCCCTATGCGCTCGCGATGACGTTGGAAGTCGGCGCCACCGTGCTGGAGGACATCTACGCCTCCGTTCGCGAAGCCATCCGGCCAAGGCCGCGCGTTCGTGTTTGAAAGGGGACCGAATGGAATTCAACAAATCAGATTGCATCGGAGAGCGGCATCCTTTGGAGATCGCCGCCTATCTGGAGGAGATCGGTGATGATGAAGCGGCTTCCCGCTTCCATCAGCTGGGGGCTCGAAGTCAGGCGATCAGCGTTCCCTTCTTCACCAACGACCAATGGGCCAATACTGGCGCCGCGATCGGATTCATTCCTGAGAATGGGTCTTCGGCAGGAGATAGACTGGACATCGTTCACGCAACGTCGATGGCGCCCGATGAAAAGCTCCGAGGCGCAAGTTTGAAAATCACCCTCGATCGATTCTACGTTCACAACTATCCGGGCTTCGGACGCCATGAGATCCTGTGCGAATTTACGGGGAAGAACCAGGCTGGGAGCAAGTCGGAGGAGATGCGCTTTGCGTTGAAGACCATCGCCACTGACGGCAGCGCAGCCCCGTTGCTAAGCTTGCCCATCTTCGTCGGAGTGAACGTTGGCAACGACGGCCTGAGCTTCGAAGGGCGCACCATCAACGTTCGCAGCGGCGGAACCGACATGTTGGTGGAAGCGCTGGATAACTCTGCTTTCAAGGAAGGGCTATCGCTTCTTACCACCGCGCAGCCCGTGCTCGTGCCCTTCGTTCAGCTCGCTAAGGGCGTTGTTCGTGCGATCGAGAAGCAAGGCAACAACCGGCCTGTCTTTTCATTCGGTCTAGGCTTGGATTTCTCGAAAACGGCCACTTCCGCCAAATTGCGTTTAGGCTCATATGTCGTTGTGCAGACAAATGAGGTCGGCTGGAATTGGAGCGATTTCGTCTTTAGCAGGCAGAGCGGAACTGTCGCTCCCAAGCTCAGCGGCGCTCCCCCGATCGCTCTCAATTACATGATCTTTGGGGTCACTCGAGCCGCTCAAGCAGCGCCTTGAGCGTCGAGGGGACACATGGTTCAATGCAGCAAAGTCACAGAGTGTGAGAAGCTGTGCTCGATCATGTCCTATGATGACTTTATTGACGGACTTGGCAAGACGGGTTTGGGCGTCCGAGAATTCCCATCTCTCCTCGGCACGAAACCCAATTCCATTCACAAGAGTCGCAAACTTGACGAGGTGCTGGACGATCTGGGGGTCATCGCCACGTTGCCGGCTGAGCTGCCTATGCTCGATATTTACGTCAGCCCGGTTTTCGCACGAATAGACCTATTGGCTAAGAAGGCAGGCGGCGCGGCAGCCTCTGGAAGTTCGGTGGCGACAAACAGAACTGCCGTAGTCAGCTGCATAGGAATTGCACCCGATCTTACACGCACACGGACGCAGCCCAGTGCTCCTTGGCAGCGCGCGAGCCTTACCAAAAAGCCATATGGCGCTGAGGCTGCTGTTTATCACAGGCTTGTTCAGCTTAAGGTCGGCCGATCACTGCGTGATAGCCATGACGTAGGCGCCGCAAGGATTCGTCGAATCGTTGTCGATCGGGACCCAGTGGCGTTAACGGCTGGTCTGGTCCTTTGTCGGCTCGCTCTCGCTAAGCCATTCCACAGCATGAAAGCCGCGGATCCAGCCAAAGGATTGCCTTGATGCAGGGCGAACTGTTCGAGGCTCCGACCATGCTTCTCCGAGAAGCTGTTCTGGGTCGCAATGGTGTCGTTCCACTCATTGTCATTGGGTGCGGCCGAAAGAAGCGCCAAGAAGCCGCCCCCGCAGATCAGCTCTATACTTCGGACCGATTCAAAAGTTGCATCAATCTTGTTCGATCGCTCGGGGCGCCCTACGCAATTTTGTCGGGCAAACATGGGATCGTCGGGGGCGAGATGGTTATCGCGCCGTATGATCTCAATCTCCCCGATCTGCCTGAAGCCAATCAACGCGATTGGGCTGAGCAGGTGCTTGATGCGCTTGCTGCTCGTGCTGAAAGCAGGCAGGTGACGCTGCTTGCTGCTAACGAATACAGTATGCCGTTGCTGGAGCTGAACAGAGCTAGGGCCTCTCCGTTGGATATCGTCGCGCCTTGGTTGGGGCTTGGATACTCTGACCACGCCATTTGGCTAACGGAAGCAAAACGAATGGCCGCAAGGATACAGGACCTGGATCGGCTCTATAATTGGATTGCTGAAGAGCGTATAGCGGACCGTGTGTTCTCGTTCAGGGAACTTTCGTCGAGATCCGTACCAAAACGCGGAGTCTATATCTTCTTGGACGGCGCGGAACGGAACTTCCGGGGCGCTGGTTACCGAGTGGTGCGGATCGGTACCCACGCAGTTAGCGCTGGCTCGAAGGCCTCTCTGCGGGGTCGATTGCGCAATCACCTAGGACCTTCCAGTCAGATCGGCAACCATCGTGGCTCCATCTTCCGTCTGCACATTGGTAGAGCGATGCTGGAGGCCGGCCTCGGCCATGGCAGCCTTCCGACTTGGGGTGAGGGTCAGGACGCGCGCCCCGAGGTGAAGAGTTTGGAGATGGAGCATGAGCTTGCGGTCTCTCGGTATCTTCAGGGTTTAGAGGTGGTTCTGCTCGAAGTTGATGACGAACCTAGCAAGGAAAGTTTGCGAGCTAAGGTTGAGATGCAGCTGATTGCATTGTTGAGCGAATCGATGCGGACAATTGATTATCCCAGTCCTGACTGGCTCGGCCTTAAATCTCCTGTAGCGCAAATCCGCCAATCTGGACTATGGAACATCCGTGGGGTCGGGGGGAAATATGATCCAGCCGCAGCGGGCTCAATCGCCTCGATATTCGAGGTCTGAATGATGGTTAGTAATCTTCATGCCGCCATCGCGCGACAACCGCGTCTCCCTCGATTTTTGTGCCACCTCTACCAGAGGCTGAGACTGCAACGGCTGAACCTGGTGACCGGAGCCGGGATTTCAATCGACGCCAAGGTGCCTGGATGGCAGGACCTATTGAAAAGGCTTGCGGAGATTCAGGGCGGCCTCCCTGATGATTTAGCAGCACACGTTGCGGCGGGGCTCCAACCTGAATATCTCGGACAGATCATCTATCATCGCTTTAGAGGGGCATGTCCTGTCACGGAGCCGGCAGAGCTTAGGTCCGCTACGGTCGAATATGAATGGGGCGACGCTATTCACAAGGCGATCTATGAGAAAGTCCCGCAAACAATCGCCGAGGTTATACAAACGCATCCCTATCTCGCACAGCTGCGTGACCTTTCTCGCAAAGTATCACTCGTAATAAATTTCAACTTCGACGACCTCCTGGCTGATGCGATAGGGGAGCAAGTAAAGCAAAGCGCCTTTGGCAGCGAGTCCGGTAACGCCCTAAGCGTCACTTGGCAACCACCTCTTACGGACCGAGGGAATCTGACGACAGTTTATCACGTCAACGGAATATTGCCCCGTGCCAGCCTTAAGAAGCGCAGCCCCCAACTGATATTCACGGAAGATTCTTTCGCGGATGCTCGTGCACGTTCCCCGGGTGTCAGTTCTGAGTATCTGTTTCTTCGCTTTGTTCAAAACACAATGCTGTTGATTGGTCATTCGCTTGCCGACAGCTCTCTCAAAAACTACCTACGTCTCAACCGTGATAAGAGCCCAGCTAATCATCACTATATGATATATTGGATCAAGGAAGAAGGGGCCCTATCAGAGGCGAGAAGGCAGGACATATTTGAGGCCAATCTCGAACTCTATAACTTGGTAACGATATTTCTAACGTCTGCTGAGATCGGAGATTTTCTCGAGATCCTTAATCTTGATGAAAGAGGATTCAGTGAAACCGTAGAAACGCTTGGAGAGGATCGGCGCTCTCGGTATCACTATTATATAGTGGGGCCTGTCGCCTCTGGGAAGTCGACATTGCTTGAGCACTTGCGATGCTTTCACACACACGAAGAATGGACACGGCCACCTCCTCGTGAGATGTATATGGCGTCGAGTAAAATCGGTGAAGAGCAGCAGGCAATTATCGATCAATTCATATATTCGGAACTGAAGGAGAAGAATCGTCGTATGCATGCGGCGACGGCGGGGCTTCATTTTATGGATCGTGCCCCTTTGGATCTTTATGCCTTCTCTAAAAGCGATGACGAGAATAAGATAAAGTCTCATGCATTGCGCGATCTAGTAACTCGCGATCAGCCTCTTCAGAAAGGAGAGATCATATTTATTGAGGCTGACTCCAAGACACTAGTGAAGCGAAATATGGCGCGAGGTCGCCCTCCGGAGGAGGCGGGCAAGCAACCCTATTTTGATGCACAGACTATGACCCTCAAAACGATCTACAATCCGTCGTTTGTCCTCTCAACTGATGAGAACAGTCCGGGTGACATTGCTCGCAAAGTGGCTCGGCACGTTCTATTTGAGGAATATGAACCGACCGAGCTCAACACGATTATTGCGCGCTATGAATGATGCTCGAATGTCCATGCGTATCTATCTGGCAGCCCCGCTATTCAACGACATTGAGCGCAGCTTCAATGAGCGGCTGACAAGCCTTCTTGAGCCTATGGCGCACGTTTTTCTTCCCCAACGCGACGGAAAGCTCATGCGCGATCTAGTGGATGGAGGGATGCCAGTGGAGGCTGCGAGGCAATTGGTGTTTGAGGCGGACATCAATGCCATTAGAAGGTGCGATTGTATCGTTGCTGTACTGGATGGTCGCACGATTGATGAAGGCGTGGCATTTGAAATTGGCTACGGTCGTGCGCTCAACAAGTTGTGCCTTGGTCTCAAGACCGATGATCGAACATTGCTACCCTCTGGCGACAATCCTATGATTGTTGCAGGATGTAAGAAGATATTTGCTAACACCATCGAACTCGTTGCCTGGTTACGCGGAGGATTTCTCTCCGCACGCGACGCAGGTTGAAGGGGCGACATGCTACCCGGTCATGATCGCGGGGTGTTCGTCGACCCGCAAAGAGACTCATTACGTTGCTTCATTGCCTCATCAATTCCTTCAACTTGAAGACCCCGTGTGGCCCCATTTCCAGGGCGCAAGCTGCCGGCGGGCCATGATCGGCTTTGCTAGCGAGGCGTAAAAGAAGGCAGGAGTGGCTTTTCGGCTACCTGCCCCACGCCGAGCGTCGATCGGATACCATCGCAGCAGGTAGTGCCTGACGGCCATTCGCGTTCGTGTTGAATGGCTCGATGCTTGGCCTCAGGCACAGACAGGAACAGCGCCATGACACCCACCAAGGTTCTAATTGGGCAGATCGCCGTTGTCTTCGCCTTTGTCATCTTTGGTGTTTGGACAGCAACGCAATGGTGTGCCCAAACGTTAGACTATCAGTCGCAACTCGGATCCCCATGGTTTGTCGTAGCCGGCTGGCCGATCTACAAGCCGTGGCAACTGTTCGGTTGGTGGTTCCATTTCGATGCCTACGCGCCTGAGGTGTTCGACAAGGCGGGCGCACTTGCCGGAGCCAGCGGGTTCCTGGGCTGTGCGGCCGCAATAGCTGGCTCCCTCTGGCGCGCGCGGCAGAGTGGGTTGGTCACCACCTATGGTTCCTCACGATGGGCCGCGGCTCGGGAAATCGAGAAGGCAGGCCTGTTTCAGCCGGCCGGCGTTTTCCTTGGCAAACTTGAGCATCACTATCTGCGCCATGACGGGCCGGAACACGTCATGGCCTTTGCGCCGACACGTTCGGGCAAGGGCATCGGACTAGTTGTTCCGACGCTTCTTTCCTGGACCGGCTCGGCCGTCATTCACGACATCAAAGGCGAGAACTGGCAGCTGACCTCCGGCTGGCGGTCGAAGTTCACCTACTCCCTTTTGTTCAACCCGACCGATCCAAGGTCGGCGCGGTACAACCCGCTGCTGGAAGTGCGCAGGGGTTCAGATGAGGTCCGCGACGTTCAGAACATCGCCGACATTCTCGTCGATCCGGAAGGCGCGCTGGAGCGGCGGAATCATTGGGAGAAGACTAGTCACTCACTCTTGGTCGGGGCCATACTGCACGTGCTGTACGCCGAAGAAGAAAAGACGCTCGCTCGTGTCGCCACCTTCCTGTCGGACCCGCAACGCTCGTTTGCCACGACGCTGCAGCGAATGATGACGACCAACCACCTTGGAGCGCCCGACAATCCCAAGGTTCATCCTGTCGTGGCCTCGGCGGCGCGTGAGGTGCTGAACAAGTCAGAGAACGAGCGTTCAGGCGTTCTTTCGACCGCCATGTCGTTTCTCGGGCTCTACCGCGATCCCACTGTGGCGGCGGCAACATCGGCCTGCGACTGGCGTATTGCCGATCTAACGGATGCAGAACGACCGATGTCGCTCTATCTGGTCGTGCCTCCATCAGACATCTCTCGCACCAAGCCGCTGGTGCGACTGGTGCTCAATCAGATCGGCAGACGGCTGACGGAGCGCTTAGAGGGAGATCCCAAGAAGAGCCGAAAGCATCAGCTGCTCATGATGCTTGACGAATTTCCTGCACTCGGGCGGCTCGACTTCTTCGAGACCGCACTCGCCTTTATGGCTGGTTACGGCATTCGCGCCTATCTGATCGCGCAATCCTTGAATCAGATTTCAAAAGCGTATGGCGAAAACAACGCCATTCTCGACAACTGTCATGTGCGGATTGCCTTTTCCTCCAATGACGAGCGAACGGCCAAGCGCATTTCGGACGCGCTGGGCACAGCGACGCAACTGAGATCCATGCGCAATTACGCCGGCCACCGGCTGGCACCATGGCTCTCGCACGTCATGGTGAGCCGCCAGGAGACTGCCCGGCCGCTGCTGACTCCGGGCGAGGTGATGCAGCTGCCACCATCCGACGAGCTGGTGCTGGTTTCGGGGTTGCCGCCGATCCGCGCCAAGAAGTTGCGTTACTACGAGGATCGGAATTTCACCGAGCGAGTGGTGCCTGCGCCGGCGCTGCTCGACGGTCCCTATGTCGATCGTCCTCCGTTGCGTCCAGAGGATTGGTCTGGGCAGGTCCGCAGCGTTGACCGCCGTCTAGCCACCGACGACGAAAGCCCCGGCGCGATGATCGAAGACGAAGGCGGCGTGCAACAGCAGCGACATCCCGGCCTGCCCGACGAACAGACCATCGTCGCGCAGGAGCCACACCAGGACAACCTGTTCAAGCCCGCCGACGATGACAGCGAGGTACTCGCCGACAAGCGCGTCATGGATCGGATTTCCACTGCCGCGCGCGCCTATGGCATCAACGAGGGACGGGGCGACGACAGGGACATCGTGCCCGGCTTCTGAGCGCTTCCCCGGCTCGGGCGTATCTCGGCGTAAATAACGCCCATAAGCGATTTTGCGGATCTCGACGATGCTCGTTCTCACCGGCGCATCAGCGCTGGTCCATCGGAACGAGCGCATGAAGTCTCACCGCATTCGCCACCAATTTCTGCTCGAACCCGAATTGAGCGAGAAGCTCGAGACCCTCAGCCGCAATCCTTCGACCACCAAATCGGCGATCGTGGCCAGAGCGGTCGAGGCCTTCATCGAACGGCGCGGCGAGAACGAGCTCGATCAGCGCTACGGCAAGCGGCTCGACCGTCTTTCCCGCGACCTCGGCCATGTCAGGCGCGATGTCGAGATGATCCTGGAGAGCCTGGCGCTCTTTATCCGCTTTTCGATCACGCTTCATGCCCACACCCCAGTCCCGGATCGGGCGACACAGGCGATTGCCCAGGAGCGGTTCGACAAGTTCGTCGAGCAGGTCGGGCGCCAGGTTGCTTCCGGGAAGGGTGCGCTTGGCAACAAGAACGACGGGGGAGGGGAAGGATGAGTTTTCATCCAGAGGCCGACCACCGCCGCCGCGCCATGCTGCGCACCGCCATGGGGCCGGCGATCACCGAGGCACTCGCCGATACGACCGTCATCGAGGTGATGGTCAATCCCGATGGCGCGCTGAGGCTCGACCGGTTGGGCGAAGGCCGGGTCGAGACCGGCGTGCACATGCATCCTTCCGAGGCGGAACGCATCATCCGCCTGGTTGCCTCCCACGTGCGCGCCGAGGCGCATGCAGATAATCCGATTGTCAGTGCCGAATTGCCATCAGGCGAGCGCTTCGAGGGTCTGCTACCGCCGGTCGTGCTGGCGCCATGCTTCGCCATCCGCAAACCGGCGGCAAAACTCTACACGCTGGCCAACTATGTCGCCGATCGCATCATGCTCCCGCTGCAGGCTGATGCCCTGAGGAAGGCGGTGCGCGAGCGGCGCAACATTCTGGTCGCCGGCGGCACATCGTCGGGCAAAACGACACTTGCCAATGCTCTACTGGCAGAAGTCGCCAGATGCGGTGAGCGGGTGATCCTCATTGAGGACACCCGCGAGCTGCAATGCGCGGCCAAGGACTGTGTTGCTTTGAGGACGAGGCGGGGCTCGGTGACGCTTGCCGACCTCGTGCGCTCGACCCTACGGCTGAGGCCCGACCGAATCATCGTCGGCGAAGTCAGAGGCGCGGAAGCCATCG
Source organism: Mesorhizobium sp. M0292 (assembly GCF_040321695.1). Classification (NCBI taxonomy): domain Bacteria; kingdom Pseudomonadati; phylum Pseudomonadota; class Alphaproteobacteria; order Hyphomicrobiales; family Phyllobacteriaceae; genus Mesorhizobium; species Mesorhizobium sp. M0292. The sequence goes on from NZ_JAMYSB010000024.1 coordinate 55,840, forward strand.
ATATGCTGAAGGCGTGGAACACCGGTCACCCCGGCGGCATTGCCACGGTTCACGCCAATTCGGCACGCTCGGCGCTCTATCGGATCGAGCAGCTCGCCCAGGAAGCCGTTGTCACCGTTCCCCGCCGGCTGATCGCCGATGCCGTCGACTTCGTCATCTTTATTGCCGGAAGAGGATCCGCGCGCCGCGTTGACGCGATCGCCGAGGTCACGGGTCTCGACGGCAGCGGCGATTACGCCCTCACCCCGCTCACCCTTCCGCAACTCCAGCAGCTTTGAAAGGTCACTTTCATGTGCAAGAAGCTTCGCTTTCTTTCGTCCGCCTTGCTCGCGTTTGTTGTCACCGCACCGGCGTATGCGGCCGGCTCCGGCATGCCCTGGGAACAGCCGCTGGAACAGATCCTGGAGTCGGTGCAGGGGCCGGTCGCCAAGATCGTCGCGGTGATCATCATCATCACCACCGGCCTGACCCTTGCCTTCGGCGACACGGCGGGCGGATTCCGCCGGCTGATCCAGATTGTCTTCGGCCTGTCGATCGCCTTCGCGGCATCGAGCTTCTTTCTCTCCTTCTTCTCCTTCGGTGGCGGAGCACTGGTCGGATGAGCACCGGGGAGCAGCATATCGAGGGCTTCGAGGTGCCTGTCCACCGGGCACTGATTGAGCCAATCCTGCTCGGCGGTGCGCCGCGGGCGGTGGCGATCCTCAATGGCACGGTGGCCGGGGCCATCGGCCTAGGCCTGCAGCAGTGGATTGCCGGTCTGATCCTCTGGATCGCCGGCCACACGCTCGCGGTCTTTGCCGCACGGCGTGATCCGGATTTTGCCAGCGTGCTTGTCCGTCATCTTCGTCAAAAGGGCTGGCTTGCATGCTGAAGCTTTCCGAATACCGCGGCAAAGCCGACCGGCTTGCCGACCATCTGCCCTGGGCAGCACTCGTCGCGCCCGGCATCGTGCTCAACAAGGATGGCAGCTTCCAGCTGACATTGCGGTTTCGTGGGCCAGACCTTGCAAGCGCGACGGAGGCCGAACTTATCGGCATTTGCGCGCGGGCAAACAATGCGCTGAGAAGGCTCGGCTCTGGCTGGGCATTGTTCTTCGAGGCCGAGCGCATCGAAGCGCTGGGCTATCCGAGCTCGGCCCTTCCCGATGCTGCCTCATGGCTGATCGATGAGGAACGGCGCGCGGCATTCGAGGGCAAGGTCGCGCATTTCGAGAGCATCTATCATCTGACCTTGGTCTTCATGCCTGGGCCCGATGGCCAAGCGCGCGCGGAAAGTGCTCTCGTCGACTCGCATCACTTGGGAGGGGAAAGAGACTGGCGCCAGGAGCTTGCCCGGTTCCGAGACGAGACTGACCGCGTTCTCGATCTTCTTTCGGGCTTCCTGCCCGAGGTGCGCGCGCTCGACGATGCCGAGACCCTAACGTACCTGCACGGCACGATCTCGATCCGCCGTCATCCGGTCGCCGTGCCGGAAACCCCAATGTATCTTGACGCTGTCCTTGTCGATGAGCCGCTCACAGGCGGCTTGGAGCCGATGCTGGGCGAGCAGCATTTGCGCACGCTCACCGTTCTCGGCTTTCCCAACCTCACCCGGCCAGGGATTCTCGATGCGCTCAATCACCAGGATTTCGCCTATCGGTGGATAACGCGCTTCATTCCTCTCGACAAGGCGGAAGCCACGAAGACGCTGACTCGGCTCCGCCGGCAATGGTTTGCCAAGCGCAAATCGATCGCGGCTATTCTGCGCGAGGTGGTGACCAACGAACCGGTGCCTCTCGTCGACAGCGACGCCGACAACAAGGCGCTCGATGCCGATGCAGCACTGCAGGCATTGGGCGGCGATCATGTCGGCTTCGGCTATCTCACCACAACGGTGACGGTGTGGGATCAGAACCGTGAAGCCGCCGCGGAAAAGCTCCGCGCCGTCGAGCGGATCGTCAACGGGCTCGGCTTCACCACCATTCGCGAAAGCATCAATGCCGTCGAAGCGTGGCTTGGTTCATTGCCGGGTCATGTCTACGCCAACGTTCGCCAGCCGCTCGTTCACACGCTTAACCTTGCCCATCTCGTGCCGCTGTCGTCCGTGTGGGCAGGTCCAGCGGAGAACGAGCATCTTGCTGAGGTCACCGGCGATCACGCTCCGCCGCTTCTTTTCGCCGAAACCAGCGGCTCGACGCCGTTTCGGCTTTCGACCCATATCGGCGATGTCGGCCACATGCTGATTGTCGGGCCGACCGGTGCCGGCAAGTCGGTTCTGCTTGCCCTGATCGCTTTGCAGTTCCGACGCTACGCTGGCGCGCAAATCTATGTCTTCGACAAAGGCAATTCGGCCCGCGCCGCCACGCTTGCCATGGGCGGCGACCACCATGCGTTGGGTGCGAATGGTGCGCTTGCTTTCCAGCCGCTGCGCCACATCAACGACCCGGCCACACAGAGCTGGGCGGCCGAATGGATCGCCGGCCTCATTGCCCACGAGAATGTCACCGTCACCCCGGAGGTGAAGGAGGCAATCTGGTCGGCGCTCACCAGCCTCGCCACCGCGCCGGCGCAGGAACGCACGCTGACTGGCCTGTCGGTCCTGCTTCAGTCCAATGCGCTCAAATCGGCGTTGATGCCCTACACGCTCGACGGTCCATTCGGCCGGCTGCTCGATGCCGATGACGACCGGCTGGCCATCTCGGATGTGCAGTGTTTCGAGACCCAGGAGCTGATGCACAGCCAAGGCGCTGTGCTGCCTGTGCTCACCTATCTGTTCCATCGTCTTGAGGACCGGTTTGACGGGCGGCCGACGCTGCTCATGCTCGACGAGGCCTGGGTCTATCTCGACAACCCGCTCTTTGCCGCCCGCATCCGCGAATGGCTTAAGGTGCTGCGTAAGAAAAACGTCTCCGTCATCTTCGCGACGCAGTCGCTTGCCGACATCGCCGGCTCTTCTATCGCACCCGCAATCATCGAGAGCTGCCCGCAGCGCATTTTTCTCCCCAATGATCGTGCGGTGGAGCCGCAGGCACGGGCAGCCTATGAGCGCTTCGGTCTTAATGAGCGACAGATCGAATTGGTCGCCCGCGCCATGCCGAAGCGCCACTACTATCTGCAGTCGCGCCGCGGCAATCGCCTCTTCGAGCTCGGGCTAGGCCCGATCGCTCTTGCGCTTTGCGGCGCCTCCGACCCGGCCGCGCAGACCCTGATCGACAATATTCTTTCCGAAGAAGGGCAGGGCAGCTTTGCCGCCCGTTTCTTCAGTGCGCGCGGCCTGGATTGGGCTGCCGAGCTTCTCCAGCAATTTCCTCAACCTAACAAGGAGCAATCGTCATGATCGGACGCCGCCTTTTTACTAGCCTGGTCACCGTTTCCCTGATCGCCAAACCGATGGCTGACTACGTCCAGCCGGCCTATGCGCTCATCGTGTTTGACCCGTCCAACTATACGCAGAATGTGCTGTCGGCTGCACGCGCATTGGAGCAGATCAACAACCAAATCCAGTCGCTTCAGAACCAGGCGACCATGCTGCAGAACATGGCGCGCAACCTTCAGCGCCTGGATTTCTCTTCCGTGGGCCAGCTTACCGGCTCGCTCCAACGGATTGACGGTCTGATGACCCAGGCGAGCGGCCTGAGCTTCGATCTCGACAAGCTGCAGGACCAGTGGCGCCAGCAATATCCGGAAAGCTACGACGCCACCATCAAGGTCAGCGATGTGGCGAGCGCCGCGCGCGAGCGCTGGCAGAGCGCCATGCAGGCGTTCCGCCAGACCATGAGCGCGCAGTCGCAGATTGTCGAGAACGTGCAGGCCGATGGCGACCTGCTTACCGATCTCGTCAATCGCAGTCAGGGCGCGGCAGGTGCCCTCGAGGCAAGCCAGGCTACCAATCAGCTGATCGCGCTTTCGACCAAGCAGCAGATGCAGATCCAGACGCTGCTTGCAACCCAGTTCCGGGCCGAGGCCGAGGATGCGGCGCGCAAGGCGCAGTCTGAGGAAGCCGCTCGTGAGACGACGAAGCGTTTCCTGGGCACCGGCACGGCTTATCCCGGCAACTGAGCGGCAGTTCTTCAAGACACGAGGAAGGCGGCGACATGAACGACCTCGGAGTCATCGATCGCTTCATGGAGACCTTTACCCGCTACATTGACAGTGGGTTCGGTCTGCTTTCGGGCGACGTCGCCTTTCTCACCACCATTCTGATCGGCATTGACATCACGCTCGCGGGCCTGGTCTGGGCGTTCGGCGGCGAGCCCAACATTCTTGGCCGGCTTCTTCGCAAAGTGCTCTATGTCGGCGCCTTCGCCTTCGTCCTGAACAATTTTAAGAACCTCGCCGACATAATTTACCGCTCCTTTGCCGGTCTCGGCATCAACGCATCGGCCGGCAACCTGTCCGCCGACAGTCTCCTGCGGCCAGGCCGCATTGCCGCGGCCGGCTTCGAGGGCGCCTGGCCGCTCCTCAATCAAGCGAGCCAGCTAGTAGGCTTCCCCGAGATCTTCGGTAACGCGCTCACCATCTTCGTGCTGCTTCTGGCCTGGTTCCTGGTCCTCATCGCCTTCTTCATTCTTTCCATCCAGCTCTTCATCACCATCCTCGAGTTCAAGCTCACCACGCTGGCCGGCTTCGTCCTGGTGCCCTTCGCGCTCTGGAACCGCTCGGCGTTTCTGGCCGAGCGCGTGCTCGGCAATGTGGTTTCGTCAGGCATCAAGGTAATGATGCTCGCCGTCATCGTCGGCATTGGCTCGACGCTGTTCGGCGAATTCGCATCCGCGCTGCAGGGCAAGGAGCCGGACCTCGCCGCAGCCATGTCGCAGGTGTTGGGTGCCCTTGCGCTGCTTGGCCTCGGTGCTTTTGGGCCTGGCATTGCCTCGGGTCTTGTCTCCGGCGCGCCGCAGCTTGGCGCGGGCGCAGCACTTGGAACAACGGCGGCCGCAGCCGGATCAACGCTCGTTGCCGGAAGCGCCGCGCTTGCCGGCACGCGCATGGCGGCCGGCGGCAGTCTTGGTGCAATTCGTGCCGGCACAGCTATGGGATCGGCTGCTTCCACAGCCTGGCATATGGGCCGTGTAACAGCGCCTGACTCCGGCCTCTCCGGGGTAGCTGCTGGGCTGCAGGGTGTTGCGAGTGCCGCTGGCGGCGCCGCGATGCGGGGAATGCGATCCGCAGCAGAACCATTGCGCCGTAGTGCCGATGCCGGTCGTGAGGCTGCCTGGACAGCGACGGGCGGCACGCCGACCAGCTCGATGAGCGGAAGCTCTCCAATTATTACAGCCCCCGCGGCCGCGCCTGCCTGGGCAAGGCGTCTGCGTTCCGAACAGACAGCCCGTGCCCATCGGCACGCCGCCATACAGGCGGTGCGCGATGGCGACCGGGGCGGAAGCGGCGCCAATCCCTCTCTCAACGACAAGGAAGATTAGATGCTCTTCAAGCGACCCGTTCAGCGTTACGGAAAGACGCCCGAGCCCGAAACACCTTATCAAAAGGCCGGTCAGCTCTGGGACGAACGCATCGGTACAGCGCGCGCGCAGGCGAGGAACTGGCGCCTTGTGGCCTTTTGTTCGTTGGCTCTGTCAACCGGACTTTCCGGCGGGCTCCTGTGGCAGTCGATGCAGGGCCGTGTTGTGCCTTACGTCGTCGAGGTCGACCGGTTTGGCGAGGCGCGCGCCGTCGCGCCGGCAATCCAGAATTACCAGCCCGACGATGCCCAGATCGCCTGGCATCTCGGCCGCTTCATCCAGAGCGTCCGCTCCGTTTCCACCGATGCGGTTCTGGTACGGCAGAGCTGGCTATCGGCCTATGATTTTGCCACCGACCGTGCAGCTCTCTTCCTCAACGAATATGCCAAGGCCAACGACCCCTTCGGCCAGATCGGCACGCGCAGCGTGTCGGTGCAGGTGACGAGCGTGGTCCGGGCGTCCGACAGCTCGTTCCAGGTCAAATGGACCGAGCAAGAGTTTGAGCGCGGCAGTCTCGCCAGCACGACGCGCTGGACCGCGATCCTCACCATCGTGATCCGCCCGCCGAAGAACACCGATCAGCTGCGCAAGAACCCGCTCGGCGTCTTCATCAACGCCATTGACTGGTCGCGCGAGCTCGACAGTGACGCGCCGACATCCCTTTCCCCTAAGGAGCTCGCCAATGACAAATAGACTTCCATCGTTCCGCGCCGCCTTGATCCTGTCGGGGTCGGCTGCGGTTCTTTCGGCCTGTGCCTCGAAGCCAGTGCCGCCGCCTCAAATTTCCTATGACGCGGCTGACTTCAAATCGGCGGCAATCGAAAAGGCGCGGCAGATGCCGGTCAAGGTCGTCGAGGTCCCAAAGCCTCTGCCGCTGCCCGGCCAGTTGCAGCCTGAGCCCGGCAAGGTCGCCAAAGACAGGCGCTCGCCTGAAGAACGTGTCGCCGACGCCAACAAGGCGGCGACGCAGCAACCCACGAAGTTTGGCTATGTCAACGCGGTGCAGGTCTACCCCTTCGCCGATGGCGCGCTCTACCAGCTCTACGCCGCGCCGGAACGCGTCACCGACATCGCCCTGCAGCCAGGCGAGAAGCTGACCTCGGTGTCGGCGGGCGATACAGTCCGCTGGGTGATCGGTGACACAACGAGCGGTTCCGGCGACGACCAACGCACCCATGTGCTGGTCAAACCCTTCGCGCCGGGGCTTGCCACCAATCTGGTGATCACGACCGATCGGCGAAGCTATCACCTTCAGCTGCAAAGCACTGAGAAAACCGCCATGGCGGCGATCTCCTGGACTTATAGCGAGGACCAGATCATCGCGCTTCGCCGCCGCAACGCTGAAGCCGAGGCTGCTGCGCCGGCGGCATCGAATGTCGCCCTCGAAAACATCCACTTCCGCTATTCTATCACCGGCGATACGCCGGCATGGCGCCCGACGCGCGCCTTCGACGATGGTAGCAAGGTCTATATCGAATTTCCTGGCCGCATCGACCAGGGCGAGGCGCCGCCGCTCTTCATCGTCGGTGCTGACGGAGACAACCAGCTCGTCAACTACCGCATGCGCGGCAACTATTACATCGTCGATCGCCTCTTTGCCGCGGCCGAACTGCGCCTCGGCACTAAGCAGCAGCAGGTGGTGCGGATCACGAGGACTGACGGCCGGCAACCGCCGCGGCGGGTGTCGCTGTTTTCGCGTTTTGGCAGGTGAAGGGAGCGCTCATGACCGACACCACTCGCCCCAATGTCCCGCCGAAACTCGATCCCGAGCAACTGCAACTGCGAGCCTCGCCGCGCCGACCTGTGCGCTTCCGGCGCGGTGTCATCGTCGCGATCGCGGCGGTTGGTTCCGGCACCATCTTTGGCGTCACGATGATGGCGCTGCAGGGGCCGGCGCTGCGCCTGAAGCAGCAAGCCGAAGAGCTTTACAACACCGACCGCAAGCCGACCGCCGAGGGTCTCGACGGGCTGCCCAAGGACTATTCCGGGAGCAAGCCGAAGGCTCCGGTGCTTGGACCGCCGCTGCCTGGGGATCTCGGCCGTCCTATTCTCGAGCACCAGCGCCAGCTTGGCATCGCACCAGGGCAAGACGTTTCCGCCGAGGCCCAGCGGCTTGCACAACAAGCGATTGAGGCGCGCGAGTCGCAAGTCCTCTTCCGCAGCGAAAACCGGCCGCTGCAGGAGGTTGTCGCCGCCAGTGGGCAGGGAAGGCGGCCGCCGTTTGATGCACCGCCGGCGCAATCCGATGCCGAAGGCGCGCGAGCTTCCATAGCGCCGGCCGAAGGCGACCAGAACAACCAACAGCGCAAGCTCGATTTTGTCAGCCAACGGAGCACGAACGGCATCTACAATCCACATGCGCTACAAACGCCGGCTTCGCTCTATCAGATCATGGCCGGGAGCGTGATTGCGGCAAGTCTGATCACGGGCATCAATTCGGACTTGCCTGGGCTTGTCGTCGCACAGGTCACCGAGAACGTGCACGACAGCGTCACCGGGACCATCCTGCTGATCCCTCAAGGTTCTCGTCTGATCGGCAGCTATGACAGCGTTGTCGCCTTTGGCCAGAAACGTGCGCTGCTGGTCTGGCAACGCATCGTTATGCCGAACGGCTCATCGATCCAAATCGACAATCTGCCGGCAACGGACGCTGCCGGTTATGCCGGGCTTGAGGACAAGGTGGATTTCCACACCTGGCAGCTGATCAAGGGCGTCGCGGTAGCCACATTGCTCGGCGTCGGAACCGAGTTGAGCTTTGGGGAAAACGAAAGCGACTTGGTCAAGGCAATTCGTGAATCCACCCAGCAGAACGTCAGTCAAGCCGGCCAACGGATCACTGAAAAGAACTTGAACATCCAACCCACGATCACCGTCCGCCCTGGTTGGCCGTTGCGCGTCATCGTGCACAAGGACCTCGTGTTGCGACCATACACGGGGTGAAGAGGAGGACTTCATGGCTAACCTGAAACTCGGAAAACTTCCGGACCGGACGCCTTCGAAGATCACCATCACCGTTGGCGCCGACTTGAGCCAAGCACTCAACGACTATGCCGCACTTTACCGTCAGACCTATGGCGAGTCCGAAACCGTGGCTGAACTGATTCCCTTTATGCTGGTCGGGTTCCTGGAAGGCGACCGGGCGTTTGCCAAGGCCAGAAAGGAAGGTCTGCCGGGCGCTGGCGTGTCGGAGAAACCACGACGGCAATCATCTTCCACGCTGGACAACGGGTAGCGCTTGGTGTCGCTTGGTCGCACGCTAGGTTCTTGATCCTGACCGCGTTGCGGCCGGTCCCAGCGAGCGCTTCGCAAAATTGAGATCAGGCTTTCGCTTTACGCGTTGAGGTAGGTTTCTTGGCCGGAGCAGCCTTCCTTCCCAAGCTAACGATTTTGCCAGCGCTTATCAGGCGGCCGAATAGTTCAGGGCGACCACGGGATAGCCTTCGCCAGTCCCCACCTCGCCTGGGCCGCGGTCAGTCTCCCAGGCCATAGCAGCCCTCAAAGCAGCGTCGCCCAGACCGGACGGTCCTCTACAGCGGCGGCAGATACGAAGCCCTGACGCGGACAATGTGGCGGCGAGGCGGCGCCGATGACAAGGATCGGCTGGTTAGCCCACTGGTCGAAGAGGTCATAAATGGGTGGGAGCGGTTGACCTTGTCGTCCTCGGCAAGCGGTTAGCCGCGGTGCGCCATCGGCCGGCTCAATCGGCTCACGTCAGAAAGGCATACCCATCAAGGCTAGAATAGAAACGAACAGGGTCTGCTTCGATATCCAATTCGAAGACCGTCAGGACGCGGGCACTCTGAGTGCGGTCCTTGACCTTCATGCGGAACCGCGCAATCTCGTACTCACCCGCCGGCCATATGGCGCCGGCCGATACGTTCTCGATCAATATCTCCAGCACGCCAGCCGCAGCGTTGGAGAGCGGCGCCTTTGACACATTGTCACCCTTTGCCGCAGATGTGAAGTCGAAGGCCTCCTCCTCGAAGCTGATCTTTGCCCGCACCTTATCGATTCGCGCTGCGGCGCTGAGCCTCGCGGAAAGACCAAACCCAATTTCGTCGTTCGCGTCCGACCGACCGCCCTTCAACCTTATCGCATTCCCCATAACGTCGCTGATCTGCGCCAGGAAGCCGTCAATCTTCGCGACGATCGACTGCCGAAAGTCCGAGGCGACTGCCTGTACCGCCGCGGGCTGCATCCTGAGATCCTGCAGGCTGCTCAGATAGGCCTCCACCTGGATTTTGAGCGCCATGATCTTCTTCTCATCGTCCGGCGAAAGTGTTTCGTCTTGATAGGTTCGCACCTCGAAAGGACGACCGTCATTGCAACGCCAGTAAAGGACCGGGTTCGCCCACCCAGGAGATCCTATCGACGTCGTTGCGGCGATCTGCGATCGGGCTTCAGTGACAGCCTCGTCGATAGTGGTACCGGGATTGAGCAGCGCCCCGTAAAATCTGCCGCTGAAAGATACTGCCGCCGCCGATTCCAAATCGAACTGCATCGCGACGACCGCCGACACATTCGAGAGACTTCCCGGGCTGACCAACCGCTGCGCTATTCCGTTGAATGCCGTGGTTGCATACGGAGCTCCTGCAATCTGAGGCGGAAGCGCCGCTGTCGAACATCCGGTGATGACGACAAGATTTACAGAGGGGCAATTCTTTAACATCGAGTCGAACGTGAATGCGTCGAGAGGATCCAGGCCTCCATCCTCCGCCTGGAGGCAAAGAAACGCACGCGGCGTAGGATCACCGCCAATCTGCCCGACGCCCCCGTGCCCTGCGAAGTGCAGGACGTGGTAGCCGCCACTCAACAGCCGCTTGTTCAATTCGCCACGCGTCGGTGGGGTACACTGATCGATCGACACAAGGCGGTTCGCGTCCAGTTCCTTCAACGCCTCCCTGACGGTTGCAGTTTCTTTCGCGACGTCGGCCGGCGGCCACCCTTGTGGGCTTGCCGCAACCACCAAGATGCGCAGTGGCGGTGAGAGCGGAACGGTCTTTCGGTCCGGCTTGGCAACGAGGGTCCTGCTTACAGGCGTCCGCATGGCTGATGCGTAGAACCCGCTTCCGGGTGTGTAGATGGTCTCGAAGGGAATTTCGGACAGGCGAACGCCCTGCTGCGGTCCGTCTACCGAAAGAGTGGAAAATACGATGCGAAGGGTCCGATTGTTGTCGGAAGATATCTGAAGCGCTGCGTCGAGAGCTGCCTGCACGGCAGGATTGGTGACGGATTTGTAGACCGCTTCACCGATACGTTGCATTTCCCCCAAATTGCCCCCATTGCCGAAGTTTGCCTTGTCGCGGATCGCTGCCAGGTCCGCTGCCGCGAACACAGCTTCGGGCCGCCCCTTCGGTCCAGCGGATGCGGCTATGGGTGTTTCGAGTATCTGAAGCGCCAACTGTCCGTCGATGTCTGGCGTTATCTGCAGCCTGAACTCGTCATACGGCATCTGTAGTCACTCCGATTTAAAGCTCTCGGCAGTCGAGGATAAGTCGGAGAAGCGCGACCGCTCTTCGTCATAGCTTTCCCCCAAAGCCTTCCCCATCTCGGTATCCCCGAACGTTTTCAATTTTTCCTGCAAGTCGGTCGCCAGCCTGGCAGCCAGCTGGGCCTGAACCTCGGCCGCATGCTGCATCGGGTCGATCGTACTTCCGAGTCTCAGGGGTCTGTATCCGTCCTCGCGAATCACCAGCGAGAAACTCTCTGTTGGGGTCAACGTCCCAGCGCGCGCAAGCCGGGCGACGGCGGTGTTGTATGCCCTGAGAACGTTTCCACGTTCGGCTATCAACTCGGAATAGAATTCGCCCCAGAACGCAGCGACACCGCTCTCGTCGACGTCCGACCGGTTGACGATGCTGGTGGGCAGGCGAACGGACTGCGGTGCATGCGCAAAGCCAACTAGGCCGGATATGTCGTAGTTGCGCTGCGAAAAACCGGTGCTGATGCACAGCAGCCTGGTCGATACCGGCAGACCGCGGGAGACCTGCGAGGCGCGGATCCAGTTCGTCAGCCCGGTTGTCTCGTCACGGAGAACTACGGCGCCTTCGCCGCCCACGATGCCTCCGTGACCCATGAAGTGAATGATATGCGGATCGAATTCTTGCACGACTTCCATCACGCTCGTTCCGGTCGCACGCCTGGCTTCCCTCACGTCGTAGAATTGCGAATCCGCAGATTCCCGCAGAATGGACCTGTCGCGCTCATTGAAGGCGATATCGTCGTGCGCATTAGACGAAACAAGCAGCATGCGGAGCGGCGGCACGACCGTGAGCGGCGGTGGTCTGAGCGACGACGGCACTAGACGAGCGACCGAGAATCCCACCGGGTTCAGATTCAAGCGCAGAAGCGATTCCCAAGGTAGGAGGTCGACACCCACGTTACCACTCTGGATCATGAGTTGGACCGGCTCATTCGCCATCGCGACCTTTTGCTGGGCCTCCGGTGGCACCAATCCCCACAGCCAGTCTGAGGCCAGCCCCGACGACGGATCGCTCGACCACGGCGGCAGGCTGACAAGCATTCCTTCCGATGCCGGCAGGGCGGACATCTCCTCCTCTGAGGCGGCCCATGCGACAAAATAGGCTTCTTCCGAGCCAAAAACCTGCTCGGGAGATATGGAGGAGCCTCTCGCGTTTGGCAGGCTGCTTTCGCGAGTGAAGCGGACGATCAGGTCCATGTTGGTCATCCTTTCTATTGTTGCAGCGACCTACTCAACTCTTGCGATACGAAACGATCAATCCTGGATTTGCGTGCTGAGGGGGAAGAGGCGAGGGGATCATTTATGCTGCGTTTGCCCTTGGGAGCATTGTGCTCGAGAAGCTGGATAGCGTTGGTCGAGAGGGCATCTATTTCCTTGTCCAGGGAGTTGTTCACGATCGCGTCGTTGATTGCGATCCTCACCACCGAAACGGCGTGGCGGGGGGCGATGCCGAACTGGGAGTTGAGTTGCCTTAGCGAGGTGGCGCCCTTCGTGATCGCGTCCTCGTGCTCCTTCGAGTACTCCACCAGGGAACGCAACGTCGCGCCCTCCATGGCGGGTATCGCCGAATCCATCACTCCAGCGATGACCAGCGGGATGTCGGCCAGGTAGTCGTTCAGGGCCGCGGAATCTTCATACAGCGGCTTCCAATCGGCTTCCAGCGCGTCGGCATGCTGTTCGAGTGCGCTGCGGAAGGTCGCGTCCGGCGAGGCCGCGCCCATAGTCCTGATGTATTGGGTGCACAGCATTACTCGGATATAATGGTTTGGGTGTGCGTCACCCGGGATGATCTGCATCACCTGGTTAGGAGGAAGGATCAGTATATTGCGCAGCATGTACGCGAAGGCGGGACCCGAAAAATGCAGCGCGAGCAGATCAGGAAATATCTCCGAGGCCCACCCCAGCCAACGCCTCTGGCGAGGCTGCGGCAACGCGGTGCCTTCGAACGCCTTGGAAAGATTCGTCTTGATCGCCGAGAGCAGTTTCAGATCGGCATCGATCTCGTGGCCGACCTCGTGACAGATAGAGAGGAATTCCCACACGTTTGCCGTCTGGTCATAAGGCACTTCCACCACGGGAATCGGAAGGGTACTGCCTGCGAGTTCCTCGCTTTGCCCGTCATTCGGACGGGTACCGCGAGCCCAGGTCATCGCAGAAAGTTCTGGACTGAGGTAGGTGAGGGGCGGCTCTCTCACGTCTTCCGCGGCGATCCATCCCTTGGCCTTCGCAGCCCCGATCGCGGCGTCATAGCAGTCGATCGCGATTATGTCGGCCGCCCGCAGACGCTTGCGGAAGCGGTCGGACCTGCGCTGGTCGAACTTCCTGCGGAAGAAATCCCAGGCCCGTTGCGCCGACCCAATCGCCATCAAAATGTCGTACAGACCGGATTCGTATAAGGACTGGTCGTTTTCAGATGGTAGGTTGCCGAGCAGCGTGTCGTACCTGCTGCTAAAGGCGGCAATCAAATCGGCGATCGCCTCCATCTGGCTCCAGTGCAAGTTCGAGTCGAGATCGGTCTCGGCGAGAGTCTTCCACTCCGCGACTTCCGCCGGCAGTTCCTTTGTTCGCCGCTCGAGCTCCCGCCTTCTCAGGCGCAGAAGGTCCATGTTCAGACGATCTCCCCGCCGCTCACTTCTAGCAGCTTCTTCTTGACGTCGTCCGCAGCGATGCCTTCGTCCCAATCCTCGTCGAAGACCTTGGCGTAGTAGCCGGCTAGGTGCTTTGACGTCAGGAGTACGCCCGCCTCACGCGCCTTCGTAATCGAATTGGCGCTCCAATTTGTCGAGGAGACCGCCACATGTGTGCGGTCGACTATGACCCCCTTGTTGTGGAGGTGTGTAAAGAATTTGAGGTTCAGCGCCTTCAGACAGTCCTTGAGCCCGACCGCGTCCAAGGTCTCCACGGTAAGATTCCAGTTCTTCGGGAACGTGGCGCTCGCCATTATCCGCACGTCGACTCCTTTGTCGCGGCGCTCCGCCACGATTTGGAGCAGATCGTCGACCTTGTCGCCCGCCAGGATGTATTGTTGTTGCAGAATGATGCTTTCTTCGGCCTTCTCCAGGCGATCCGAGATGACATCGAAGTAGTTATCGGGGGAAAATATCGGCATGACGTCTACGGAGCCGTCGAACTTGTCGATCTCGAAAACTTTCTGCGGATAGGAAACAAGCTCCGCGGGCACCATTAGCGCCTCGACAATGTCGTCCTCGTCGACCGATACTAGTGCGCCGGGCCCACCAAGATCGGGGATGTTCCAGTCGGCGTCGAACACGGAGGTAAAGAACTTGGAAATTTCCGCGTCGTCCATGCGGAGCATCCATTCGCGATTTCCCTTCTTGAAAGGGTCCCCCTGCTCAATGAGTGGTATCGAAGTTTTGGCCCAGTTCGCGCTCTCGACGACAACGGTCTTGCCGTCGATCACGACGAATTTTTGGTGGCAGACCGTAAAGACACCACGCCCGCCGCTCGACGGCGCCGGCCTGACCTCGAAGCCGTCGTCCTCGAGCGCATCAAGCACCTCGCGTTCTTCGGGATGGGTGCCCCCGCGGTCGTACATGAGACGAATTTTGGCACCCTTTTCGTGTGCCTTCTTGACGAGCTCGACCATGTAGTCGGCATGAATCTCATAGACGTATACAAGCAACGTATGCTTGGCCTCTTCTAGCGCCGCAGAGATCAATCGGTACGTGCAATCGGGGCTCACGCCCGCCTCGAATGACGAGACGCTGAGGGGGGTGGTTGGAAAATCGATCTTTGGAATGCGGGTCGGCTGGAATTTCCCTAGCAACTGGCCTTGCTGAAGTGCGTCGACCTGATCAGCGACCTTCTTCAAGCGTGCGAAATCGAACTGAACCATATCCCCCCCCTTGAATTTGGCCGTTCATGATCGCTGCCCTTCGCGACACCCGCATGACCGAACAATTGAGCAAAACACCGTCCCAGAACATACTGGAGGTGGAAAAATAATCATATGCCATTCTAAATAGAAAGGCATTCTATGCTTGTTCCCGCGAAGATCAATCCCCCTTTGTCGATTTGCCACTGCCGGCCGGCGCCTTCCATTCGCGAAGTCCGCTTCAACGACCGAAGCCGCGACCTTCGCGGCCTGTAGCCAATCTGCGTCCCTGCGTTCGAGATCGTCGAGGATGGCTTCGACGAGACGTGGCGTCGAAGCGTGAATCGAACCGATCTCCGAACCCATGGCTCTTAGGAGCTTCGTGTCGAGCCTGCGGGCGAAGTCTGAGCCGCGTTCGATCTTGCGTGTGTCGGGGGCGATCCGCCTGACTATGAATCCGTGTGCCGTGTGCAGAAAGGGATCCGGCGCGCGCGTAGGGGCGTTAACGATGTCGTCGAACCTGTTCGTTCTGCCGGCGTTCCCCACTGCCAAATCCCATCCGGATGGAAGAAGCGCCTTGGCTTCGCGAGCGATGCGTCCCCCGCGCCATCTCGCCACGGCGACGAAGCGTGGTCGGCCTAGGCTACCTCCGCCCTTGGTGATGCGTGCGTAACGCTCGATCGAAGAACCAACGGGAAAACCTGCGAGCAGCGCCGACCCCGCATCCTCCGAAGGTTCTGCGTCGGGACGCCTGTCGATCTCTTCCCAGAACGACTTTCGCTCCTGGTCGCTGACCATGACATAGTCCCGCATCCACATCTCCCTCTCGTCGAGCAGCGTCGGACCAGGATCTAGCAGTCCCCGCACGGTAGCCCTCGAAAATCGCGGTTGCGGCTTCGTGGTCTTGGATGCGGAAGTCGGCTAGACGCACGCTCACCGCGAGCCTCAGGACGTCCGATGCGTAAGGGATTTCGGCCGCCGTCCGCATCCAGTCTTCGTATGCGGTTTTCTGCTTTACGAAAGACATCGATTGTCCGCTAAGCGACGTTTGGGAGCCGGTCGAAATTCGGGGCGAGAGGATTGGGTATCTGAATCCGGCTGGCCGCGAGCGCTGCTGCGGTGTGCGCGTACCCAGCACGGACCAGCAGTTGCCGTGTCTCCCTCGGAAACTTCGTCAATCTCGTCGGTACCCTGGCCGCTTCAGCGGTCATCTGCGGCGTAAACTCCAGCGGATTGCCCTTGCCATAGCTGTCTACCGCCTTGCCGATCCCCCAATAGGCCACCGTTCTGGCCTGCGATTTTTCAAGACCATGCAAGATGCGAACCCGGGTGTTGATACCTTGTTGAAGCGAGACATCTAGCACCCTGCGAAATTGTGAGTACCAGTTCGTGAACGGTCGGGCGATCGGTTGCGTAGCCGCTCCGCCATCGCTGACTAAGAGCGTCCGATAACGTTTCCAAATCGGTTCGAGACCGAGATTGTCGTATACACCCCCGTCGGTCAGGAACAGTCGTTTGGTGAAGGCCGACGCCGTCAACGTTGAAGGTTCGCCCCACGATTTGATACTGGACTTGGGGGGCTTGATCCTCGTGGGCGAAAGCAACGGAGGAAAACCGGCCGAGGCTGCCACGGCAAGAGTCAGCTTCAGATTGGGCTCAGTCCATTTTCCGACCCGCCATTCCGCCGCGTATTCCTTAGCGAAACGCCACAGCACGCCGGTCTGCAGGCTCGTGGAGGTGAAGACGAATTGGGGGTGATCGGGAAGGTCCCTCAGCGTCTTCGAATGAAACACTGTCCGCTCATAGGCGCCTGCGGCCACGTTGGCGGCGTGCACGAACGGAATGAAGCCCAACAGGATCGCCGGCACGTCGACATGCTTCCTGGCGAGCCGGAGTAGGGGCTCCGAAACCTTCGCGTTGAAGTTAGTGGCGACGCCATTAGCAAAACCCAACTCTGACCAACCCGCAGCCAGGATGCCTGCGGCGAGCGATCCGCCCGAAACGCTCGATATCCGGTTGATGGCGGGTAACAAGCCGACTTCGTTCAATCGGATCAGGCTTCCAAGGTGAAACAGCATCGCGCGAAAACCGCCGCCCGATAGACACAGTCCGATGCCGTCTTCGAGCTTCGGACCTCCCAAGACGTCGGTAACTTCGAAGGGCGCCTGTTCTGGATCGTGCTGCGTCTCGTCGGACATTGAGGATCCTCCAAATCGCGAAGACGGCCACCAGTCGGAATGATTTGGCGGAGCGAGCAATCCCTTGCGATGTAGGGAGAATTCCACGTCTGCTAAGAAAAAGCGATGGCGAAACCAGCGATGAAGACGTGAATATTCAGTCGGAAGGAATTTCAAGGAATGTTACTAACGTGAACTTGCCTGCTAACAGTCAAGGATACACCGATCATGTTCTATCATGCGGGTGGCCGACAATCTGACCGTCACGGCGCGCGTTGTCTGCAAGAAATCGATCAACTGAAACTCTGGCAAGGAGCTAACTTGCACAGTTTCAGGTACCAGTCAGCCTCCGCCCAATTTCGGTGATTCAATGGCCGCTACGCGAAACACGTTACGGTTTTGGTTGGGTGTTGTTGAACTTCCAACTACCATTTAAAACTCGATAAACTTCAGGCAGGTGGATATCAGCTGGTGGTAGTGCTTGATCACGACGGGGTCGAGTGCCTTGGTGATTTCGGCGTAGGTCTTGCGCTCGAAAAGGCATGGAGCGCTGCGCCAGTTCTGATTCAAGCGTACTAAGCAGCGTCTCGTTACTGGCCTGGGCTGAAGTCGTCTCGAAGAAATCGATCTCCTTGCGGCGATATGCCTGCCGTTTTTTCTCGGCGTGCAGGGCATAGTCCGCAAAGGGCGACGTTCCGTCGGCGTTGAGCGCGAAATCCTCATGCACGGTTTCGGTCTGCGGATAATAGAAATCGGGATGTAGATGGCGGACCGTGCCGTCATCGTCCTCTACCGCGATCTGCCGCTCATACGCGAAGCTGACGGAATGCTGCCAAAGCCAGTTGGCGATCTTCTGTTCCTGCAGCGACTTTACAATCACGCCCGGCAGGGAGCCGATAGTGGCCTTACCCTTCCTGAGGCTATCCGACACATAGCGGCGGTAGTCGGCCTGGGCGTCAAAAAACTCCACTGGGATGTCGGCCTTGGGATGAACCACGAGAAGGTCGCTCCACAGTCGGGCGAATTCCGGATCACTATCGACGAGGCTTTGGACGATTGCCTCAATGACCCTCGTTTGAGTTCATCGGCTGCGCTCTTGTTGTAGGCCAGAAGCAGGATCTCGTCAGGCCGATAGAGCTTCTTCTCCAGAACAGCGACCTTGCCGACCATCGTCGCGGATTTGCCGGACCCTGCGGAGGCAACGAGCAGGTTGTTGTCTTCCAGGCGGATGCAGGCCTCGCGCTGCTGGCGGGAAAACGAACCCCCGTCGAGGTCGTCGAAGAATGTCTGGAACTTTTGCAATTCAGATCTGACGAACGCTTCATTGTAAGCGTGGCGAACAGCCGGATCGGTTAGCATGGCGAATGAGGCAGGGAGGGATGCTTTGAGCCCCGCAGGCATTAAGTTTGGGTTGAGAAGCGGGTGAGAGAGGGCGCCTGCCGCGGCGCCAGGGACGCTGGCAATGGCTCTGCCGAGATCGGCCTGGGCAAGATACTGCCTATTGCCTTCGGTGATCTCCCGAAGTCTGTCGTCGACATCGAGGAAGCACTCTCTCTCGTTATCGATCAGACCAAAGATATGAGTGTTGATGAAGGCGTGAAGGTCTGCGGGCAGTTGTGCGGCCGCGTCACCCGATAGTGCCCGACACCGTGACTGCTCTGCCGCGAGCTCGTATCTCGACTGTATGCCACAAGAGGGCCTTGCCGGTCGAAATCGCCACAATGTCAAGGCAGCTAAACTCGACTTCCCTATCTTGAGCCAGCCGGAAATGTCCCGACAGTTTCGGGTCCAGGGTCAGCTTCCCGCCGAAAACAACCGCGCAAAGAAGCCAGGGCGGTAGGTGCGCAAGCGGCCAGATAGCAATCTTGTCAAGGCCACACTCGATACGCTCGGCAAATAAGAGATCCCGACGCCGACCTATCACGGAGAGATTGAGATGTTCAAATCACCGTGGGAAGCAACGTTGAATTGCACGCTGGCGTGTCCCATCGGTGGCATGCCATTTGCCGCTGCAGTGTGATCCGTTGCTACTGGCGCGCACTTGTCGTGTCCTTGGGTTTCGGTTCTTGCAACAGGGTGGCTGGATACTGGCCTTCAAGCTCGTCGATAGCCGAGTGTGCTTGCTTGGGCCTTTTCGGCGGCAGCGTGATCAATACAGTGACCTTTGTCGCCACCTCTTCGAGGGTAGCGGTCAGACGGTTTAACTGCGAGGCGGTTGCTGCGAGTTCCGGGCCGTAACGGGTAACGAGATATTCTCGGTTCTGGCTGAGGGACTGAAGATGCTTGGCCGTTTTGGCGCGAAGTCGCAGCCCCGACTCCAAAGCATGTTCCGTCCGCGCCGACAGGTCGTGCTGCATCCTACGGATCTGGTTGGGATTGAGCCCAAAGTGGAGCAAAAGCGCAGTCAGATAGAGTTCAATCGCATGGATTGCCGCCATTCTGAACGGCGCTCGGGAAAGCGGCTTGCCGGGTCGGCCGAGTTGAAGGAGATGGCATGCTGCTCTACGGTATTCTTCCGCCAGGGTGTGAACCTGCTGTGCGGATGCAAGCTCACCAGGATATTTGCGTTCTTCGAGCGTCATTTTGGCGCAATGTAACGTAGTGGGTGAGTTTGAAACACCACTACCCTTTTTTAATAAGATATTACAAGCTGCCAAATTTGGCGCATAATTGCATCGGGGCATACGAATTGGGGCGTCTATTCGATGATCGATTCAGATGTATTCGACTTTGTCGAACGCTGCCGGAAGCACACGGCAACCGGGCCGCTATTGAGCGATCTTCTCGATACCGTGCGAAACCTGGGCTTCGAGCACCTGATCCTGAGCGGTGTTCCCCTTGGCGGCCAAAAGCTTGCCCCAATGGTTGAACTGAACGGCTGGCCTGAGGGTTGGTTCGAACGTTATATCGAGGCAGAGCATGCAGCAGTTGACGGCGTCTGCATCTACTCGGCAAAAACTTTGAAGCCATTCCTCTGGGCCGAAGTGCCGGCAAAATGGTCTGACACAGAGGCTTCCCGACGCGTTGCAGGCGAGGCGACGGAGTTCGGCATCTGGAGCGGCTTCGCTGTGCCGATGCTTAGCGTCCATCATTGGCAATCAGTGCTGTCCTTCGCCTCTTCGCAAAAGGCGTGCAGTCTGTCGCCCCGCCAACAGGTGCAACTGGTAACGATGGCGGTCTACGCCGGCATGTCAATCCAGGCGTTGGCGCACGTCGATGGCGAGTTTGATAGCGTACTTACAGAGCGGGAAAAGGAAGTGCTCCTGTGGGCAGCGGCCGGCAAAACCTTGTCGGAGACGTCCCAAATCCTCGGCATGACCGAGCGCACGGTTAAATGGCATGCAATGCAGGCACGTGACGCCTTTGGCGTCGGCACAACCACGCAAGCGGTCGTTGAGGCGGTTCGCAGGCGGCTAATCCACCCATAGGCCTGTCAACTGTCCGATCGGACAGGTGACGTACTTTAGCGCGGCTGCAACTATCCTTCTGGGGAAGGATAGGGGATCGCGCGATGATTGCTGTTCATGTCGTCAATGCGCTTAATAAGCACCTCTATGAAAGCGAGTTCGACGAGTTTTTGCGCCGCCGGCACGACTTCTTCGTGCATCAGAAGCGCTGGCGCCCTCCAAGCCCCGACGGTCGGGAGCTGGACCAGTTCGATACGGACGCGGCGACGTACCTGCTGGGTCTCGAAGATGGTCGTGTGGTGACCTCAGCTCGATTGATCCCAACGAGCGAGCCGCACATGGTCTCGGAGGTCTTTCCTCACATGTGTGAAAGGTCGGGCGTTCCCCGACGTTCCGATTGGGCTGAGTGGACGCGCACCTTCGTCGTTCCCGGCAAGCGTTCAACCGGCTTGAGAGGCACGCTGACACAGCTGTGCTGCGCGGTGATGGAATACGCGCTCGACGAGGGCCTCGGCGCTGTCGGCGGCGTCCAGGAAACCTACTTCATGCCTCACCACGGCGCGCTGAAGTGGCGAGCCGAGCCCCTGGGCATGGCCAGGGAAGAAAATGGCGAATGGTACATCGTCGCCTACATCGAGGTGAATGAGGCCGCACTTGCCAGCGTCCGCAAGATCCTTGGTATCGATTATTCGCTACTGGTCCGACGCGGAACCCAGCTACCGTTTATCGAAGGGATCCAGGCACTTGAAGGCCAACGGCGCGCATGTGCTTAGCAATACTGACCTTAGGAGGATGAGATGAAAAAGCTTGCTCTAGCTATCTTCACAACCACGGCGTTGGCGGCGCTTACATTCGGTTCTCAAGCCCAGCAGGTGAATGTCTCAGGATGCGCGGAGAAGGGCGTTGAAAGCGGCTGTGTCGTGCTGAAAGACAAGGACCAGCTTTACAACATTACGCATGCCAGCCCGAAGCCAGTTCCTGGCACGTACGGGACCGTGACGGGCACTGTCAGTGGTGACGCCGACATCTGCCAGCAGGGCACCTTGCTCAAAGCTGCGGAATGGAAGCCAGATCCAGAGAAGAAATGCGACAACAGCCAATAGTCTACGCGCGAACTATCGGCACCTGAACAGTGTTGGTGAATCGACAGAGTTATCCATGGCGCCCGCAGGTGGCGACCGTAGTGGAAACGTCTGAAGTCACTATCAATCCGCGCGCAGGACGAGCAGTCCAGAGATGGGCTATTGGTTGATGCAAGTTACTATTGAAACAGTCGGAATGGCCAGACGAATTGTACCTATAACGCTGATTGCTGACTATTCCGAGCCAGACTTTGAAGGTTGGTAATCATTTCTTGCAAATTGGTCGACAGTGCGTAATGTTGCCAACGGATTAAATATTAGGTGGGGCAGGTTGCTTGGCTGTCGAAGTAAAAATTATGGGCCGCCCTGCGGCTAGCATAGGTGGCCGCTCGATCAGCATCCCGGCAAAGGGATACGCTCTGATCGCCCTACTTTCATCCACCCGAAATTTTACAGCGCAGGTTCAGGAAATCAGGTCCATGCTTTGGCCGCAGTCCACGGAACGAGCTTCCGCGGCTGCGCTCCGGCAACTGTCAGTTCGTATTCGCCGGCAAACTGCTGGGGTAGACATCGTGCCATCAGCCGGGTCCATGCGATCCTTGGCGCTTTCCGAGATTTCTCTTGACGTAGTCAGTTTGCGGCAAAATTTGAAATTGGTTGGGGTCACAAAGCATATTAAGAATCGAGCGGAAGAGAAGGCAAATCTTTTGCTCGAAACCTACCGCGAAGAGCTTCTTGAAGGCATTGAGTTTGGGTGGGGCCTCGAAGAAGAGTTGGTGGAATGGGTTTCAATAGAACGTGCTTGGTATAAGAAGCAGGTTCTAAACGCCTTACGCCGTATCTTGGCAACAGCAACCTTACCGATGTTGTTGGCTGACGCGATTGCCGAACGACTCCTTGATGATGATCCCGCGGACCAGGCCGCTTGGACCCAGAAACTCAAGGATGCGCTAGCCAACCGTGGAAACAACACGCCCGAACTCACCTATGCACGCTGCCTCAAAGCCTACCGAGGTGAGAGAGGGCGCTTTCCGCCACCGCAACTCGAAGAACTAAGGGACAAGCTGGCACGCTCGCGCCTGTCTGGTCGGCCGGACATCGCTTCGGCGTCATCCTGTGGAGATTCGGCGACAAAAAGGAAGGGCGAGCGACCGCTCCTACTGCTGACGCGAGCGCTCAATGGGTTCGGGCTGGATACCGTCGACGCGTCTCTCTACGAGAAGATCGTTTTCTCCCTCTCCAACTATCGGGCTCTTGATATTGTGGAGTGCGGCACAGGGAACTGGCCCTCGCACTCGAGCGCTGCCGAAGCGTACGCATTCCACGTTGCGCCTCGAACGACAACTCAGCTTGGCTTCTGGCTCAGCATGGTCAATCCACGACAACGGAGCGAGTCATCTTCGCGTCTTTCCGGACAATTGCTTTGGACCGGGTCTATCGAGAAGGAAGGCGGCAGTTCAAGCGCGTTTGATCGCCAACTTACGCTGATCACAAGGGCGATTGTCGGTGAAATAGAGCGAGCGGAGCGGGATAAGTTCGGGAGCGATGACGCCCCCGCGAATAAGTTTCGCCAGTTTCTCAAGTACCAGCGACAAAGCTTGGCTTGGTGATGCGAGCCCGATTGGGGTGTCGGTCGGTCATCCGGGGCGTTGCAACGTCGCTTGTCCGTCAGCAGCGCCCCGCCACCCGGCCAGCTGTGGGATGGCGATGTCGAAAAATGGAGGGGTGAATGAAGGGCCTTTTGCTTGGCAAGTGGGGTGCGTCGGTAGCCGCATTGGTGGCTGTTTTGGTGGCGACGAATGTCGGTTTTCAAAACGTTGGTTTCAAAGCCGATCTCCTGACCAGCGTCATCCCGAACCTCCTTGCCAGTTTTCTTGCGATCGCGGCCGTCACGGAACGAGCAACGGCCGTCCTGACTGAGATTTGGTTTGGAGAGCAGCGCAAGCAGCAAGAGGAAAGGGTCAGGGTGGCCGGCAAGGATTTTAACGCCAAGCGCGTCGCCTTGGAGAAGGCTCTCAACACTCACGAAGAAGTCATCAAGGAAGCTTTCCGGTCAAGTAAGCCCGCGGCGATGGCCCATGCGAAGGACATCGTAGTTGGGCCGGATAACCTGCTCGCAGGAGCGCGGGAACAAATCAGTAACCAGGGTAAAGTATTGGAAACCGTCAATGTTGATCTGGCGGTTACCGAGAGCAAGATTGATCTTGAGAGATTGGCGTTGTCGTTTTTGATTTCGTTGGCGGTCAGCCTGGTCGGCGTACGGGTCCTGGCGCCAATGTTCGCGCCTATGCCGAGCGGATGTCAATTGGCCGCGTTCAAGGCAGTCGACGTGCTTTTGACTGCCGGGCTGCTTGCCGGCGGCACGAGTGCGATCACCGCGATTTCGGATTTGCTCGGCAGTTACATGAACGCCAGCCGAAAGCGAGCGATGGAGAATGGATGAGGGGTGGACGGCACAAAAGCGGACTATGGCGAATGACGCTTTTGGTAGCAAGCGCGGTTCTCACGCCTACATGACGGCCGGCGCGACGCGCTTGCTGATTGCAATTTGGCGCGAAATGAAACGCAAGTCGCCGTAATGTGACGGCGGCACCTCAAAATGATGCCCCGAAGCGCAAATCGAACATCGCGACCACGAAAGCCGGTGACCGTGAAATCGCGGGTTCGCTCGCACGATGGAGGAGACAGGGTTCATTCGCACGGGCTATTGCTGAATCGGGATTGGATGCATTTCGAGTTTCATTTCGAAGCGCTCATGAAGATTGCGGAAGGCGGATACGCCCCTCAACCACCGAGTTGTGAACAAGCAACATGATCGGCGACCAAACGTGGCTCGACACGCCGAAAGTATGTACCAGGCCTCATCGCCGGGCTTTCGTACCAAGCAGCCCAGGGAGCCTGCCTTGCCTCGCACGTGGCTGATTCCGATGCCGAGATGTGCAGGCCTGGAATGAAAGCGCGGCTGGCCGATCGGGATCACATCAGTCGCTATTCCGGCGACAAACCGAGGGATTTTCTGATCGAGTGCGAGATCAGCCAGGGGAATTTTTCGTCTAACATAAACCCGGACGGCTAGGTCACCGGTGATCTTCCCGGCTGTCTCCTTCGCACCGTATCCGACCCAACGAGGTTCGCATTCTGTAGCAATCGAAACGTCGTTCGGGATGTCATGGCACGATTTGACGCAAGGCTTTTCGCCACTAACCCCCTATCCGCGGCTATTCGCAAAAAAACAGCCTGTTTCTCCAGCCGAGCATCATGTCGAAACTGCGTCCTTGAAACATGCCCACCCTGGCTCAAAATTTGCGGCTGGGCGCGGCTAGCCACCTCAGTAGACTGCGAGCGCTTCGACGACACTATGTTCGCTCCGGCTTGAGGATAAGGCGTCGTACATCTGCATTCTCTCAATCCGATCCCGTTGATCACTGGTCATGGCTGGCGTTTTCGCTTGCGCGCTGTGCCTAGAGGAGGACGAGATCAATCTGGATTGGGCAGTGATCACTTAACCGATCGCTCCCTTGCCCACCGGCGGCGCTTACATCGGCGAATTTGGAGCGCGTTACCCGATACGAGCCTTCTTTGAACCAGTCCGATACCTTCGCGTCCATCACGATCCAGTCAATTGGCTGGGTGCTTGCACCAAGTCGCGTTGGGCACTTCCTTGTGACGGTCTCCGGATACGCTACGAGAAGCGGCTCATCGAGGTTCTCGCCATTTAGAAAACGCCACATCGGATCCTGGAAATTAAACTGGCGGAAACGCCGGTTGAAGTCACCGGCGATGATGAAGGCCGTGTGCTCCGCAACTCGCTCGTCGATGAATTCCTTCAACGGGAGCCGCTGCTGCCAGAAGATCAAGCGATCCGTAT
Source organism: Mesorhizobium sp. M0292 (assembly GCF_040321695.1). NCBI lineage: Bacteria > Pseudomonadati > Pseudomonadota > Alphaproteobacteria > Hyphomicrobiales > Phyllobacteriaceae > Mesorhizobium > Mesorhizobium sp. M0292. The sequence goes on from NZ_JAMYSB010000024.1 coordinate 81,128, forward strand.
CGGTGCTCTGATCGGGCGCGGCCTGCGTTGAACAGCTCGACTTTAGGTGGACCGAGACCACCCAGACCGAAGTCCCAAACACGTCCAATTTCAAAGCCGTGCCGCGTCGCGTGTAGTGAGTGCCTCCGTCTTCATCAACATCGGCAATCTGAAGGCCGAGGATGTCCCTTTGCTCAAGGACTTTGCTGTCATCTCGCTTGCGAACGACGACAGCTGCGTGAATATCCTTCGAGGCTGCGGCCTGCGTGTCCTCGACATATCGAGACTCAATGAAAGTCTGATATTCGGACGCGGGGAACAGGCGAGCAACCGCCTCCTGGGTTCCGACCTCTTGCGGTGCGACTACGTCAGCGGCCAGTCCTTCAGCGTAACGCTTTAACGCCTCGAAATCGGCTTGTTGGCGCTTTGTACCAATTCCTTCGCGAAGTTCCACGTCGACGTGGTGATGGAAATTGGCGATGTTCCAGCTTGCCAGACGAATATTTGTCTCGGCAAATGCAAGGGACGGAATACAGAATAAGATTGTGCCGAGAATTGGAAGGTAGAAGGACGACGACATGGCGTCTGCTCTCCGATTGGGCTGTCAATTCTCCTCGCTACTCATCAGAAGCACCCACTGCCACGCGAACAAATGCTGCGTGGGCCTTCGTGCACTCCAGTCTTTTGCGACGAACCCGGGCTGACCCCCCTGCAGTTCGCGGAAGTGGATTGAAGCGTAGCCGCAGCGCCGTGACTCGGGCGTGACAAGTCGCTGGCACGGGTTGCCGACTAATTCCAAGGCGCTCCCCGGCTTGAGCAAAACGCGCCTGCATAGTCCGGCGGCTGAAGGTTCGCCCGATTGGGCCAGCGAAGGAATTCTCTTCCGTAGCCCGGCGAACTCTGCACTACCTTTTCATAACCGGCGGCAGCTGCGGACCGGCAATCAGACGACAATCATTCCGCTACCGGGGCTGTCACGCCCGAGTCACGCCGCCGACAGTAAGCTGTGACAGGCCGTGTTTTAGACGGTTCATCCATCGTCCGGTTTTCGGAGTACCCAAGGGGGAAGCAATGCTTAGCCGACGGTCAGTACTCAGCGTTCTCACCTGCGGAAGCCTCACTGGCCCATGGCTCTTCAATGCACTCCACTCGCGCGCCGTGGCGGGCGAAACGCGCACGAGGAAAAACATCGATCAGCTGACACCGCAGGAAGTCGCTGATTACGGCTATGCGATTTCGATTCTCCGGAAGCGGAGCGAGGTCAATCCGAATGATCCCGCCGGGTACGACTATCAAGCCGCACTTCACAACGCGGATCGCACTCATCCGGACGGCACGGTTGGTTCGTGCGAACATGGGAGCGAGGAATTCCTACCTTGGCACCGCATTCACCTGCTGCTCTTTGAGGATCTCCTACGTGCATCGGATCCTCCTCGTACCTCGAACATTACCCTCCCATATTGGAACTGGCAGGAAAACGCCTCGGGCAAACGCTTTCCGAAAGCATTCGAAGATACGGCTTCGCCGCTGTTTCATGCTGGCCGGTGGGGTGTTGACGCGGGACCGGCACAATGGGATCCCGCCGATATTGCCGTCGCGATAAATGAAGACGACTGGAATCTGTTTGCAGGGGACGCAAAGCCGGCACCGAGCTACGGCTATCTTGAGCTTCATGCCCACAACACCATGCATGGTACGATCGGCCCCACAATGGGCGATCCTGGAACTGCAGCCGAGGACCCGATCTTCTGGTCCTTCCACAGTTTCATCGACCTTACCTGGGCTCGCTGGCAGCGACTTAATAGCCAAACTGCCCAGAATGGCGCGGCTACCGTGTGGGTTGAACCGGAGAGTCGAACCGTCAACCAAATGATCGTCGCGACGATGGATTTGGGTTACCTGTATGAGTTCGATTTCGCGGCGGATGGCGAGGCCGAAATACAGATGGCAGGAACCCGAACAACCAACGCGCTGTCGCCCGATCGAGTTGGCCTGCGCGCGATGACGACTAGCGTGGCCGCCCCAACCAAGGAGGGCGCGAGGCGGTTGCTCAAGCTGGTCGGTGTGTCGCCGTCTCTTGAGGCGAGCTACGAAATCCTGGTCTATGTTCATCCCGCGGGCTTTGACCCATTAGCCGGCGGTCCATCCTCAGAACGCGACGGCTTCTTGATTGACCGCCTTGTGATTTGGAAGGGTCGCGCAGGACACGGCCACCATGGCGGCGCGAGCGTATATGTCGATCTGAGCAAGGCGAATGGCCGGGATCTCTTGGACGGCTGGCAGTTGACGGTCGTCACCTCGGCGCTACCGCTTGTACCGCCCGCCGAGCGCGTCAACCTTCAGGACTCGGTCAATGACCGCCTTGCTTCGATCTCAAATCTCATCCAGCGCCTTGAGATTGAGGAGCGGTAGATGGCCCGGACGCCGGTATTTGAACTGCATATTCGGCCGATGTTTCGGGTGATCGACTGGGCACACATGCTGCCCAAACGCATCGGACCGGATCCGATAGACCTTTGGAATTATGATTTTGTATGCGCGCACGCTGAGGAGATTCTTGTCGAGCTCACCAACGCCACGCCCATGCCCACCCGAATGACAGGAGGGCCTTGGCCGGACGAGTGGATCGCTGTCTTCGAGCGATGGACGGCTGAGGGATGCAAGAAGCTCACCTTGGCAGCTGGATCAAACTATAAGCTCCGGCAAGTTGGTCCAAACCTGGCCTTGAGCTGCAATGCGACGCTTGACGATGTGAGTTCGAGGGCCTGGTTTGACTTCACCGATCCAACCATCGAGACGCGGCGATACCGACTGGTAACGGAGCCGCTGCCGGCTGGCCAGGCGGGAACCCCTTTCCCAACCACGATCAAGGAGCAAATCTTGTCGACAACCGTTGCTTCGGTGGTCGTGGAGGACGCCGCGGGCTCACATGTTGTGGAGCGAAGCTAAGATGAGCGGTAAGGGTTCACCCGCCCGTTCCGCTGTGCTCGGCGTTCTGTTGCTAAGCATGGCAAGTCCCGTTGCCGCCGACCCCTCGGAGTTTACACCGACCTACGAGGAGAATGGGCAGCTTAAGGTTCCTGAAGGATTCGACACTTGGGTCTTTGTGGGCTCTAACCTGGGCTTGTCCTACAAGAACAATCTTGCCGCCATGACTTCGCTTGAGGCCGAGCGCGCGGTCGAAGCACTGTTCCACAATGTCTACCTCGATCCCCACGCCTACAAGGTCTTTGTAGAAACCGGAGAGTTCGCGGATCCCACGACCCTGGTTATGGAAATATTCGCCGCCGCGGACCGAGAACCCAAAGGCGTCCTGGCCGCAGGACAATACAACGGCGACTTCCGGGGCCTTCAGGTCGCGGTCAAGGATTTAAGCAGACCTGGCCGGCAGCCCAGCGGGTCCGCATGGGCCTACTATGTTTTCAACAACGGCGCCATGGTCCTGCCATCAGCTCCGGCTTTTCCGGATGTCGCGTGCGCCAACTGTCACAAGGCCCATGCGAGCAAGGACAATGTGTGGGTGCAGTTCTACCCCACCCTGAGAAAGCTGGCGTCTCCAGACGGGCAGGGGCGCTGACAACTTAGGCGGTGGCACCGCCGGCGCTCGGCGAGTGATCTTAACAAGAGCCTTGGGGGCTGGTATGGCAGCGCGCAAAATTTCGCGAACAACGATCGGTAAGGCAAAGATTGTGGTGCGTCGTGTGCGCACGTGGCCCACGCCTAAGGTATTGTCATTCGGAGTGGGTCTCGAGCCGATCGTCAAAACCTCCAAGCCGTTGGCTGAGCGCATCGCCCGTTTGGCAGAGGAGGTGCCGTTCAGCGTCGCAACCTCGACGAAAAGCGGTGAGCCCATTCAAGCACAGATTGGCCTACTGACTTCCGGCAATATCGATGCCTTTCGACCGCTTCCAGAGGAACGGGAACGTGCGCTCGAAAAACTTGAGGCCGCCGGCTGCACGGTTGTGCGGCGCGGCCGCTTCTCCGTTTCGATGCGCGGTCCGGCCCATGTTGTTCAGGAAATTATCGGGCAAAAACTGGTCGTGCAGGCCAGCCCGCAGCAGTCCCCATTGCGCTCAACTCGGATGTTCGCGGAGAGCTTTTGGAAGCCAAGCCCGCAAGATTTGTTTCTGGCGCCCGAAAAGTCATTGAGTGTTTCCAGCAAAGTAGCCGATGGCGTTGATCACTTGGTGTTCATTCCTCCTCCTCTGTTCTTCGCGCAACCCAGTGCAAAACCGCCCAATGCAAAATTCCATTCACTCAATGAAGCTGCGATCCGCAAGCTGCTAAATGTGCCTAAAGGTGTCTCCGGGGCGGGTGTCCGCGTGGCGGTCGTCGACACAGGCTTTTTTCCGCACCCTTACTACACAAAAAACAAGCTCGCGCTGACGCCGGTAAAGACGAACTCAGCCCCGCGCCCGCACATCGACGTGGAGGGGCACGGCACGGCAATCACTTACAACGTCTTTGCGGTCGCTCCCGGTGCGGAGGTGTTAGGCTTCCAGCACACCGACCCCCCGCAGGATGCAATCGAGGATGCTGCCGATCAGGGAGCCGATATCATAAGCTGCTCATGGGGCTATGACCGAGAGCAGGTCTTTCCGATCCTCCAAGCGTCCCTTCTGGATGTCATTGCCGAAGGCAAAATTGTGCTCTTCGCGTCAGGAAACGGCCACTATGCGTGGCCGGGCAGTGAGCCCGACGTGATTTCCGTGGGGGGCGTTTACAGTGACGAGAATTTCGGGTTGGAGGCAAGTAACTATGCCAGCGGCTATATGAGCGGTATGTTCTTGAATCGGAGAGTGCCGGATGTAGCGGGATTATGCGGCCAGACCCCCCGAGCCATCTACATCATGATGCCAACCCAGCCCGCAAACGAAATGGACCGAGACTTAGGAGGCGCCGATTATCCTGCCGGCGACGGTACGCTTCCCGATGACGGATGGGTCGGCGCATCAGGGACGAGCTCGGCGACACCGCAAATTGCTGGGGTTGTCGCTTTGATGCTTGAGCGAGCCAAGGCAAAGGGGCGCACCCTGTCGCCCAGCGAAGTCAAAGCCATGCTTACCGGGTCATGCACACCGATTTCTCAAGGACGCAATGCAATGGGATTCCCGGCCGTAGGCCAGCCCAACAACGCGGTTGGATACGGTCTCGTCGACGCGGCCAAAGCCCTCGCACAAGTTTGATAACCAATCGCCTGCCATATGGCTGACAACCGTGTATGCTTGGTCGCCATGAAAGGTGACTGGTCATGAAAACGAGGGCCACGGTACGTGTTCGAATGCCGCCGGGACAAACTGGCTCCCAGCCAGTGCGGATGAAACTGGCTGCGGACGTATTGAAACAAAGTGGTTTCAAGGTACTGAGAATCGGCCGCATCGGAGTCAGTGTGGAGGCAGACGCCCAAGTGTTTAGGAGAGAGCTCGGTGTCGAGGTTCCTATCGCCTCGGGCACTATTGCTACCAATCCCCAACGGTCGGATCTTTCGGACCTCGTTGACCTCGTTGAGATAGCCGGCAAGCCACTGCTTTTTTAGCGACCGCCCCGAGTCTCAAACTTGCCGTGGTGACGATCGCTGCAGGCCAGCTACCCTGTAAAACGGTTTCCAAAACTCCCTCCCGATCGGCGCCTCCAATTTTCCAAGCCGATTCACAGAACGGTAGCCGACCTGCGCGCGCTGCAGCTGCTTGATGATCGAGTGAAGACGCTCGATCTCACCGTCGCGATCCTCGACGACATCAGCCGTGTCTGAGCAGCAACTTCCCTCGATTTGCTGCGTCTTTGCTGCGAATTTCACCTGGCCAGATGCGGTCGCCAGAAGCGCTCCGGCGTACGCCAATCGATCGCTTCGAGCAGCGTCGCGAGTTGCGCCGGCGACAGCGGCACCTAGCCACCTGGCTCGGCCAACCCGGCCACCAGAAGTTTCCACGGTCGATTCGCTTGGTGAACAGGCAAAGCCCCGTGCCATCCCAAAAGGGATCTTCAGGAGCGAGGTATTCTTGCCGCGGAACACGAACGGATGCCCCGAGAATGGATCCTTCTTCAGATGTTCTTGGATCAGCGTGGCGAGGCCATCGTGCCCTTTGCGCATGTCGGTGTGAATGCCAGATGCGAACGGTAGGTCGGGGCTTTCGCATGTCAATGGGTCAATTTTTATCCCATACTTCGTCGTCTGCCAGAATGGAACATCGATAGCCTGATCGCCAGTATAGCAAACTGTTCTGTGGAAAAGAAAGAGAGAGAGTGTTTCCTGAGTCCATAAGATGTCCTGATGCCTCATTCAATCATGTAGGGCGAATCAAGGGCGGGCGTTATCTTGAAAAGGATATTGACGGCTGTCATAGCAGCACAAACTATGGTTTCCGGATGTGCTATAAGACCGTTGCCGGAAGAGGTGACGGGCGTTGATACGTTTGGAATCGTGAATCAAATCCGTTGTGAAATGCGCCAGAGCATTCGCAATACTCTTGTCGACTATTTGACTGGCGGGGAGGGGGTCGACGATCCTTCGCGGCAAATCGGACGCCAACTGAAGGCCTCTCCCGACGAAATTACTCGCTTCTCCCCCTCGGCGCTTACCGGCAATGCCAGAAAACTGGTGTCTCTATTTTGGTCAAGTGGTATCGCGTACAACTTTGAACTTGATATGAAATTGGACAACCAATTATCGGCATCTACATCGTTTCTGGCCCGCAAGATTGTTCGAGCTCGGAGTTGATGCCAGTTTGGATCGTTCCCGTCAGAACACGCGAGAATTTACCGTCACTGACAAAGTTGATAACTTAATCGCTCATCCGCCCTACGGGGGCTGTCGAGGCAAGATCGTCGGACCCAACTACATTTACCCGATCGCGGGTCAAATAGGCGTCGAGGGCATGCTGCACAATTTTGTCTACCTAAGCCTGCTCGGCAACTTGGCAGCTAAGAAAGACGCAACAGGAAGTGCACCGACTATTACTGAGGCCCTGAATTTCGAAACGACGATTAGCGGGGCGGCCTCCCCGAAGGTGGTGTTCAATCCCCTGCCAGAACGCAGCTTCCGGCTCGCAGAGGCAGGACTTGTTGCGGAAACAAAGCGCATCGACACGCATAAAGTTATCATCGGCTTGTCGATACCCGAGTCTGCTAACAGTGATTTCCGGGACGCCCGAGGCCAATACGAGGGGCAGTTCTTGTCAGCAACGGGCGACCCAACTTCACTAAACGCCGCGCGCGCTGTTGACCGCTCGATTGCGAGAAAGGCTTTCCAGACGGTTGTCCAGATAAACACTAACTAGGAAGGTATCTCCATGTCCGACCAATCGGATCCACGCAATCTTGTCACGTTCATGACGGCTGACGAGCCTGTGTCGTTTGCGGCGCGGGATATATTTCAAGTTCTCGATATGTATCGCAGACATGGCAAGGAACAGGTTTTTCGCGATTGGTTGGACAAAAACGGCCCGGGCGGCAGCTTAGAGATCCTTCTTCCCAAGGATACGGTAAATGCGTTGAAATTGGCTGTCGCGTCGGATCCGGCGCTGAGAGACGATCCGATCGCTCAGCGAATCATGAACCCGCCCCAGGCGATTGAGGGTCTGGATACGTTCTCCGCCCATTCCTCGTGTTGCGGCTTCTCCTCCGGCGGTTAGGAGGAAGCAGACGCCCAAAGGGTCGACTACAGTTGATGGCTTCTCATCCAGGCTGGCGTCATCGGTACGTCGATCATAGATCCCCGGACGCTGCTCAACTTGGGAGAAACGGGAGATAAGCGCCGACCGAAAATGGTGCGGAGCAAGGCTGCCTAGAAGGCATCCAGTTTGGGCTGGGGTTTCCTGGAAGCTTTTCGAACTTTCTGGGTCGCGCCTCAGCCCGAGTTGCGGGTGCTTATGGACAAAGTAGGATACTAGATTCGGCTTTTGATAGTGCGGAAGGCATCGACTTCTGGCACGTATTCCGCGGGCGTCAGCATCTCCTCCCGAGTTCTCTACGGTCTGAACGGCAGCCTCAGTTCGGCCGCTCCGATGATCGGTTAATTATCCTAAGAGCAGCCGTCAACGTGTAGCACTATGGTTCAGACACTATGTCGGCGCACACTTCACTACACCGTCCACCGTATCGCTGAGGAATATGTGGTTGACGTAGTGCCCGGTCGCCTCGGCATGTGAACCTGCAGTTGGCAGAAGCGTCTTGCCGGGATCGAGCAGCCGGCAGGCGACATACATCCCCCAGAAGCGTGTATCCGGCTCCCGCGCGTACTCGCCGACGAAGTTTGGGTCGGCGAAGGTCTCATAGACCGCGATCCATGGGCGGGCCCGAGACAGAACAAATCAACCAAGCTTGTCGTCCTTGTCCCGGATCATCACCATCGCTGTCGCTTACCAGACGTGCTCGACTGTGCATCAGCCCACTTGCGCGAGCACTCGTCGATACGGTCGAACGTATCGCCGCGTCCGTCCATATCCGCTACGAGCGCGACGCTGACGAAACCGGGTTCGCCCTCGACCGGTGGAAGCCGCCACGCCTCGTACCGCGTCACACCCTGTTTCGTGCCCGGAGGCGGCGTTGGGTTCGGACCCCATCGGTCCGCGAGAACGGGATCACGTCGGCGCAGTTCGTCGAAGTCGATCGTCCAACGATGATCGGTCACCGTGCCGAATGACGGGATGATCCGGGGCAGGAGGTAATCGCGGACGATGTTGTCCAGGTCGTGAAGCACTGCTGCGGGGGTCGCTGCGCTCGGACGTACCACCACCTGGAGAGCGACGGCGATCACCAGCGGACTGATGACCCAGTCCCACCGCTGCTTGAAGGCTGCGATCTCTTCCTCAACCCTGCGCTTGAAGGCCCCTGAGCTGCCCGGGGTGATCGGAAGGTCGCCCAGCTGAAGGCGCAGCTTGGACCGGCCGATCAGCAGCGCCCATTGATCGGGCGGCAGAATCGGCGTCGACCCTTCCGGACGCCCGTACATCCAACCGAGGACAGGGATGTCGATGCCGCTACACCCGAGCAGAGCGCGTTGCGCGCTCCAGCGAAGCATCTTGAAGTACGCGTCGTAGAAGTCGTCACCCAGCCGCTCGCGCTGCCCACGCTCATCGCGGATCAGGTTGCGAAGATCCTCCATAGCCTCTTCCTCTTGGTCCCACCGGTAGACGTCTCCATAATTCTCCATCTCGTCGACACGGATCGCTTCGGCCGCAAGCTCCATATCGTCGAGCAGCGCCGACAAGGGCCGGCCGGCCACATGGATCATCGGATAATCTTCGCCGTGCCGGCAGCTGACGGAGAGCGCCTGGATCTGAGCATCGTTCTTGTAGAGGAGGTGCCGACGCATTCCCGGCACCCCCGCCCGCCGTTTCCCGAGGAGATCCAGCAGGTTCTTCGCGATCGTGTGCGCCTGCGGCGCAGTTCGGCTGGTGGTCGCTAGGTCGATCTTCAGCGCGACGGGTCCATTGAACGGTGCCCGCGAGAAGGTCGCCATCTGTTCAGACACCGCTGTCTGGAACCGGTCTCGATCGGCGTCCCGCATCCTCTTTGACTGCGGCTCAATGTCATGCACCAACACACTCACGCCTCGCCTGGCGCGCTTGCGGTAGCGAGCGACCGCCAGGCGCTCGTCTCGAGCCCGATTGGTGCCCCGCCGCATCAGTTCTTCGATCTGGCTGGCCACGCTGGCTAACTCCCCCTGTGACATCGCGGCGAACATATAATGATCAGGGGCGCTCCGCGACCTTGCGAAAATGGTCGACGGACGTGATGCCTTAACAATCGGCGATCTGCGCGCCTGCATCGCTCATGTCAAGCAGGGCAGTCGTGCCGCGTCGAGATTGGGGCCTCAACGCGCTTCCGGAGTGCGCGCTGGACGGTCCATGCGATTGGGAACGATCGTGTGTTGCAAGGCAGCTTATCGTAGATATCGCCCGGGAGCAGACTGGCGGCTTCCGGCCCAAATCTGCCTCGGGAAATCCACATCCTCGCGCCGATCGGTCAGATCGACGCCAACGGCCAGCGCGGGGTGGTTTGCTGACATAGTTGTCGGGACTGGGGTTCTGCGCTCGCTGACACGATTTCACAGCTCCTCAGGCTATTTTTTTGAGACGCCCCAGCCATAGGGATACCGGATTGGATCGATGGGTTGAAGCGCCGGTGTGTATCTCACCTGCAGCAATCCCTTCGGGACGATCAGCTCCTTTGCGAGTTCCTCCTCGAAAGCGTCTTGGCTTACGCTTCGCGCCGGCGTCGGTTCGCCTTCCTCCACTGCATATTCAGGATCGCTCAGGCTAAAGACGTTCACCGTGTCGACGAACACGCCCGTGACCAGACGGCCGCGCTTCTCGGCCTTCGTGACGACCGACGCGGATAGCATATGGCCTTTGCCAGGCACCCTGTAGAAATCACCGTGCGCTCCGATCAGGGTTTCGGCGATGAACTCGAAGCTGTCCTTGAACTGCGGGAATTTCTCTAGCTCGAACGCATCGCTGAACATATTGCCTTTAATGGCTTCACGGAGTTCACCCCTCGAGTCGAAGAAAATCTCGTAAAGGATGCCATCGAGCAGCGGACGGATTTTTTCAGGCTTCATCCCGCTAGTCTTGCCTAAGAAATTCCGGATATAGGCTTCTGGCGATCGGGCGCCGCCATGCGCAGCCTGATAGATGTTGCGGCCCAAGACGAAGAGCGTCTCGTCCTTGACCGTGTTCGCGAAGGTCGGCGTCAGACGGTCCATCGCAGGGTTTTGCGTGTACCAGTCCACGCTCTTCAGGCCTCGGATGATTTGGTGTGAGGTTTTGCCTGGATCGAGCACGAAAAGGCTGTCCGCGAGTGATGACGACGCATAGGTGGTTACGAAGCTCATGGCGCTCGTGTTGAAATAGAAATCCCCGGCCAAGGAAGTGTGTTCCCAGGTAATTTGCTTCCCGTTGGTATCGGCGGCGACGGTGTTGCGCACGCGCTTGAAGACAGTCTCGATCGGAGTATCCGGCACGTCAATATGTTGCAGCAGCGCGCCGGTATACACGCCATTGCTGGACAACCCATCGGCCGCTATATGACCCGGCGACGTCGCATAGGCAATGATCGTCCCGCGCGGAGCGAAAACTGAGGCAAGCCCTCGATTTGCGCCCGATCGATGCCACGCAGCCTCGAACGGGTTTTCACGACACGCATCGAGAATGATGATCTTCGTGTCCGCCTTCGATCGGTCGAGGACATCGATGACTTGGTTGAGCGAAAGGGACGAATATTTCGCCTGGTTTTCACCTCCTGCATCCGTATCACAGGCGAAAAGGAAGTTCTCGCCGTCAATCTGGATGCCGTGACCTGCAAAGAAGACCAGAGCTACGCCGCCCGGCTGTATCGTGCCTTGGAATGTGCTCAGCGCGGTGCGCATTTGGACAAATGAGCCATCAGAAACCGATGTTAGACCAAACCCGTATTTTTTTAACTTCCTCGCGATCGCCGTCGCGTCATTGACGGGGTTTCTGAGCTTCTTTGTGTTCTGGCCGGTATAGTTGGCATTTCCAATGACAAGTGCTGCACGCTGTTGGATCAAGTACGGCCTCGGAGGTCTCTGCAGATGCTGATTGTTGGCGATGTCAGTACCATAGCCGCTTAAACCGCCGGCTGGAACAATTTACTCGTGGGGCGAGCTCCAAGGGTGCCGCCGCGCTTGAACCTGTCGCGAAGTACAGTTGAAATCTCGAATCGCGATTTAGAACTACGACGAGATTTTAGTCAGTCGCTAATGCGAGCTAGTGAACGACCGCTTCGGGGGTTGGAAGTCGCCGTTGAAACCAGGTTACGCTCAACGACAGCTATCCTCCAGCAATGATCCAAGAGCAGACCGTCTGGAATCGGCCCCAAAACTGCCGGTCAGAAATGCGCCTCATGCCGGTCAAAGAGACCTTGCCCGCCGTTCCTCCATAAGCAGACATTGCAGACCTACAAGGACGTCGCTTTTACGCCCGAAGCGCCGCTTCGGTTGGTCCTTCAGTGACCTGGCCGCCCAAGGGCGTCGTCCTCCACGGCCCGACCTCGTCCGCAACTCATCGTTGCCGCCAGCGGCTCTGCTCCTGGCCTTCCCGCGATGACCGAGCGGGTAGTGAAACATCATGGTCAAGCCTGAAAAGCAAGGTCCAACCTAGCCGCCTTTCCAGGCCTGCGTCATCATCGTCCAGCAGTCCAGGATCCTGCGTGCGCCAGCAGGGACCGTCGGGTCGGCCGGCCGCACAGTTTTTCATCCCGCTGGAACATTGGCGAAGGAATGCAGTTGGTCTCGCTGCAGATGCCGCCGCGCGGTGCCTGTGGGCGATTGGTGGCAACACCTGATCGGCCGCCGCTCCTTTACGAGGCGGCTTAGCGTGTGAGCCAATCCTGCAGCA
>NZ_JAMYSB010000025.1:0-85513 GCF_040321695.1 Mesorhizobium sp. M0292
AAGGCACCTTGCTCTCCTTGCAAAGGGCCGAAAGTGTAACCCATGTCTCCGGAATGAACTGTCACCCATCTCTCGGGAAGGGCAGCCCTGCGGGCTTCGGGTGGCAGGCCACCCGGAACCGAATCTGGGCGTAGGAGTGTCGCCCGAAGCTACGAAGTAGCGTAGGGGGACCGGAACGAAGCAGGATGCCCTCCGAAGCTTCAGCGTAGAGGCTGCCGCTAGGCAACAAGGCCTTGCCTCATTTGGTTTACCTCTTCGATCGGGACTGGATGCCCGGTGAGGAAGCCCTGCATCAAATTTACCCCCAGGCGCTGCAGCAATATGTACTGCTCCTCCGTTTCGACGCCCTCGGCGAGCACGACATGGCCCAGATTGCGAAGCAGCCCGACCATGTCCCGCAACAGGCTCAAGCCACGAGACGTCTGGCAATCGTGGAGGAAGCTGCGATCGATCTTGACCACGTCGAATTTGAAGCGGCGGAGCCATGTCAAGCCGGCAAATCCCGTTCCGAAGTCGTCCAGCCAGATCTGAACGCCGAGTTTTCGCAGCCGCTCCACGTTTCTGACCGCTTGCGCCTCCAGAAAGATGTCACTGCCTTCGGTGATTTCGATGGCCAGTTTCTGGGGCGCAAGGCCGTGCCTGCCAAGGATTTCGGTGATCCGGAGTGAAAAGTTGGGAGCCTTGAGCTGAAGAACGGATACGTTCACCGTCACGACCGAGCCCAATCCGTATTCCGCCATGTCACCGCAGGCTCGATCGATCAGCCATGTACCCAGTTCCACGATCGCTCCGGTCTGCTCGGCAACGGGTATGAATACGGACGGACTGATCATGGTGCCGTCGAAGTCGCATACACGCATCAGACTCTCGTGCCCCAGCACGCGGCCCGACGCCAGCTCGCGAATTGGCTGGTAAGCGACAGAAACGAGCTGGTTGGAAACTGCCACCTTCAGCAGTTCTGAAAGATTTTCGCCGGAGCGATCCTGGCTGGTGGCGTGCGGGTCGTAAATCGTGAACGTAGCCCGACCGGCAAACTTGGACGCGTAGAGCGCGCGGTCAGCTTCCTGCAGCAGGATTCTAAGCTCTATGCTCTGATCGGCGCGCGTCAACGACGCCCCGGCACTGATCGTTACGATGTTGAGCTTGTCGCCCCGATCAGGGTGGTAGATATCCAAATCCTCTACAGCGCGACAGAATTTCTTCGTTATCTCATGAAGGTGAGCCCGCCCGGTGACCTTGCAGAGAATGACGAATTCTTCTCCGCCATAGCGGGCCGCGATGGCGTTGTTGGCAGCCGCCATCTCGGAAAGGACATGGGCGAGTTTGATCAGGCAATCGTCGCCGGCCTGATGACCAAGTCCGTCATTGAACCTTTTGAAGTAGTCGACGTCGATCAGAATGAGGCCTATCTCGTCGTCGTCCGCGGCCCAGTCTTCGCGCAGCTCCGAGAATTCTCGAATGATCGCCCTGCGGTTCTTCATTCCCGTGAGCGGATCGGTGTCGGCGATTTCAGTTAGCTTTTGCCCCTTCTTGATAGCAGCCTGCTCCTGGAATTGTGCCCGAAGCGCGTGCAGGAAAGTCTGGTACCGCTCCAGACTCAGCCGCCACGAAAGATAAAGCGACAAGACGAGGCAGTTCACGAAATAGGCCGACAACACGACCCGACCGGCGATGTCGGCCTGAAGGGAGAACATCGCGGCGTACACAAAGCTTGCGGCGACCGTCGCGGAGGCAAGGGCTGAAAGCCAAAAACGGAAGTTGAAGAACAGATTCGCACCCAGGATGAACACGGTGCCAAAAACCATGAAATGGGAGAGGGCATCCTGATGCTCTGTTCCAACAGCGGAGACGAGCCACCCAAGGGCACCGGAGACAATCGCCAGCGCTGCTACAAGGTGCAAGGTGGCAAGGGCAAAGCCCCGTCGGGCGACAAATTCGACAAGCGCCAGGGAAGTGATCCCTAGCGTAACGCGCGTCAAAACAAGCCGGCCGGCGACATCCGGAAAGAGAAACCAATCGAAAAGGCCATAGGCCACATAGCTGAATACAGCAGCCGCAATACCCCATCGCACAAGGCTGCGATTCTCATCGGCATCCTTCTGCAGGAACAGTGTCAGGAGTTCCGGATCGGCGGAATGCCACCGCGGACGTCCAATCGCTGCCGCCACCTTCTGGGCAACGTCCTCGCTCAGTTGCATCGCAACGCTCCTCCGCGATCTGCAGTAGCGAATGCAACAGCCGACGTCGCCTGCGGTTGGGGAATGAAGACGTCCCTGTCCGCAAGAAAAGTCAGATGTCGCTAACCGAGGGTAAACGGGCGGTTCGGATTTAGCCAGTTTGCAGGATTGATGGCCGTTCCGTTGATTAAAATTTTACTAAAATTTTATTAAAATTGTTAGCGTTGGTTAGCGGCGCACCTATGCTGCTGGCCGGGGACCGGGGCGGTAAACCGGAGAGTAAACGGCATGCCTATCAAGCCAAAACTGCAGCTCGACCAATACAGCCTGGTCACCACCAGGCTGATGACGAAACATGTTGCGACCTCCGAAGAGGCGGCTGACTCCGACGAGTTGAGGGACAGCACGGCCCAGCTCGCCCTGATACTGGACCTTGCTCATCAAGCCTTTGCGCGAAACAAACCGGCCGCCCCCGTCGTCCATCGTTTGGCGGGGCGACTCCACAAGCTCCGCCGGCAGGTTGCTCCCGCGGTCTGGCAGAAACTCGTTCCTTTGGCTCAGCAGCATCGGGTCGCGGAATATTTGCTCCAAGACCCGTTCACGCGGTGGTCGGTCGAAAAACCGCGCGGGTATTCAGGCGATGCAGGCCTGCTGGATATTTACTACAAGCATCCGATCGCCGACGAGATCGTGGCCTCGTCGACCTTACTTGGTCGGCAAATTTATGCGTACACCAGTGAAGCTGCCAGTTCGGTGGCGGGGCGCGAGCGGCGGGATATTCTGGCCAGGACCGTGGACGAGACGGCCAGCAGTGTGGAAAAGGCTGAGGTGTTGGCGATTGCCTGCGGCCACCTCAGGGAAGCCGAACGCTCCGATGCGTTGGCCAGGCATAAACTGCAACGTTGGATCGGCCTGGATCAGGACCCCGTCAGCGTAGCCACGGTGAACCACGACTTTGCCGGCACGGCAGTCGAGGCAGTCCAGGGTTCCGTACGCGGCATCCTGCGCCGCGCCTACGCCCTTGGCACATTCGATCTCGTCTACGCATCGGGGCTTTACGATTACCTGCCGCGTGCCATCGGCATCCGCCTGCTTCAAAGAGCCATGGAACTCGTCAAGCCCGGTGGCGAATTCCTGTTTGCCAATTTCAGCGACGAGATAACGACGGATGGTTACATGGAGACTTTCATGGATTGGCCGCTCATCCTACGTTCGGCCGACGATATGTGGGACATCATCAATGCCGCCCTCGGCGGGAGTCCTTTCGACGCGAAAGTCTACTATGGCTCGAACCGGAATATCGTTTACGGCAAGGTGAGGAAGGGCGATCTCTAACTAGGCGCGGGAATCGCGCGCGCATCCCCGTAACAAGGTAGGTCTGCCATGACGAGGCCATGCCTTCGCCGGCTTTCCGGCGACGGGCGAGCAGGTCGTCCGGGCTGCGGGCGGCCTACGCCGTGTTCGTTCTGCTTGCCGCCATACAGATGTGGCGGCGGTTCCAGCAGCACGACGGTGCTGCCCGCTCGGCGGGCTGCGTCTGGCCGTTTTGCTGGCACTGCCGCTGATCGCCAGGCTGTCGGTCGTGCAATGCAACGCGACTGGCCGGCCTGATCAGGCCTCGAAATAGCGGGCACGATCGAGATCGGCGATGAGCCCCGGCCCGGTCGGCTGCCATCCCAGCGCAGTGCGGGTCTGCTCACTTGACGCCGACAAGTCCCTGCCGATGAAATGCCCGAGAAAGCCGAAATGCGCAGCCGCGTCCTCGGGGCCTATGGAAACCACCGGCAGGCCGAGCCGGCGGCCGATGATCTCGGCGATCTCTTTGCTCGCCACGCCCTGTTCGGCAACCGCATGATAGCTGACGCCGCCCGCCCCCTTCTCCAGCGCCAGCCTGTACAGGGTGGCGGCGTCGAACCGGTGCACCGCCGCCCAGCAATTTGCGCCGTCGCCGACATAGGCCGAGACGCCCTTTTCACGCGCAATGGCAATCAGCATCGGCACGAAACCGTGATCGCCCTCGCCATGGACGGTCGGCGCCAGCCGCACCGTCGATGCGCGCACCCCGCGCGCTGCGAGCGCCACGGCCGTTGCTTCCGAAGCGCGCGGCATGGCGGCCGATGGAGGCGCGGGTTTGTCGTCTTCGGTTGCCGGCCTTCCCTGCGCAAAACCGGCGAGGCCGGAGGTGACAAGCAGCGGCCGCTCGGAACCCTCGAGCGCCGCGCCGAGCGTTTCGATGGCGCGCTGGTCAACTGCGCAACTGGCGGCGAATCTCGAAAAGTCGTGGTTGAAGGCCGTGTGGATGACGCCATCCGATTGGGTAGCGCCGCTGCGCAGGCTGTCGAAATCCTCGATATCGCCGCGATGCGCCTCGGCACCCGCGGCCACGATCGACTCCGCACCTGCTTCCGACCGCGCGAGGCCAAGCACCTGATGGCCCGCCCCGAGCAATTCCCGCACAACAGCCGAACCGACAAAACCGGTAGCCCCGGTAACGAACACACGCATGATGATTTCTCCTTGGTTTTTGTCGAACGCCGTACAGGCAGCCCGTTGCGAAGGAGCTAGAAGTTTGAGATCATACGATCTATACTGTAAAATCCGAGATATCTTCGCAATCGTCCGAGAACGCTCATGGATCCGCTGTCAGACGTGCTGTCGCTACTGAAGCCGCGCAATTACCTGTCGGCTGGGCTGGAAACCGGTGGCGACTGGGCGATCCAGTTTCCTGACCAGCAGGCCGCCATCAAATGCGGCGCCGTGGTGTCCGGCCGATGCTGGCTGTCGGTCGAGGGCGTCCCTGACGCGGTGCGGCTGGACGTGGGCGACTGCTTCCTGTTGCCGCGCGGCCGGCCTTTCCGCCTTGCCAGCGATCTCGGCCTGCCGACGGTCGATGCGCGAACGATCTTTTCACCGGCGCGGACCGGCGGCATCACCGTCCATAATGGCGGCGGCGATTTCCTCCTGGTCAGCAGTCGCTTCACGCTGTCCGGCGACCATGCCGGCATCCTCTTGCGGATGCTGCCGCCCATCGTCCACATCCGCGGCGAGAGCGACCATTCGGCGCTTCGCTGGCCGGTGGAGCGGATGATGCAGGAATTGCGCCAGCGGCGTCCCGGCGGCTTTCTCATCGTCGAGCACCTCGCCCACATGATCCTGATCGAGGCCTTGCGCCTGCATATGACCGCGCAAGGCAATGTCGGCTGGCTGTTCGCACTCACCGACAGGCAGATCGGCGCGGCGATCGGCGCCATGCACGAGGACCCGGCGCATGGCTGGACATTGCAGCAACTGGCGGAGCGCGCCGGCATGTCGCGATCGACTTTTGCGCTCAGATTCAAGCAGACGGTCGGGGCCTCACCCCTGGATTATCTGACGCGCTGGCGCATGATGCTGGCCGGCGACAGGCTGATGCATTCCGGCGATCCGGTTTCCGTCATCGCGCTGGCGCTCGGCTACGAATCCGAAAGCGCCTTCAGCACGGCATTCAAGCGCGTCATGGGCTGTTCGCCGCGGCAGTACAGCCGCCGGGAGCCGGACCTGACTGCGCAGGCCGAACGCGAAGCCGCCTGAGGCGGCGATCCGAGCGCCTTGATTACCTTGCCCTTAGAGGCTGTAGCGCGAACGAAACTCGGTGAACGACATCGCCAGATGGTTCTCGTCCACATGGCCGGTGATTCCGTCCACACTGCGCGAGTCGAGTTGTAGCGGGCGAGCCAGAGCGGACAATTGCCGAAGCCGCTCGGATTTCCCAGCGCGCTTCGACCGCTGCGGCCCTTCTGCTCAAATCGATCCCTTGCTTGCTCCATGGCATGCGCTTGACAATCGACTGATTCGCAACCCTTCGGGGATATAAGTATTCCAGTTAACTTAGGGATAATCGGCAGGAGGAACTAGATTTCAGACGCTCAATTGGCACGAGCAAAATCGCGTTTTTCATGCTTTCAGAATGACTTGCTCGCGTGCTGGCGGTTAACCGGCACCAACTTCTCCGATTTCCTTGCCTCTACGGCTGGGTAGCGCAATAGGGTTAATTGCGCGATTGCTAATATGCCTATATCTTAGGCGGCGCGGGGGGCCTCATATCTTCCCGCAGTGGCCGGTGCGGTGAAGCCCCACAAGCATGCCCAACCTGCACCGGCCATTCCCTATCTTTTCCAAGAGCTTCCGTGAAGCCTCTAGGACGCGTCGCGTTTCGGCGATGGTCGATTGCAGGGAGTCCAGTTGGCTCTCCGCTCGGAGCTGGCTACGGCGGGCGCTTTCAATGAACTGGTGGTCAGGTTCCCACCGGTCTTTCATCGGGCTTAGCCTCTCTACAGACGAACGAACTTGTCGAGATGCAGGCGTATCCGCTGGCCCTCAGCATAGGACAGCGCAAACGGTTCAATCACGAATGATCGGGTAATTTCCTGGTCTTCCTTGGCCACAGGAACGGACCATCCGCCGCCGGCTTCGACCACTTCCACGCAAGGCAATGCTTTGCGGATTGGACCCACGTTTCCACCACAGCCTCTATACGAAAAGCAATGGTAACCTCGAGTTTTATACTCCCGTCGAAAGCGGGTTTTCAACAACAAAGATGGTCTGAATCATACCATTCGGGTCAGCGGATAGCGGCTGCCGAGGTAGCGTCTCCAAGGCCGAGAAAACCGCCATCCGCGCGCAACAGCGGGTTTCCATAGTCACGGCTACATCCGAAGAATCGACCGCATAGATTCAGGAATGTGTGTTGTCGTCACGGTTCCATACAATTTAGAAGGCCATTCCCCTACGGCTGGGTAGCGCCAAAATGAAAGGATAAGCGGGCGGGCAAGTTGAAGGCGTACTGATGCCGGATCGGGCTTTGGTCCAGCAAAACCCTTTCAGCCTGGCGTCTCGGAAAGGTGCGCGGCAATGGCGCTCACAAAAGCCTTGCCGAACTCCTTGAGTTTGGCGGCGCCGACGCCATTCACTTCGGCAAAATCGTCGAGGTCTTGCGGACGACGCTCGGCCATGTCGATCAGTGTACGATCCGAAAACACCACATAGGCCGGCACCTGGCGTTCCTTGGCCAGCCGCAGCCGCACCGTCTTGAGCGCCGCGAGCAGCGACGCATCGACATTTTCGCTCTGAGGGCTCTGCCCGGCACGAGCCGCGCGGCGCGCGGCGCGCGTGCGCATCTCGACCCGATACTGGAACGGCACCTCGCCCCGGCCGAGTGCGTGGCCCTTGTCCGCGATGGCCAACCCGCCATGGCCGGCCGGGTCCGGCATCAGGAAACCGTTCGCGACCAGCTGGCGAATCATAGATTGCCAAAAATCCTTCTTGTGCGCGGCGCCATTGCCGAAGGCTGCCAGCCTGTGATGCCCCCTTGCCGCGATCTTTTCAGTCTCGTGGCCGATCAGGATGTCGATGACATGGCCGGCGCCGAAGCGCTCGCCGCTCTGCGCCACCGCCGCCAGGATGAGGCGCGCCTCGGCGGTGCCGTCGGCGCGCGGCGCCTGTTCCAGGCAATTGTCGCAATTGCCGCAAGGGACCGCCTCTTCACCGAAATAACCGAGCAGCACCTGGCGGCGGCACTCGGCCGTCTCGCAATAGCCGATCAGCGTATCGAGCCGGCCATGCGAGCGACGCTTGTGTTCGACAGCGGCGTCCTCGTCGTCGATGAACATGCGGCGCATGCGGATGTCGCCAAGGCCGTAAAGCATATGCGCCTCCGCCGCCCGGCCGTCGCGACCGGCGCGGCCGATTTCCTGGTAATAGGCTTCGAGGCTGCCCGGCAGGTCGGTGTGGAAGACATAGGCGACATCAGGCTTGTCGATCCCCATGCCGAAGGCGATGGTCGCCACCATGACGACGCCCGACAGGGTCATGAAGGCGTTTTGATTCGCATCGCGCGCCTCCTTGCTCATCCCGGCGTGATAGGCGAGCGCGGTGACGCCGTTCTTTTCGAGGAATGCCGCCATCTCTTCGGTCTTCTTGCGCGACAGGCAGTAGACGATGCCGCTGCGCCCCTGATGGCGCTCGATGAAGTTGAGCAACTGCCGCTTGCTGTCCTGCTTGGGCTCGATGGCAAGCTTGATGTTGGGCCGGTCGAAGCCAAGCACCTGCGTTTCGACACGCCCGCCAAACAGCCGTCTCTCGATGTCTGCCCGCGTCGTCTCGTCCGCCGTCGCCGTCACCGCAATGATCGGTACGTCGGGAAAGATGCCACGCAGCTGCGACAGGTCTTCATATTCGCGCCGGAACGCCGGCCCCCACTGCGAAATGCAATGCGCCTCGTCGATGGCGATCAGGCTGACATCGAGCCTGGCAAGCGCATCCAGCATCCGCTCGGTCATCAGCCGTTCCGGCGCGAGGTAGAGCAGCCGCGTCTGGCCCGACGCGACGCGGCGCCATGCCGCGACATTGGCATCACGATCGATCGAGGAATTGATCGTATCGGCGGCGACGCCGGCGAGGCGCAGTGCCGCGACCTGATCCTGCATCAGCGCCACGAGCGGCGAAACGACAATGGTCAGCCCACCCTTGACCAGCGCCGGAACCTGGTAGCACAGCGATTTGCCGGCACCCGTCGGCATGACCGCCAGCACGTGGCGGCCGCCAAGCAGCGCCTCCATCACTGCGGCCTGTCCGGGACGGAAATCGTCGAAACCGAACACGTCCTTGAGGACACGTCGTTTGGGATCGTGCGTCGGTACGCTCGTCGTCGATATCTGCATCACTGATGTTTTCGATCGGCCGCCCGAAGCAGCGGCGTGGACAGAACGATTAGCGCAGCCCCTGCGTGACCACAACAAGCAGCAGCAACACCCCACCGGCGATCGACCTGGTTGGCATCGTTAAACCTATCTTCACCATGTTGCGGCACCGTCAAACCCTGCGGCGATGTTTCGAGTACCGCTGCGCCACGAGCGCACAGGCAACAGCCCGCGCCTCCCCAGGAGGCGCGGGTTTCCTGTTTCTGGAATTGCCGAAAAGGTTCAGGCCAGGAAATCGGCGCGGTGCGGGGTAAAGCTGTCGACCAGGCGCCCGGCCTCCAGCGCCTTGACGCCGTGCACCAGATTGGACGGCACGATGAAGCTGCCGCCGGTCTCGATGGTCGCGGTGCGGCCGTCGATGGTCACCTCGAAGCGACCTTCGGCGACATAGCTGGCCTGGACATGCGGGTGCGAATGCAGTGCGCCGACGCCGCCCTTGTCGAAGCCGAACTCGACCATCATCAGCTCATCGGTGGAGACGAGAACGCGGCGTCTGTTGCCGTCCGGCGTCGGCGTCCAGGCGCTCTCGCCGGGCTGTGCGAAAATCTTGGCTTCAATCATGACCATCTCCTCATCGCGCCAGCCAGCCGCCGTCCACGGGAACCACCGCGCCATGCATATAGTCGGACGCTGGCGCCAGCAGGAACACGGCGGCATCGCCTATGTCTTCCGGCCCGCCCCAACGTCCCGCCGGGATGCGTGCCAGGATGGCAGCACTGCGGTCGGGATCGGCGCGCAACGCCTCGGTGTTGTTGGTTTCGATATAGCCGGGCGCAATGGCGTTGACGTTGATGCCTTTTGCCGCCCATTCGCAGGCAAGCAGCCGGGTTATGCCGAGCGCGCCATGTTTCGACGCGGTGTAGGACGCGACACGAATACCGCCCTGGAAACTCAGCACCGAGGCGATGTTGACGATCTTGCCGCGCTGCCCGGAATCGGCCAGCACGCGCCTGGCAAAACCCTGGCTGAGGAAGAACAGCGTCTTCAGATTGACGTCGATGACGTCGTCCCAATCGGCCTCGGAGAAATCGACCGCATCGGCGCGGCGGATGATGCCGGCATTGTTGACCAGCCCGTCGATCGGGCCGGTCTTCTCCCACACCTGGTCGAGCATGGCCTTGGCGGCAACATGATCGGCAAGATCGCATCGCACCGCCTCGAACTGGCCACCGGCTTCCGCGACTTGTCTTTCCGTGTCGTCCATCGCCGAGCGGCCGACACCGATGACGGTGCCGCCGGCGCGCGCGATCGAGACGGCGATGCCTTGGCCGATGCCGGTGTTCGCGCCGGTGACCAGGATACGCTTGCCGGCCAGGCTGAAGGAGGAAGGGCCGCTCAACGCAATTCACCCAGCGGCACCGGGTCGACATCGGTGTAGTCGACATTGTCGCCGGCCATCGCCCAGATGAAGGCATAGTTCGAGGTGCCGGCCCCCGAATGGATCGACCAGCCCGGCGACAGCACCGCCTCCTCGTTGGCCATCACCAGATGCCGCGTTTCGTCCGGCTCGCCCATGAAATGGAAGACGCGCGCCGTCTCCGGCAGGTCGAAATAGAGATAGGCCTCCATGCGCCGGTCATGCACATGGCAAGGCATGGTGTTCCACACCGAGCCCGGCGCCAGTTGGGTCATACCGACCACCAGTTGGCAGGTCTTGACGCCATCGGCATGGATGAACTGGAAGATGGAGCGTTCGTTGCAGGTTTCCTTGCTGCCGAGATCGAGGCGCTTGGCATCGCCAATGCGGATCAGCCGGTTGGGATGGGTGTGATGCGCAGGCGCGCTGAGCAGATAGAATTTGGCCAGTGCGCCCTCATCGGCCGATGCGAACGAAACGTCGGTGCTGCCCATGCCGAGATAGAGCATGTCGCGCGCCTGCAACTGGTGGGCCTCGCCATTCGCCGTCACCGAGCCGGCGCCGCCGATATTGACGATGATCAACTCGCGGCGATCGAGAAAATTCCTGGTCCCCGTTGGCTTGATCGCTTCCAGCGGCAGCGCTGTCCCTTCCGGCACGGCGCCGCCGACGATCATGCGGTCATAATGGGCATAGGTCAGGCTGACGCGTCCCGGCTGGAACAGGTCGTCAATATGGAAGTTGTGCCGCAGTTCGTCGGTGCCCATAGAAGCCGCGGCAACCGGGTCGATGGCGAAACGCGAGGTGAAATCGGTATGCGGGTGACTTTGAGACATTACTGCTCCGGCTGAAATGGTTATTCGGATGCCGTCGCCCTGACCGAGTCGGCATAAAAGACCTGGCGGGCGTGCAGGCGCTCGCGGTAGCGCTGCTGGCTGGCGGTGAGATGGGTGCGCATCGCCTCGCGCGCGGCTTCGGCGTCGCCTGACGTGATCGCATTCAGGATCACCAGATGCTCGCGCTGCAGCCCGCGCTGATAGCTGTCGGATTGCACAAGTTCCGTCGACCAGGGCGAGGTCACGTCGCAGGGAATGGCGCGGCGTCCGAGCACATCGAGCATCTCGACATAGAACGGGTTGTTGGTGGCGCTGGCGATTGCCCGGTGGAAGGCGAGATCGGCCGGACCGGTCGGCTCGCTGTTGAGAAGCAGCCGTTCGAATTCGAAGAACGCTTCCTGGATCGCTGCTTCCTGCGCGGCGTTGCGGCGAATGGCGGCGAGCCCGGCCGATTCGATTTCGACGGCCAGGCGCACTTCGAGCACATTGAGCGCGATGGAATCCTTGCTGCCCATGTCGGCGGCGAGCGCGCCGAACATCGTTGAGATGTGCTCGGTGACGAACACGCCTGCGCCCTGGCGCGCCTCGACCAGCCCGTCGGCGGCGAGCTTGGCCAGCGCTTCGCGGATGACGGTGCGGCTGACGCCGAAGGTCTCGGTCAGCTGGCCCTCGGTCGGCAATTTGTGGCCGGGCAGGATCTCGCCCGCCTGCAACTGCTTGCGGATCGCCGCAACGACGGTCTCCGACAGTTTGGGTTTTCTCTCGACCCTGAGATCAACAGCGCTATCCGATGCCATATCGCACCCCTGTTTGAAGACGCCTATTTGAACACGCTCGGCAACCAGAGCGAAATCGCCGGAATATAGGTCACCAGCCCCAGAACCACGATGCCCGCGCCATAGAACGGCCAGATCGAGCGCATCGCTTCCCAGACCGTAATCTTGCCGACGGCACAGGCGACGAACTGCACCGTGCCGACCGGTGGCGTGTTGAGGCCAATGCCGAGATTGAGGATGGTGATGACGCCGAAATGCACGGGGTCGACGCCGTAATGGGTGACCAGCGGCAGGAAGATCGGCGTGCAGATGATGATCATCGGCCCCATGTCCATGAAGGTGCCGAGCAGCAGCATCAAGACGTTGAGCAGAAGCAGCACCACCAGCGGATCGGTGGAGATGGCGTTCATGCCTGCGATCAGCAACACCGGCACTTTGAGATAGGCCATCAGCCAGCTGAACGAGGCCGCCGTGCCGATGATCAGCAGCACCATTGAGGTCGTGCGCACCGCGCCCTTTGTGGCATGGACGAAATCGCCCCAGGCCATCGACCGGTAGACGAAGACGGTGACCAGCAAAGCGTAGATGATGGCGATGCAGGAGCTTTCCGTCGCCGTGAAAATGCCCGAGCGAACGCCGCCGAAGATGATCCCGATGAGCAGAAGTCCGGGGATGGCGATGACCGCCAGCTGGCCGACACGCGAGAAGCCGGGAAAAGCCTCGACCGGGTAGCCGCGGCTGCGGGCGACGAAATAGGCGGTGACCATCAGCGAAGCGGCGAACAGCAGACCAGGCAGGATACCGGCGGTGAACAGGTCGGCGATCGAAATCTTGCCGCCGCCGGCGATCGAATAGATGATCATGTTCTGCGACGGCGGCAGAAGCAGCGCGATCAGCGCCGCCATCGAGGTGACGTTGACGGCATAGTCGGCTCCGTAGCCGCGCGCTTTCATCTGCGGGATCATCAGCCCGCCGACGGCAGCGGCTTCCGCCACAGCCGAGCCGGAAATGCCGCCGAACAACGTCGCGGCGATGATGTTGACCTGACCGAGCCCACCGCGGACATGACCGACCAGCGAGCCGGCAAAGGAAACGATGCGCTGCGCGATGCCGCCGCGCACCATCAGGTCGCCGGCAAAGATGAAGAACGGGATCGCCATCAGCGAGAACGCCGACATGCCCGACTTCAATTGCTGGAACACCACCAGGGGCGGCAGGCCGAGATAAAGCACGGTGGCGAAGGACGCCGCACCCAGGCAAAAGGCGATCGGCGTGCCGGCAAACATCAAAAGCGTGAAGACGCCAAACA
Organism: Mesorhizobium sp. M0292; assembly: GCF_040321695.1. Lineage (NCBI taxonomy): Bacteria > Pseudomonadati > Pseudomonadota > Alphaproteobacteria > Hyphomicrobiales > Phyllobacteriaceae > Mesorhizobium > Mesorhizobium sp. M0292. The sequence continues at coordinate 13,193 of NZ_JAMYSB010000025.1, forward strand.
GGATCCAGAGTTCCATCTAGGCCTCCTGCACGGCCGGCATTTCCGGCACTTCTTCGAGATTGATATCCTTGTCGATGTCGGCGCCGGACCAGCGCAGCGCGATGCGTTCGGCCGAGAACAGGCAGATCAGAAAGCCGCCGGCAACCAGCGGCAGATAGTCGAAACCGCCGGGAAGTTCGAGCGCCGGGATGACAGTGTGCCAGGTCAGCCCGACCAGCTTGCAGCCGTACCAGACCATGCCGAAGCCGAAGCCGAACGCGATCAGGTCGGACAGGGTGCGCAGCGCCCATTTGCTGCCCTTGGGCAGGATATAGAGCAGCACGTCGAAGCCCATATGGTAATTCTCGCGCACGCCGACGGCAGCGCCCAGGAAGATGAACCAGTTCATCAGCATGATGGCGGTGACTTCGGTCCAGCTCGGTGACGCGTTGAGCACGAAGCGGGAAAACACCTGGTAGGCAACAAGCGCGGTCATGGCGACCATCCCGATGCCCGCGAGATAGAGCGCACCGTCGCAAATCTTCGAAAGCACCGCGCTGAAGCGCGGTGGCGCTCCGCTCCTGGCCGTTCCCGCAGTCATCCGATCCTCCCGGTCTTTCCGTCCCCTAAAAGCGATTGGCGGGGCGGCGCCATGCCGCCCCGCCAGAAAATCACTTGGTCGCCTGGATGCGCGTCGCGAGGTCCTTGAGCTCCGGCGTCTTCAGATACTTGTCGTAGACCGGCTTCATCGCATCGATCAGCGGCTGCTTGTCGATCTCGCTGACCTTGACGCCGGCCTTCTCGACGATCTCTCGCGACTTCTTCTCCTGCGCGTCCCACAATTCGCGCATCTTGACGACGCTATCCTTGGCCGCCTGCTTGACGATCGCCTGGTCTTCCGGCGTCAGTCTGTCCCAGCTCGATTTCGACATCACCAGCACTTCCGGCACGATCTGGTGCTGGTCGACGGTATAGTGCTTGGCGACTTCGTAGTGCTTGGCGGATTCGAAGCTGGGCCAGTTGTTCTCGGCGCCGTCGATGACGCCGGTTTCGAGCGCCGAATAGACCTCGCCATAGGCCATCGGCGTGGCGTTTGCGCCAAGCGCGTTGACCATGTCGACGAACACGTCGGACTGGATGACGCGGAACTTCATGCCTTTCAGATCGGCGATCGAGGTGATGTCCTTCTTGGTGTTGTAGAAGGAACGGGCGCCGGAATCGTAGAAGGCAAGGCCGACCAGATCATGCGTCTCGAAGGCCTTGAGGATCTCGTCGCCGATCGGCCCGTCCATGACATGGCGCATGTGCTCGACCGAACGGAACATGTAGGGCAGCGACGGCACCGCGGTTTCCGGCACGATGCCGTTGAACGGACCCATCGAGACGCGGTTCAGATCGATGACACCGGTCTGCGTCTGCTCGATCGTGTCTTTTTCCTCGCCGAGCTGCGCCGAATGATAGACCTCGACCGAATAGCGGCCGGCGGTGCGCTCCTTGATGAGCTCGCCGAGATATTTGACCGCCTCGACGGTCGGATACCCGTCCGGATGGGTGTCGGCCGAGCGCAGTACGGTCTGGGCGCCGGCAACGCCGATCATCAGCGAGCCGAAGGCGAATGTGGCTGCCATCAGTTTTGAAAAATGCAACATGACTGTCTTCCTCCCTTTTAAAATTCCACGCGCCCGGCTCACAGCCGGTACGCCTTCTTGGCAAGCGTGTAGGCAAGCTCCCGCGCCAGCTCATGCGCCTCGTCCTCACGCAGCCGGTGCTCGGCGACGAGACGGGCGAGAAAGGCGCAGTCAACCCGGCGCGCCACATCGTGACGGGCGGGAATCGACGGAAAGGCACGGGTGTCATCGTTGAAGCCGACGGTGTTGTAGAAGCCGGCGGTCTCGGTGGTCATCTCGCGGAACCGACGCATGCCTTCCGGACTGTCGTGGAACCACCAGGCCGGCCCGAGCTTCAACGCCGGATAGACGCCGGCCAGCGGCGCCAGTTCGCGCGCGTAGCTGGTCTCGTCGAGCGTGAACAGAATGATGGAGAGGTCGCGCTCCAGCCCGACGCAGTCGAGCAAGGGTTTGAGCGCCGCGGCATAGTCGGTGCGGGTCGGAATATCGAAGCCTTTGTCGCGGCCGAATTTTTGGAAAACACCAGGCGAGTGGTTGCGCCAGGAGCCGGGATGGATCTGCATGACCAGCCCGTCGTCGCGGCTCATCTTGGCCATTTCGGTCAGCATCTGGGCGCGAAACAGCTTGCGCTCGCGCTCGTCGTCCGAGCCGCGGCGGATGCGGTTGAACAGCTCTTCCGCCGCCGCATCGGAAAGATTGGCGGTCTCGGCCGTCGGATGGCCGTGGTCCGACGAGGTTGCGCCGAAGCTTTTGAAGAAGGCGCGGCGCTGGCGATGCGCGTCGAGATAGCCGGCCCATGTGCCGGTGTCGCAGCCGGCGATCTCGCCCAGACGATCGAGATTGGCCGAAAATCCTTCGAAGTCGGGATCGACGACGGCATCCGGCCTGTAGGCAGTGATGACGCGGCCCTGCCAGCCGCTGTCGCGGATCGTCTTGTGCCATTGGAGATCGTCGAGTGCGCCCTCGGTCGTCGCGATGACCTCGATGTTGAAGCGCTCGAACAGCGCGCGTGGGCGATAATCGTCGCGCTGCAAAAGCGCCGCGATGGTGTCGTAATGGCGGCTAGCGGTGCTGGCGTTGAGCGGCTCTTCGATGCCGAACAGATGCTCGAGCACATGGTCGAGCCACAACCGCGTCGGCGTGCCGCGGAAGAGGTAATAGTGCTCGGCGAAGCGCCGCCAGATCGCCCTGGGATCGGTCTCGACCGGCGAGCCGTCGAGGGTCAGGACGCCGAGATCTTCCAGCCGCACGCCCTGGCTGAACAGCATACGGAAAATGTAGTGGTCGGGCACCACCAGCAATTGCGCGGGATCGGGGAATGGCTCGTTGAGCGCATACCAACGCGGATCGGTGTGGCCGTGCGGGCTGATGATCGGCAGGTCCTTGATGCCGGCATGGAGATCGCGCGCGATCGACAGCGCGCGCCCTTCGGCGGCAAAAAGCAGATCCGGATCGGTCAGTCCCGCCACGTCGTTCCTCCCAGGGGCGATATCGGTAGGATTGGAAAGAAATAATGTCAACATACAAAAACTGGATTGTTGTATGATGACTTTTAACCGGCGTCAGGTCATTGTGCGGCGGAAGAGCGGATGTTACGCCGCTAGCAGATCCCGCCCCGCACACCATCCAGCGACAAGCCGCGCCCAACAAGCCAAGCCATGACCAGCAGACGCCTTTCCAACGCAACAGTGCAATCCTTGCCGGCCTCGGTCGCGGTCCCCCCCTATGATCGCGCCAGTGTCGCCCCAGGCATCGTCCATCTCGGCGTTGGAGCCTTCCACCGTGCCCATCAGGCCGCCTATGTCGATGACTGCCTAGCGGCCGGCGAGACCGGCTGGGGCATTGTCGGCGTCTCGCTGCGCAGCCCCGACACGCGCGATGCGCTGACGCCACAGGACGGGCTCTACACGCTGGCGGTGCGCGGCAGCGATGGCGAAGCGCTGCACATTATCGGCTCGATCCAGTCGATGCTGGTCGCGCCGGAAGACCCCGGCGCGGTGCTGGCCGCGCTGACCGACCCGCGCACCCGCATCGTCACCCTGACCATCACCGAAAAGGCCTATCTCAGGGCCGCCGACGGCAGCCTCGACGAAAACCATCCCGATATCGTCCACGATCTGGGCAATCCCGGATCTCCCAGGACAGCGCATGGATTCCTGGCGGAAGCGCTGGTGCGACGCCGGGCCGCCGGCACGCCGCCCTTCACCGTGCTTTGCTGCGACAACCTGCCGGCCAATGGCGCCACGCTGCACCGGCTGCTGGTCGGGTTTGCAAAACTGCGCGATGCCGGCGCTGCTGCTTCAGGCGACGCTGCCCTCGCCGGTCATATAGCCGATGACGTTGCATTCCCATCGAGCATGGTCGACCGCATCGTGCCGGCAACCACCGATGCCGACCGGGCGCGCATCGCGGTCGAACTCGGCCTCGAGGACGCCTGGCCGGTGATGACCGAACCGTTCCGGCAATGGGTGATCGAAAACAGGTTTCCAGCCGGCCGCCCGGCCTGGGAGAAATTCGGCGTCACCATGGTCGAGGATGTCCGGCCGTTCGAGGACATGAAGCTTCGGCTGCTCAACGGCGCCCATTCGGGCATCGCCTATATCGGCCTGCTCAGCGGCCACGTCACCGTCGACCGCGCCTTCGCGGATCCCGCGATCCGCGCGTTCGTCGACCGGCTCTGGGCCGAGGCCATCCCGACATTGCCTGGGGATGCCGGGCTCGACACGTCAGCCTATACGGCCGAACTTGCCGAACGTTTCTCCAACACCGCGCTGGCCCACCGCACCGCGCAGATCGCCAATGACGGCAGCCAGAAATTGCCGCAGCGCATTGTCGCTACCGCCATCGAGTGCATCCAGGCCGGCCTGGTCCCGGAGCATCTGACGCTGGTGATCGCCGCCTGGATCGCCGCCTGCGAGGCGCGCGGCAAGGACCTGCCGGAAGCCCACTTTACCGATCCGCTCGACGCGGCGCTGGCGGCGCTCGACGAACGACGGATGCTGGAACGAGTAGCGGCGGTGTTCGACTGGGCCGGCTTCGCCAGCGGCAAGCCCGAGCGGCAGACGCTGATCGAACTGGTCGCCGCTCATCGCGAGCATATCCTGCAAGGCGGGATCGTGCTTGCGCTCTCAGCGCTCGGCATACCGGAGCCGACAAACGTAGGCTGAAGCTGGTCCGGAACCGCCCATTTCAAGCCTATTGTCCCGCCGGAGCGTCCAGCCTCTGCCGCGACGAATACTCCGTGCCTTGCGAATTCCAGAACAGTCGCACTGCCTTGCCGACCAGGTTTTCGGCAGGAACGAAGCCGACACTGAGCCGGCTATCGGAGGAATTATCCCTGTTGTCGCCAAGCACGAAATAGTGGCCTTCGGGCACGTCGAACACCCGCGTGTTGTCGGTTATTGAATTGTCCGTAAGACTGATGACGGAATAGGAAACGCCGTTGGGGAGGGTTTCACGTTGCAGTCTGGCGCTTTGGGGAGAGTCCTCGGAGCTGTACGGACCAACATCCTCGAGTTTGACCGCCACACCATTGATGCGAAGGATTCCGTCGACCATCTGGATTTTGTCGCCCGGCAGTCCAACGACCCGCTTGACGTAGTCGATGCTCGGATCCGCTGGAAATTTGAACACCACAATATCTCCGCGCTTCGGCTCGGCGGCAAAGATCCGGCCTTCGAAGGGCAGCAGCCCAAGAGGAACACTGTAGCGGCTGTAACCATAGGCAAACTTCGAGACGAAGAAATAGTCGCCGAGTTCCAGCGTTGGTGTCATGCTGCCTGCCGGGGTCGAAAACGGCTGGAAGAGGAATGTGCGGATCGCTAACGCGGCTCCGTAGGAGGTCAGCACGGCCAACAGCAGCACCGAAAGGCCGTGTGAATACCACCGGTTCGGTCTGTATCGTGACGCGAAAGGCACGACGAGCGCTACCCACAGGACCATGAGACCTAAACTGGAGAGATCCACCAGCCAGGCGAGATCGACCCCCGGCAGAACCGGGAATCCCACATATGTCAGCGCAATGCTTATGGCGCTGATCACCACCAGGCTGGCAACCGCCGGCCGGCCGGCGCCGATCCAAAGGAACCCGCCGAACGGACCGCCAAAGGCCGCGATCAGCGCCGTCGTCCACCGGGATCGCGAGGCCGCTTCCGGTTGCGTTGTCTGTTCCGTCATCGGCCACCCCAAATCGATAGACAGCCGGACTGTCGAACAACCAGAAAGCAGGGGCAAGCCCCGATCCGACTGTACCGCCGCAGCCAAATCGCGGTTCCGCCGGCGCCATCGCCTAATACAAGCTCATCTCGCCCTGACTGGCAGCCGGCATGCCGCCACCCGATCTGATCATGCTGGCTGCCCGCCCTGAAATCCCGCCAAGGCCCTGCGCCTATGCGAGACGATCCAGGATGGCGGCCGCAACAAAAAAGCCGGGCTGAGCCCGGCCTTTTCTTCAAGTCATTCTGCGGCTTACGCCGGCAGCAGCGCGCCTTCGAGCGTGGTAAGCTGGCTAAGGAACTGCTCCGCCTTGCTGCGGCTCTGGTCGTCCTTGGCGTCGGCGGCGTCTTCCTTGGCTTCCTGGATGCGGCGGGCGAGATCGGCGCGGTCGATATCGCCGACGGCGACCGCCGATTCGGCGAGCAGCGTGCAGCCGGCAGGGACGATGTCGGCAAAGCCGCCGAACACCACATAGCGCTCTTCCTTGCCGCCGGCGGTCTTCAGCGTGACGACGCCCGGCTTGATCGTGGTCATGACTGGCGCATGGTGCGCCATGACTGTCATTTCACCTTCGGCGCCTGGAATGACGACGGACTCGACCTGCTCGGAAACCAGGAGGCGCTCCGGCGAGACCAGTTCGAACTTGAAAGCTTCAGCCATGTCAATTTAGTGAGTAGGGAATAGTGAGTAGGGAGTAGGGAGAGGACAGCTGTCCTGATCACCCGGCCGCTATTCACTACTGACTACTGACTACTCCCTATTGCCTTGATTACGCTGCTTCAGCCGCCAGGCGCTGAGCCTTCTCGACCGCTTCGTCGATGCCGCCGACCATGTAGAAGGCGGCTTCCGGCAGGTGATCGTAGTCGCCGTTGCAGAGGCCCTTGAAGCCCTTGATTGTGTCGGCGAGGTCGACCAGCTTGCCCGGCGCACCCGTAAACACTTCGGCGACGAAGAACGGCTGCGACAGGAAGCGCTCGATCTTGCGGGCGCGGGCCACCGTCTGCTTGTCCTCTTCCGACAGCTCATCCATGCCAAGGATGGCGATAATGTCCTGCAGCGACTTGTAGCGCTGGAGGATCGACTGCACCTGGCGGGCGACGGCATAGTGCTCCTCGCCGACGACCAGCGGATCGAGCATGCGCGAGGTCGAGTCGAGCGGATCGACGGCGGGGTAGATGCCCTTTTCCGAGATCGCGCGGTTGAGCACGGTCGTCGCGTCCAGGTGGGCGAACGAGGTCGCAGGCGCCGGGTCGGTCAAATCGTCGGCCGGCACGTAGATCGCCTGCACCGAAGTGATCGAACCCTTGGTCGTTGTGGTGATGCGTTCCTGCAGCGCACCCATGTCGGTGGCCAGCGTTGGCTGGTAACCCACGGCCGAAGGAATACGGCCGAGCAGCGCCGACACTTCAGAACCGGCCTGCGTGAAGCGGAAGATGTTGTCGACGAAGAACAGCACGTCCTGGCCCTGGTCGCGGAAATATTCGGCGACCGTCAGGCCGGTCAGGCCGACGCGGGCACGCGCGCCCGGCGGCTCGTTCATCTGGCCATAGACCAGTGCCGCCTTGGAGCCTTCGCCGCCGCCCTTCTTGTTGACGCCGGACTCGATGAACTCGTGATAAAGATCGTTGCCCTCGCGGGTGCGCTCGCCGACGCCGGCGAAGACCGAGAAGCCGCCATGCGCCTTGGCGACGTTGTTGATCAGCTCCTGGATCAGAACCGTCTTGCCGACGCCGGCGCCGCCGAACAGGCCGATCTTGCCTCCGCGGGCGTAGGGCGCCAGAAGGTCGAGCACCTTGATGCCGGTGATCAGGATCTGCGCTTCCGTCGACTGTTCGACATAGGTAGGCGCCGGCTGGTGGATGGCGCGCATCTCGATGCCGTCGACCGGGCCTTCTTCGTCGACCGGCTCGCCGATGACGTTGATGATGCGGCCGAGCATGCCCGGGCCGACCGGAACGGTGATCGGCGCGCCGGTGTCATAGACGTCCTGGCCGCGAACCAGGCCTTCGGTGGAATCCATGGCGATGCAGCGCACGGTGTTTTCGCCCAGATGCTGGGCAACTTCGAGCACCAGGCGGTTGCCGACATTGGAGGTTTCGATGGCGTTCAAAATGGCCGGCAGATGATCGCCGAACTGCACGTCGACGACGGCGCCGATGACCTGGCGAACCTTGCCGATGGCGCCGGTCTTCTTGACGGCAACGCTCGTCGTCTTCGCTGCCGGGGCCGCGGCCTTGGCGGGCGCGGCCGCCTTCTTGGCCGGAGCGGCCTTCGCCGCTGCTGCCGGAGCCTTTGCGGCCGCTTTGGGGGCCGTCTTCGCGGGGGTCGCTGCTTTCGCCATCGTCTTTACCCTTCTCGTCCTTTGTTTCTCACGCTCCATCAGAAGGTCGATGACCTCCTGGCGGTCGCGCCTAGAGCGCTTCGGCGCCCGAAATGATTTCGATCAGTTCCTTGGTGATCTGCGCCTGCCGCTGGCGGTTATAGGTGATCGACAGTTTGTTGATCATGTCGCCGGCATTGCGCGTTGCATTGTCCATGGCGCTCATTTTGGCGCCCATCTCGCCGGCTGCGTTTTCGAGCAGCGCGCGGAAGACCTGGACCGAGATGTTGCGCGGAATGAGGTCGGTGAGGATCTCGCCCGGCTCCGGCTCGTATTCGTAGACGGCATTGCCACCGGCGGTCGCTTCGGCGGGAGCCGAAGCCACGCCGGCAGGAATGATCTGCTGCGCGGTCGGAATCTGGCTGATCACCGACTTGAACTGCGAATAAAACAGCGTGCAGATATCGAAGCCGCCTTCGCCGAACAGATGGATGATCTTACGGGCGATCGCATCGGCATTGACGAAGCCGAGCTTCTTCACATCGCGTAGGTCGACGCGGTCGATAATCAGCGAGGCATAGTCTCGGCGCAGAATGTCGAAACCCTTCTTGCCGACGCAGATGATCTTGACCTGCTTGCCGTCGGCCAGAAGCCGGCGGATATGGTCGCGGGCCAGACGTGCGATCTGCGAGTTGAAGCCGCCGCACAGGCCGCGCTCGGCCGTGCAGACGACGAGCAGATGCACATCGTCCTTGCCGGTGCCGGTCATCAGCGCCGGGGCATCGCCGCCGCCGCCGATCGCCTGCGTGATATTGGCCAGCACCGCACCCATCCGCTCGGAATAGGGACGCGCCGCCTCCGCTGCTTCCTGCGCGCGACGCAGCTTCGCCGCGGCGACCATCTGCATCGCCTTGGTGATCTTCTGCGTCGCCTTGACCGAGGCGATACGGTTACGAAGGTCTTTTAATGAAGGCATGCTTCAAACCTGATCCCGAGCGTCCGGCTTCTTCTCAAGCGAAGGTCTTGGCGAAGGCGTCGATCTCGGCCTTCAGCTTGGCGCGCAGATCGTCCGACAGCGCCTTTTCCTTGCGGATGCCGTCCAGCACGTCCTTGCCGGCCGAGCGCATATGGCTGAGCAGGCCGTGCTCGAACTTGCCGACCTGGTTCAGCGCCAGCTTGTCGAGATAGCCGTTGACGCCGGCGAAGATCACCGTGACCTGCTCCTCGACCTTGAGCGGCGAGAACTGCGGCTGCTTCAACAGTTCGGTCAGGCGCGAGCCGCGGTTGAGCAGGCGCTGCGTGGCGGCGTCGAGATCGGAGCCGAACTGCGCGAACGCAGCCATTTCGCGGTACTGCGCCAGCTCTCCCTTGATCGAGCCGGCGACCTGCTTCATTGCCTTGATCTGCGCCGACGAACCGACGCGCGACACCGACAGGCCGACGTTGACCGCCGGACGGATGCCCTGGAAGAACAGGTTGGTTTCGAGGAAGATCTGGCCGTCGGTGATCGAGATCACGTTGGTCGGGATGTAGGCCGACACGTCGTTGGCCTGCGTCTCGATGATCGGCAGCGCGGTCAGCGAACCGCCACCCAGATCGTCGTTGAGCTTGGCGGCGCGCTCGAGCAGGCGCGAATGCAGGTAGAACACGTCGCCCGGATAGGCTTCGCGACCCGGCGGGCGGCGCAGCAAGAGCGACATCTGGCGATAGGCGACGGCCTGCTTCGACAGATCGTCATAGCTGATCAGCGCATGCATGCCGTTGTCCCGGAAATATTCGCCCATGGTGGCGCCGGTGAACGGCGCCAGGAACTGCATCGGCGCCGGATCGGAAGCGGTGGCGGCGACGATGATCGAATATTCAAGCGCGCCGCGCTCTTCGAGAACCTTCACGAACTGCGCGACCGTCGAGCGCTTCTGCCCGATGGCGACGTAGACGCAGTAGAGCTTTTCCTTTTCCGGTCCGTTGTCGTGCACGGCCTTCTGGTTGAGCATCGTGTCGAGGATGATCGCGGTTTTGCCGGTCTGGCGATCGCCGATGACCAGCTCGCGCTGGCCGCGGCCAACGGGGATCAGCGCATCGATGGCCTTGAGGCCGGTCGACATCGGCTCGTTGACCGACTTGCGCGGGATGATGCCTGGCGCCTTGACGTCCACGCGCTTGCGTTCGGTCGCCTTGATCGGGCCCTTGCCGTCGATCGGATTGCCGAGCGCGTCGACGACGCGGCCGAGCAGGCCCATGCCGACAGGCGTATCGACGATGGCGCCGGTGCGCTTGACGATGTCGCCTTCCTTGATGTCGCGGTCGGCGCCGAAGATGACGACGCCGACATTGTCGGCTTCGAGGTTGAGCGCCATGCCGCGGATGCCGCCGGGGAACTCGACCATTTCGCCGGCCTGGACATTGTCGAGGCCGTAGACGCGAGCGATACCGTCACCGACGGACAGCACCTGGCCGACTTCGGAGACCTCGGCCTCCTTGCCGAAATTCTTGATCTGATCTTTGAGAATTGCGGAAATTTCCGCGGCGCGGATGTCCATCAGCCGACCTCTTTCAGTGCAAGCTTGAGCGAATTGAGTTTGGTTTTGAGCGACGTATCGATCTGGCGCGAGCCCATCTTGACCACCAGCCCGCCGAGCAGCGACGGATCGACGGTAACAGTGATGGCCACGTCCTTGCCGGCGACGCTTTTCAGCGCGGCCTTGAGTTCCGTCTGCTGGGCAGACGTCAGTTCATGCGCCGAAGTGACCTCGGCTGATGTCTCACCGCGCTGTTCGGCAGAGATCCGGCGAAATGCCTTGATCATGCCGGGCACCGCGAAGAGCCGGCGGTTGCGGGCGACGACGCGCAGGAAATTGCCGGTCAGGCCGGTGATGCCGGCCTTGTCGGCGATCGACGCGATTGCCTTGGCCTGGTCCTCGCTGGAGAACACCGGGCTGTTGATGAGGCGCGTCAGGTCGGCGCTGTCATCCAGCATCCTGGCGAAACTGTTGAGGTCGGCCTCGACCTTGGCCACCGAATTCGACTGCAGCGCAAGTTCGAACAGCGAACCCGCGTAGCGTTCTGCGACACCTGAGATTGGCGATGACGATTGAGCCACGGACCGTCTTTTCTCTTGTCTGAGGGGCCGCAGATTGTTGGCGCGAGCAAAAACTCTGGCTAAATCTTTGACCTTACTAAGTTTTTCCAAGCACGGAGGCGCGGCTTCCGCTATCCCCGGCCGAAAGTCGATTGCCGTCTAGCACAGGCATTTTAAGACCGCAATGCGTCGTCCCGCATGGTTTTCGGGCACTATTGTCGCATCCGGCGGCTGAGTTCAACCGAAGCCGTTGGATTCAAGGCATAAAGCCGAACGCGAAGGCAAGCGGCAGCCCGGCCAGCACCAGTTCCACGACGATGGAAACCCAGTTGAAAGGCGTATTGGCGCCGTCCGACATCATCGACAGCAGCCGGCCGAAGGCGGTAAACAGCCAGGAGAAGCCAAGCGCCATGTAGAGCAGCGGCTGCGCGAGCAAAATGCAGCACAGGCTGACGCCGAGATAGAAGCCCGACATGCGGCCCCGCCCTTCGGCGATCGCCGCTGCTTTTTCCGGCCGGACCTGTAGCCGCAGGATCCGGAAGGCGAGCCCCGGCGCAAGGAAAAAAAGCAATCCCAAAGCCAAGGTGACGACGGCGCTCGACCACGCCAGCCACTCGCCCTGGCTGGTTGGCCACGGAAACGCAAATTCCATCTTGTCCCCTCGATAAATGGCTGTCTGAAATCGCGGTCATTCTAGCGAAGGAAAGACCGCGCGCCAGATGGCGGCCGGCAGATTCGGGAGCATGATCCCGAACCGAAGGTCAGCGAAGCAAAAAGTGGTTTCCGGTTTTCGGAAAAGATCATGCCCCAATAAAGAGGCATATCAAGCGAGGGCGAATTCGACCGCTGCCTCGGCATGGATACGCGTGGTGTCGAACACCGGAATGTCGAAATCGCGCTCGCCGATCAGCATGGTGATCTCGGTGCAGCCCATGATGACGCCGTCGATTTTCTCATCGCGCCGCAGGTGGGCGACCTCATCGATATAGGCCGCCTTCGATGGCGCGCTGACGATGCCCTGGCAGAGCTCGTCATAGATCACGCTGTGCACCATGTCGCGCCCGGCCTGGTCCGGCACCACCGGCTCCAGCCCATATTTCTCCGTCAGCCGGCCCTTGTAAAAATCCTGCTCCATGGTGAAGCGCGTCGCCAGCAGCGCCGGCCGCTTGACGCCGGCGCCCTTCACCGCAACCGCCGTGGCATCGGCGATGTGGATAAGTGGAATGGACACCGCCGCCTGCACCTGATCGGCAAGCTTGTGCATGGTGTTGGTGCAAATCAGCAGCCCTTCGGCGCCGCCCGCCTCCAGCTTGCGCGCGGCATCCGCCAGAAGCTCGCCCGCACCGTCCCAGTCGCCATGATGCTGCCGCTCGGCGATCTCGGCGAAGTCGAAGGAATAGAGCAACAGCTTTGCCGAATGCAGCCCGCTCAGCCGCTCGCGCACGATCTCGTTGAGCAGGCGATAATAGATCGCCGTCGATTCCCAGCTCATGCCGCCGATGAGGCCAAGGGTTTTCATAGCGTCATTGCTCCGCTGAAAATTGCGCCATCAATCTTACAAAAAGCTCTGCGGATCGATGTCGACCTGCACGCGGACCGAGCCGCGCTGCTTCGGCCCTTCGGCCAGCATGGTGCGGATGAAGCCTTGGATGTCGGCGCGCTTTTCACCCTGGATCAGCAAACGGAAACGATGGCGCCCACCGAGCAGCGACAGCGGCGCCTCGGCCGGACCGAGCACGAACAGGTCGCTGGCCTGGGGTGCTGCACGGCGCAGGCCGCGCGCGTGGCCTTCGGCCTCGGCCCGCGTCACCGCACTGACGATGACGCCGGCAAGCCTGCCGAAGGGCGGCAGGGCTGCCCGTTCGCGCTCAGTGATCTCGCGTTCGTAAAAGGCCTCGGCATCGCCCGAGACGATCGCCCGCATCACCGGATGGTCCGGCTGGAAAGTCTGCAGCAGGCCGAGGCTCTTCTTGCCGGTGCGGCCGGCGCGGCCGGTCACCTGGCTGAGCAACTGGAAGGTGCGCTCAGCGGCGCGGGGATCGCCATTGGCGAGGCCGAGATCGGCATCGACGACACCGACCAGCGTCATGTTGGGAAAGTTATGGCCCTTGGCGACCAGCTGCGTGCCGATGACGATGTCGGCCTCGCCATTGGCAATGGCCTCGAGCTCCAGCCGCAGCCGGCGCACTCCACCCATCAAATCGGATGACAGGACGATCGTGCGCGCGTCGGGGAAATGCGCCACGACTTCTTCAGCTATCCGCTCGACGCCAGGCCCGCAGGCGACCAGATGGTCGAGCGTGCCGCATTCCGGGCAAGCCTCCGGCCGCTTCTCATTGTGCCCGCAATGATGGCAGACGAGTTGGCCGCGAAAGCGGTGCTCGACCAGCCAGGCCGAACAAACCGGGCAGCCGAAGCGGTGGCCGCAGACACGGCACAGCGTCAGCGGCGCATAGCCGCGCCGGTTGAGGAACAGCAGCGACTGCTCCTTCTTCTCCAGCGTACGTTGCATCTGGTCGATCAGCAGCGGCGACAGAAAGCCGCCGCGGGCCGGCGGCGCGCGCCGCATGTCGATCGTCTTGAGATCGGGAAGCGCGGCTTCGGCAAAGCGCGCCGACAGCACCGCCCTGCTGTAGCGGCCCTGCTGCGCATTGACCCGGCTTTCGACCGATGGCGTCGCCGACGCCAGCACCACCGGGAAGCCGCTGATATGGCCGCGCACCACCGCCATGTCGCGCGCATTGTAGAAGACGCGATCCTCCTGCTTGTAGGCGGGGTCGTGCTCCTCGTCGACGACGATCAGCCCGAGCTCGCGGAACGGCAGGAACAGCGCCGAACGCGCCCCGGCAACGACGCGCACGCCGCCTTCCGCCACCTGCCGCCAGACCTTTTCGCGCATTCGGGGCGGCAGGTCGGAATGCCATTCCGCCGGCTTGGCGCCGAAACGCTGCTGGAAGCGTTCGAGGAAGGTATGCGTCAGCGCGATCTCCGGCAGCAGGATCAACACCTGCCTGCCCTGGTCGAGGGCTGCCGCCACCGCCTCGAAATAAACTTCCGTCTTGCCTGAACCGGTGACGCCGTCGAGCAGCGTGACGTTGAAAGCAGCGGCCGCGACATTGGCGCGCAGCATGGCGGCCGCGTCTGCCTGGTCCGGCATCAGCTCCGGCATGGCGTAGGAGGGATCGGGCGCGGCGACCACCGGTCGAGGCGGGATCATCACCGTTTCGAACACGCCTTGCGCCTTGAGCCCCTCGACCACCGTCGACGACACGCCCGCCGCGTGCGCCAGGCCGGATCGCGTCCAGGCAAGCCCCCCTTCCGCCGTCTCCAGCACGCGCGTCCTGGCATCCGTCATCCGGTCGGGCATGACGAGGGTCCGCTGCAGGCCCTCGATCCATGGTTCGGGATCGAACGCCTCCGGCGCGCGCAACAGCATGCGCGCCACCATGCCGGGCGGCGACAGCGTGTACTGCGCCAGCCAGTCGACAAAGCGGCGCATGCCGCGGTCGATCGGCGGGCAGTCGAAGACCTGTTCGATCGGGCGCAGCTTTTTGGCGTCGATATTCTCGACCGCACCATCCCAGACGATGCCGGCAACCTGGCGCGGACCGAGCGGCACGCGCACGATCGAGCCCGGCACCACGCGCACGCCGGCAGGCACAGCGTAGGTGTAGGGCCGTTCGGCCGGCATCGGCACCAGCACCGGCGCGGCTGCGACAAAGGGCGAATCTTCGATCATCGGGCGTGACCTTGCCCCGACTTTGGTCTAGATCAAAGGGCAACCTCGAATGTGCATGGCATGCACATGGAAATCTTTCAGGAGACCCCCATGAAATTTTTTGTCGACACCGCTGACATCAAGGACATCAAGGAACTGAACGACCTGGGGCTGCTCGACGGCGTGACCACCAATCCCTCGCTGATCCTGAAATCCGGCGGCAAGATCGCCGAGGTCACCAAGCAGATCTGCGACATCGTCAGGGGCCCGGTTTCGGCCGAGGTTGTTGCGGTCGAATACAAGGACATGATGGCCGAGGCCAACATCCTGGCCAAGATCGCCGACAATGTCTGCATCAAGGTGCCGCTGACGCTCGACGGCCTGCGCGCCTGCAAGACGATCCGCACCGAGATGAACCGCATGGTCAATGTAACGCTGTGCTTCTCGGCCAACCAGGCGCTGCTGGCGGCCAAGGCCGGCGCCTCGTTCATCTCGCCCTTCGTCGGCCGCGTCGACGATACCGGCGCGGACGGCATGGAACTGATCCAGGAGATCCGGCAGATCTACGACAATTACGATTTCGACACCGAGATCCTCGTCGCTTCGGTTCGCACCGTGAACCACGTCAAGCAGGCAGCCCTGATCGGCGCCGATGTCGTTACCGCGCCGGCCGCGACGCTGAAGGCGCTGGTCAAGCACCCGTTGACCGACAAGGGCCTGGATCAGTTCGCTGCCGACTGGGCCAAGACCGGCCAGAAGATCGGCTGAGATCGGTTCGATACAAACGAAAGAAGGCCGGGAAACCGGCCTTTTTGTTGCGGACTGCTAAAAGTCTAGTTGGCAGCGCCAGGGAATGCTCAGGCCTTCTTGCCGTGCCTGACCAAGTCCTGGGCGACCGACAGGCTCACCATTTCAGCCAGTTCACGCGCGGCGCGGTTCTCGGCGTCGAGCTGTGCCCGGTAGGAGGCGAACTCCTGCGTCGGCTTGTCGAAGGATGATGGGATCGACCGTTTGCCGGTTGCGATCACCACGCCGGTCCTGGCATCGGTCAGCACATAGTTTGCGGTCAGCGTCACCGTGCCTGCCGTCGGCTCGTCTTCGTCGGTCTGGATCTGCACCACCGCGGCCGATTCGACCAGTTCGGTGACGCCGAGATCGAGCATGTAGACCGGTGCCGTCGTTTCGCCGGCACCCTGGCCGAAGGCGAAGATCAGATTGTTGCGGACCTGCTGGGCATAGCGGGTCTTGACCGGCTTGACCGCGATCGAGGCAAGCTCCGCCGACGCGCTGACAGTCGAGCCTGCCGTCAGCGGCGCGCTCGAATAGAGCGGCCTGACCGTGCAGGCCGAAACCAGCGTCATCGAGGCCACCAGCCCGCAGAGCGCGGTGCGGCGCAGCACATGCGTCGTCTTTCCGAAGTCAAGCCCCGTCTTTTTGAAATCAGGCAACGACATTGACGATCCTCTGCGGCACGATGATCACCTTGCGGGGCGCCTTACCTTCCAGCGCTTTCTGCACGAAGTCGAGAGCCAGAACCGCTTTTTCGACCGCACCTTGGTCCGCGTCGCGGGCAATTGTCAAATCGCCGCGCTTCTTGCCGTTGACCTGAACCGGCAGCACGATCTCGTTGTCGACCACCAGCGCCGGGTCGTAGACCGGCCATGGCCGTTCGGCGACCAGATCGGTGCCGCCGAGCGTGTGCCAGCACTCTTCGGCCAGATGCGGCATGACCGGCGCGACCACATGCACAAGGATCTCCACCGCCTCGCGGCAGGCGCCTTTCAGCGCCGCATCGGCCTTGCCCTCGGCAACGTCGTTGAGCGGCGTGTTCAAGGCATTGGCAAGTTCGTAGATGCGGGCGATGGCCCGGTTGAAGCCGAGCTTCTCGATATCCTCGCCGATCGCTTTCAGGATCTTGTGCGCGGCCTTGGAAACGGCACCGGCCTCGCCATCCTGCGCCGCCTGTGGCTTGACGCCATCGAGCGTCTCGGCGGCGATCGACACCAGGCGCCAGACACGCTGGATGAAACGGTGCGCGCCGGCGGCGCCATCGTCGGTCCATTCCACGTCGCGTTCGGGCGGCGAATCCGACAGCATGAACCAGCGCGCGGTGTCGGCGCCGTAGCCGTCGGTGATGTCTTCCGGGCTCACCGTGTTCTTCTTCGACTTCGACATCTTTTCGAGCGAGCCGATCGCCGCCTCTTCGCCGGTGGCGATCTCGATGGCGCGGCGCTTGCCGCCGACATCCTCGATCTTGACCTCAGCCGGTGACAGCCAGCGGCCATTGTTCGACGCACCGCCGACGCGGTAGGTCTCATGCACCACCATGCCTTGCGTGAACAGGCCCTTGAATGGCTCGGCCAGGTCGAGATGCCCGGTCGCGCGCATGGCGCGGGTGAAGAAGCGCGAATAGAGCAGATGGAGGATCGCGTGCTCGATGCCGCCAATATACTGGTCGACGGCCAGCCAGTCATCGGCAGCCTTGGGCTCCGTCGGCTCATTGGCCCAGGGCGCGGTGAAGCGCGCGAAATACCAGGACGAATCGACGAACGTGTCCATCGTGTCGGTCTCGCGGCGCGCATCCTTGCCGCATTGCGGGCACTTCACATGCCGCCAGGTCGGGTGGCGGTCGAGCGGATTGCCGGGACGGTCGAACTCGATGTCGTCGGGCAGCTTGACCGGCAGGTCGGCCTTCGGCACCGGCACGACGCCGCAATCCTCGCAATGGATCATCGGGATCGGGCAGCCCCAGTAGCGCTGACGCGAAATGCCCCAGTCGCGCAAGCGGAAGTTCACCTTGCGCTCCGCCATTGGCCGGCCGCCGATGGTCTTCTGCTCCAGGAGCTTTGCCACCTCGTCGAACGCCTGCTCCGGCTTCAGGCCGTCGAGGAAACGCGAATTGATCATCACGCCGTCATCGACATAGGCCTCTTCCGTGACCTGGAAGGTCTTGGCGTCGGCATCTTCCGACATCACCACCGGGATCACCGGCAGGCCGTATCTGTTGGCGAAATCGAGGTCGCGCTGGTCGCCCGACGGGCAGCCGAATATGGCGCCGGTGCCGTATTCCATCAGCACGAAATTGGCGACATAGACCGGCAGCGTCCACGAGTCGTCGAACGGATGAACGACGCGGATGCCGGTGTCGAAGCCCTTTTTCTCCGCCGTCTCAAGCGCGGCCACCGAGGTGCCCATATGTCTGATTTCGTCAATGAACTTGGCCAGTTCGACATTGGTCTCGGCGGCCTTCCTGGCCAGCGGATGGTCGGCGGCGACAGCCATGAAGGAGGCGCCGAAAATGGTGTCGGGCCTGGTCGTGTAGACTTCCAGCTCGTGCGTGTCCCCAACCGGAGCAGCCAGCGGCCAGCGGACCAGCAGCCCTTCCGAGCGGCCGATCCAGTTCTGCTGCATCAGCTTGACCTTTTCCGGCCATTCGCCGAGGCCGTCCAGCGAGTCCAGCAGGTCCTGCGCAAAATCGGTGATCTTGAAGAACCACTGCGTCAGCTCACGCTGTTCGACCAGCGCGCCCGAGCGCCAGCCGCGCCCGTCGATGACCTGCTCGTTGGCGAGCACCGTCATGTCCTCCGGGTCCCAATTGACCTTGGAGGATTTGCGCGTCACCAGCCCTTTCTCGACGAAATCGAGAAACAGCATCTGCTGGCGGTGGTAATAGTCGACGTCGCAGGTGGCGAACTCACGCGTCCAGTCCAGCGACAGGCCCATCATCTTGAGCTGTTCGCGCATGGCGGCGATGTTGGCGTAGGTCCATTCCTTGGGATGGACCTTGTTCTGCATCGCCGCATTTTCGGCCGGCATGCCGAAAGCGTCCCAGCCCATAGGGTGCAGCACGTTGAAACCCTTGGCCCGCTTGTAGCGCGCCACCACGTCGCCCATCGTGTAGTTGCGGGTGTGGCCGATATGGATCTTCCCCGAGGGATAGGGGAACATCTCCAGCACGTAGTATTTCGGCTTCGGGTCGTCGTTCTGCGCTTCGAACAGCTTCTTTTCGGCCCAGGCCTTCTGCCATTTGGGCTCTGACGCGCGCGGATTGTATCGTTCGGTTGCCATCGGATGATTTTCACTTAAAAGCAGGCGCAGACCGCCGGACAAGGCCCGGTGGCCAAGGTAAATGTCGTGGCGGTGTTCACCATGGATTGCCGGACCCGTCAACTGCGGTGAGCCGGCGAGGGCTAGAAAGACAGGCAGGATATAGGCATGGCGAGCGCCGTCGAACAGTTTTTCGCCGTCAGGACGAGGATCGCTGCCGCCGAGCGCGAGGCCGGCCGCGACGCCGGCTCCGTGACGCTGGTTGCTGTGTCGAAGACTTTTGAGGCCGACGCCATCCGCCCGGTCATCGAGGCCGGCCAGCGCGTCTTTGGCGAAAACCGGGTGCAGGAGGCGCAAGGCAAATGGCCGGCGCTGAAAACTGAATTCCCCGACATCGAGCTGCATCTGATCGGCCCGCTGCAGTCGAACAAGGCGAAGGAAGCCGTCGCGCTCGCCGACGTCATCGAGACCGTCGACCGCGAGAAGATCGCCGCCGAACTCGCCAAGGAGATCGCTAGGCAAGGCCGTGCACCAAAACTCTATGTCCAGGTCAATACCGGCTCGGAGCCGCAAAAGGCCGGCATCGAGCCGCGCGACGCCGTTGCCTTCGTTGCCCGCTGCCGCGATGTCCACGGCCTCGCCATCGAAGGCCTGATGTGCATCCCGCCGGCGGACGAGAATCCCGGCCCGCATTTCGCCCTGCTGGAAAAGCTCGGCAAGGAGGCCGGCGTCGCCAAACTGTCGATGGGCATGTCCGGCGACTACGAGACCGCGATCGCCTTCGGCGCCACCAGCGTCCGGGTCGGCTCGGCGATTTTTGGGAGCCGGTAGTCGTCGGCTTCGCGAGACACCTGTCGATCCCCGATTTTTCGAGCTAATGTATCGAGCACATCCGGCCGAGTTAGCGAGGACTATTCTTCTTGGACTGGCACCTCAGGGACGCACGAAACAATCTTTCGAAGCTTGTGCGACAGGCGCGCGAAGAAGGGCCGCAAACCATCACCTTGCGCGGAAAGCCAGCTGCCGTCGTGTTGTCTCCTGATGACTATGACCAACTGATCGGCGCAAAGCCTTCGCTTGCGGAATATCTCCTCTCCGGTCCCGCATGGGACGACGATTTCGTCGAGGAGGTCAACCGCCGCTCAGAGACGATGATCCGACCCGTGGAATTCTGATAGATTTTCGACACAAACATCGCCTCGCGCATCTCGCCACGGTTGACGAGTTCTATGGGGCCAGATGCATCCGGTCGATTACGCCACCACTGGAAACGAAACGTACCGTTCCTATTTGCTTTGCGTAATCACCAAATCTTCTGGAGCTGCCACCATGCGCTACAATCAACTCGGAAATACGGGGATGTTCGTCTCCGAACTCTGCCTCGGCACAATGACCTTCGGCGCCGCCGGCGAGAATGCCCAATGGGGTCTGATCGCCAGCCTCGACCAGAAGGGCGTCAACGACATCGTTGGCCGTTCGATCGCCGCCGGCGTCAATTTCTTCGACACCGCCGACGTCTACTCCTTCGGCCAGTCCGAGCGCCTGCTCGGCCAGTCGCTCAGGGATCTCGGCGTCAAGCGCTCGGACGTCGTCATTGCCACCAAGGTGCATGGCGCCATGGGCCAGGGCCCGAACGAGCGCGGCTCTTCGCGAGGCCACATCATGGATTCGGTCGAGGGCAGCCTGGAGCGGCTGCAGCTCGACCATATCGACCTCTATCAGTTGCACGGCACCGATACGGTGACGCCGATCGACGAGACGCTACGGGCACTTGATGACCTGGTTGCCAGCGGCAAGGTTCGCTATGTCGGCGTCTCCAACTGGCAGGCATGGCGCATCGCCAAGGCTCTGGGCATTGCCGAGCGCAAGGGGTTCTCCCGCTTCGAGACCATCCAGTCCTATTACTCGATCGCCGGCCGCGATCTCGAGCGTGAGATCGTGCCGCTCATCAACGAGGAGAAGCTCGGCTTGATGGTGTGGTCGCCGATGGCCGGCGGCCTGCTGTCGGGCAAATACGGTCCCGGCGCGCCCGGCAATGGCGAGGGCCGCCGCGCCGCCTTCAACTTCCCGCCGGTCGATGAGGACCGCGCCTGGGCAGCCGTCGCCGTCATGCGCGACATCGCCAAAAAGCACGATGTCAGCGTCGCTACGGTCGCGCTCGGTTATGTCCTGGCCAAACCTTTCGTCATGAGCGTCATCATCGGCGCCAGCCGCATGGAGCAGCTCGAGCAGAACCTAGCCGCGGCCGAGGTGAAGCTCGACGCCGACGATCTCGCCAAACTGGATGAGGTCAGCGCGCTGCCGGCCGAATATCCCGGCTGGATGCTGGAGCGTCAGGGCGCCGGTCGCCGCCCGGCGCCGTTCACCCCGAAGAAATAGTCATCGCTGTCGCCTGATGCTTGGGGGGTCATCTGGCTCCCCAACGTCTTTTCAGCTCATCCGCACGCTCTCGACCAGAAAGTCGAGAAACGCCCGCACCCGTGCGGGCAAATGCCGGCCCTGGCCGACATAGACGGCGTGGGTAGGCTCCTCGTCGCCCGGATTGAAATCCTCCAGCAGCGCCGTCAGCCGCCCCGCCGCGATGTCATCGGCCACATGCCAGTGTGCCAGCCGGGCGATGCCGGCGCCGCCGACCGCCATCAACCGCATCGACTCGCCATCGCCGACCAGCGTGTTTCCGGTGATCGGCACCATGACGGCGTTCCCGGTTGCATCGACAAACGACCAGCCATCGACATGCCGGACAAAGCCGAAAGCCATGCGATTGTGCCGGTCGAGATCTGCTGGAACCAGCGGCGTGCCATGCGTCTTGAGATAGGACGGTGCGGCAACGACTGTCATCCGGCTTTGCCCGAGCTTGCGCGCCACCAGCCGCGACTCGCCGAGCGGCCCGGCGCGGATGGCGACGTCGGCACGCTCAGCCATCAAATCGATGACGCTGTCGGTCAGCACCAGATCGACCGAAATCCCGGGGTAGCGTTCGAGGAAATCAGGCAGCAGCGGGATCAGCCGATGCACCCCGAAGGGCACATAGGAGTTGACGCGCAGCCGTCCGCGCGGCGCGGCACCCACGGCCGCCTCGCGCTCGGCCGCCGCCATATCGGCCAGGATGCGCACCCCGCTGTCATAGAACGCCGTCCCTTCCGGCGTCAGCTGCAGCTTGCGCGTCGAGCGCGTGACCAGCCGCGCGCCGAGCCTTGCCTCCAGTCGCGCGATCAGCTTGCTCACCGCCGACGGTGTCATACGCAGCGAACGAGCCGCAGCCGAGAAACTGCCCGCCTCGACGACGCGGACGAACACTTCGATCTCGCCGGAACGGTTGATATCGGGTCTGGCCATTTGTGAATCTATTTCACAGGAAATATGCCCAAGGCAAGTCTGGTTCACAAGGCATGGCAACACGATCTCTGCGGTCGGGGCGCGGGTCTGGTCGCGTTCATCGAGTTCGAACTGGAAACCGCCATGCCTCTTGCTCTCTACGCCCTCGCTGCCGGCGCCTTCGGCATCGGTGTCACCGAATTCGTCATCATGGGGCTGCTGATCGATGTCAGCAAAGATCTCGGAGTCTCGATCTCGGCCGCCGGCCAGTTGATTTCGGGCTACGCGTTGGGCGTCGTCATCGGCGCGCCGCTTTTGACCATCGCCACCGGCAACTGGCCCCGCAAGACCGTCCTTCTGGCCCTTATGGCGATCTTCACGCTCGGCAACCTCGCCTGTGCGATCGCCCCCGACTACTGGACGCTGATGGGCGCCCGCATCATCACCGCCTTTGCCCATGGCACTTTCTTTGGCGTCGGCTCGGTGGTCGCCACCGGCCTGGTCGCGCCCAACAAGAAAGCCTCGGCGATCGCGCTGATGTTCACCGGCCTGACTATCGCCAACATCCTCGGCGTGCCCTTCGGCACTTGGCTCGGCCAGACCTTCGGCTGGCGCGCCACCTTCTGGGCCGTAACCCTGGTCGGCTTGGCAGCCTTTGCCGTCATCCTGCTTCTGGTGCCGCGCAGCAAGGAAGCGCCCGAGAAGACCAATCTGCGCGCCGACCTCGCAGTGCTGCGCCGCACGCCGGTGCTGCTCGGCCTCGCCACC
This sequence comes from Mesorhizobium sp. M0292, assembly GCF_040321695.1. Taxonomy (NCBI): domain Bacteria; kingdom Pseudomonadati; phylum Pseudomonadota; class Alphaproteobacteria; order Hyphomicrobiales; family Phyllobacteriaceae; genus Mesorhizobium; species Mesorhizobium sp. M0292. The sequence continues at coordinate 36,265 of NZ_JAMYSB010000025.1, forward strand.
ACCGTGCTCGGCTATGCCGGCGTCTTCGCCGTCTTCACCTACATCGCCCCGCTGCTCACCGAGATCACCGGTTTTGGGGAAGCCGCCGTGTCGCCGATCCTGCTCGTCTTCGGTGGCGGTCTTATCGCCGGCAATCTGCTTGGCGGCAAGGTCGCCGACCGCTGGCTGGTGCCGGCGGTGCTCGGCAGCCTCGTGGTGCTGGCGTTGGTGCTGGCCACAATGACCTTCGCCGTCCACAGCCAAATCCTGGCCGTCATCTATGTCGGCCTGCTTGGTGCCGCCGCCTTCGCCACCGTGGCGCCGCTGCAGATGTGGGTGCTGGAAAAGGCGCAAGGCGCGGGCCAGAGCCTCGCCTCGTCCTTCAACATCGCCGCCTTCAACCTCGGCAATGCCGCCGGCGCTTGGCTTGGCGGCGCGGTGATTGCCCATGACCTCGGCCTCGGCTCACTAACCTGGATCGCCGCTTTGCTGCCGGTCGCGGCTCTTGGCGTCGCTGCCCTGGCGCTGCGCCTCGATCGCGCCCCCACAATCGGGGTGCCGGTCTGCGCCCAGTCATGAGCATCACGCGCAATCCTTCTTCGACATCATCAAGGAGCATAAAATGGATTATCGACGTCTCGGCGCATCGGGCCTGAAAGTGCCCGCACTCTCTTTCGGCGCCGGCACTTTCGGCGGCTCCGGGCCGCTGTTCGGGGCCTGGGGCAACAGCGATGCCAAGGAAGCGCGGCGGCTGATCGACATCTGCCTCGAGGCCGGCGTCAATCTGTTCGACACCGCCGATGTCTATTCGAACGGCGCCTCCGAGGAAGTGCTTGGCGAAGCCATCAAAGGCCGCCGCGACGCGGTGCTGATCTCGACCAAGACTTCGCTGCCGATGGGCGACAGACCGGCCGACTACGGCTCGTCGCGCTCGCGGCTGATCAAAGCCGTCGACGCCGCCCTGAAGCGCATGGGCACCGATTACATCGACCTGTTGCAGCTGCACGCCTTCGATGCCGGCACGCCGATCGAGGAGGTGTTGTCGACGCTGGACGACCTCGTGCGCGCCGGCAAGCTGCGCTATGTCGGCGTCTCCAACTTCTCCGGCTGGCAGGTGATGAAATCGCTGGCGGAAGCTGACAAGCATGCTTATCCGCGCTACGCCGCGCATCAGGTCTACTACTCGCTGGTCGGTCGCGACTATGAATGGGAGCTGATGCCGCTCGGTATCGACCAGGGCATCGGCGCGCTGGTGTGGAGCCCGCTCGGCTGGGGCCGCCTGACCGGCAAGATCCGCCGCGGCCAGCCCCTGCCGGAAAAGAGCCGGCTGCACGACACCGCCGATTTCGGCCCGCCGGTCGCGGACCAACATCTCTACCGGGTCATGGATGCGCTTGATGCGATGGCTGAAGAGACCGGCAAGACCGTGCCGCAGATCGCCATCAACTGGCTGTTGCGGCGCCCGACCGTGTCCTCGGTCATCATCGGCGCCCGCAACGAGGAACAGCTGCGCCAGAACCTCGGCGCCGTCGGCTGGGCATTGACGCCGGAGCAGGTCAAAAAGCTCGACGCCGCAAGCGAAGTGACCGCGCCCTACCCGTACTTCCCTTATCGCCGCCAGGAAGGTTTCGCCCGACTGAACCCGCCTGCGGTGTGATCGCACGACGCTGCCAAATCTCCCCCCTCGAGGGGGAGATGTCGCCGAAGGCGACAGAGGGGGTCGCCGCGCGTGGAGCGCTAGCCCCCATCTGCCGCAGGAGGGTCGCGTCCGGTCGAACCGACCCCCTCTGGCCGCTTTGCGGCCATCTCCCCCTCAAGGGGGGAGATCAAGCGCGCCGCTCAGTGCAGCACGAACTCCCCATCCACCTTCCGCCATTCGTTCGGCGCGATCAGCTTCTGGTGCGTGTAGCTGATCGAATGCAGCGGCCCGTCGAGCCTGGCCTTCCAGAACTCGATGAACTTGATCAGCACCGGAAACTTCGGCGCCAGATCGTAATCCTGCCAGATGAAGCTCTGCAGCAGATGCGGGTGGTCGGGAAAATGGTACAGAATCTTGGCCGTGGTCAGGCCATACCCCTTGAGCATCAGGTCCATTTCGGAATGATCGCGCATGACAGCCCCTTGGCCTAGTTGATTCTCCATTCCTCCCAACACCGAATTGTGCGCGCCGTTCCTTAACTGTCTATGATTTTCCTGATCCCAGTCGGGTTTTATGCACGAAAACATGCAGTTAGCAGCGACCGCTGCCGAGTGCTGATACAACCGAAACGGGAGCTGCGGCATCGCGCCACGCGAATCCAACGTCTAATGTTGCCGTCAGCGCGGAACTGTTAATAATGCCGCCGAATTCGCGGCTGCGTCGCCGTGATCCTGGCTGTGGTCAAGCCGGCGGGGTGGTTTGGGAGGAAAGTGAAGACATGTCCGAGGTGAAGATCCACCGCGTCCAGCCGGCGTGGAAGAAGAATGCGCTGATCGACAACGACACCTACCTCAAATGGTATGCCGACAGCGTGAAGAATCCGGACAAGTTCTGGGGCAAGCACGGCAAGCGCATCGACTGGTTCAAGCCGTTCAGCAAGGTCAAGAACACCTCCTTCGAGGGCAAGGTCTCGATCAAATGGTTCGAGGACGGCGAAACCAACGTCTCCTACAACTGCATCGACCGCCATTTGAAGAAGCGCGGCAACCAGACAGCCATCATCTGGGAAGGCGACAATCCCTACGACGACAAGAAGATCACCTATAACGAGCTCTACGAGCATGTCTGCCGGCTCGCCAATGTGATGAAGAAGCACGGCGTCAGGAAGGGCGACCGCGTCACCATCTACATGCCGATGATCCCGGAAGCGGCCTACGCGATGCTGGCTTGCACCCGCATCGGCGCCATCCACTCGATCGTCTTCGGCGGCTTTTCACCGGACGCGCTGGCCGGCCGCATCGATGACTGCAAGTCGACCTTCGTCATCACCGCCGACGAAGGCCTGCGCGGCGGCAAGCCGATCCCGCTGAAGGAAAACACCGACAGAGCGATCGAAATCGCCGCCAAGGCCGGCACCAAGGTCGATAAGGTGGTCGTCGTTCGTCGCACCGGCGGCAAGACCGGCTGGGTCCAGGGACGCGACATCTGGTACCATGACGAGATCGCCACGGTGAAAGGCGACTGCAAGCCGGAGAAGATGAAGGCCGAGGATCCGCTGTTCATCCTCTATACCTCAGGCTCGACCGGCAAGCCGAAGGGAGTGCTGCACACCACCGCCGGCTATCTCGTCTATGTCGCGATGACCCACCAATATGTCTTCGACTACCATGATGGCGATATCTACTGGTGCACCGCCGATGTCGGTTGGGTCACCGGCCACAGCTATATCGTCTATGGCCCGCTCGCCAACGGCGCCACCACGCTGATGTTCGAGGGCGTGCCGAACTACCCCTCGCAGTCGCGCTTCTGGGAAGTCATCGACAAGCACAAGGTCAACATCTTCTACACCGCGCCGACGGCGCTGCGCGCGCTGATGGGCGCCGGCGACGAACCGGTGAAGAAGACCTCGCGCAAGTCGCTGCGCGTGCTGGGCTCGGTCGGCGAACCGATCAATCCGGAAGCCTGGGAGTGGTATTTCAACATCGTCGGCAACGGCAAGGTGCCGATCGTCGACACCTGGTGGCAGACCGAGACCGGCGGCATCCTGATCACGCCGCTGCCCGGCGCCACCGACCTCAAGGCTGGTTCGGCGACGCGGCCCTTCTTCGGCATCAGGCCGCAGCTGGTCGACGGCGAAGGTAGGGTGCTGGAAGGGGCGGCCGACGGCAATCTCTGCATCGCCGATTCCTGGCCCGGCCAGATGCGCACGGTCTATGGCGATCATGACCGCTTCGTGCAGACCTATTTCTCCACCTACAAGGGCAAATACTTCACCGGTGACGGCTGTCGCCGCGACGCCGACGGCTATTACTGGATCACCGGCCGCGTCGACGACGTCATCAACGTTTCCGGCCACCGCATGGGAACGGCCGAGGTCGAATCGGCGCTCGTCAGCCATGAGAAGGTGTCGGAAGCAGCTGTCGTCGGCTATCCCCACGACATCAAGGGCCAGGGCATCTACAGCTACGTTACCTTGATGAAAGGCGTGGAGCCGAGCGAGGAACTGCGCAAGGAGCTCGTGGCCCATGTCCGCAAGGAGATCGGCGCCATCGCCTCGCCCGACAAGCTGCAATTCGCGCCCGGACTGCCGAAAACCCGCTCCGGCAAGATCATGCGCCGTATCCTGCGCAAGATCGCCGAGGACGATTTTTCCGCGCTCGGCGATACCTCGACACTGGCCGATCCGGCCGTGGTCGATGATCTGATCGCCAACCGCCAGAACAAGAAGGGCTGAGGGGACTTGATGGCTGCACTGGGCGCAGTCACGGAGCTCTGGCGTTACCCCGCTAGTTCGCTTGCCGGCGAACGCCAGGACGCCATTTCGGTCGGCCTTGAAACCATCGACGGCGACCGGCTGTTCGGCCTTGTCGATGTCTCGGATAATGAGATCGCGCGGCCCGACCGCGACGCCAAGTGGCACAAGGTGCCGCGCATCCGCACCCGGCTGAGCAAGGACCGCAAGCTGGAGATCGCCGTTCCCGACGGCGACTGGCTGGTAGCGCCGGGCGCTGAATGCGACAGCGCCGTCTCGACCTATCTCGGCTTCGCCGCCTCGATCCGGCCGTTCAGCCAGGACAACGCCCCCGGCTACACCGGCCCGCTCACCGCGGCGCGCTACCGCAAAGCGCCGATCCATCTCTTGACCACCGCATCGCTGGCGCGGCTAAAGGCGCTGCACCCCGAAGGCATTCCCGATCCGCGCCGCTTCCGCCCCAACATCGTCGTCGACATGGCGGCGGTCGAAGGCTCGTTTCCCGAGACCGAGTGGATTGGCCGCAAGCTTGCCATCGGCGACCTGCTGGTGACCGTCTCGGAGCCGTGCCGCCGCTGCGGCTTCACCATCATCAGCCAGGACGGCTTTGACCACGATCCCGGCATCCTGCGCAATCTGGTCCGCCACAACGCCCATAATCTCGGCGTCTATTGCACTGTGGACAGGCCTGCCCGTGTCGAGATCGGCGCGCCGATGCGGTTCGTGTAGGCCTCTACCGCGAGGCAGCGAATCGCAGACCTTGGAAAGCGTGGGGTTCGGCCCCGAATCCTATCCCTACCGATACAGATCCGCCCGTGTCGGCGGCAGCCCGCTCGGGCCGCGTGCGCGTTTGGTGACGACGGTCTGAAAAATCTGCGCCGAGGCGCGCTCGAAGGTGATCGAGCAGCCGGTGAGATAAAGCAGCCACAGCCGTGCCTTGGCCTCGCCGACTTCGGCGACCGCCTCGTCGAAGCGAGCCTGTAGCCGCTGGGCCCACAGCCGGCAGGTGCGCGCATAGTGCTCGCGCAGATTCTCGACGTCGTAGACCAGGAAGCCATGCGCCTCCAGATTGCCCAGCGTCATGCCGATCGTGTCGAGTTCCCCGCCGGGGAAAATGTATTTGAGCAGCGCCTTGAACTCCGGCCCCTTGCGCAAGGTTTTCTTCAAGTCGCCCTTGCTTCGCCTGGTGATGGCGTGGTGCAGATAGATGCCGCCGGGCTTCAGCAAGCGATGGATGGTCTTGAAATAGCTGGCGTGGTTGGCGAGGCCGAGATGCTCGAACATGCCGATCGAGGATATCTTGTCGAAGGAGCCTTTGAGTTCCGCATAGGATTTGATCTCGATGGTGATGCGGTCCTGCAGCCCTTCGGCGCGGATGCGCTCGCGGGCGAGATCGGTCTGCGCCTGCGACAGCGACACGCCATGGCCGACGACGCCGTAATTTTTGGCCGCATGGATCAGCATGGCGCCCCAGCCGCAGCCGATGTCGAGCAGCTTTTCGCCCGATTTCAGCCTGAGCTTGCGGCAGATATGGTCGAGCTTGTCGGCCTGCGCCTGGTCGATGCCATCGGCGAAATCCTTGAAGTAGCCGCAGCTGTAGACCATGCGCTCGTCGAGGAAGAGCCGGTAAAAGGCATTCGAAATGTCGTAGTGATGCTGGATCGCCTCCTGGCTCGACCCGCTGACATAGGGGTTGCGACCCGACAGATCGGTGCGTGCACTCATCTGCTTGCGTGACAGGAGCACCGCCGGCAAGTCGCGCAGGATCGCCAGCTTCGGCAGCGACTTGAGCTTGGTCCTGAGCTTGCCTTGCGACGGCAGTGCATAAAAATCGAAAATCGTCCCGTCTTCGATGTCTATCGTCTTGGAAATCCACATCTCGATCAGCGTCGACAACGATGGCCGCTTCACCACCTGCCAGACGATGTCCTGGTCGTTGATGGTGAGCACGGGCCCGGTGGCGGGACCGATCCGCTCGCCGGTCCACAGCTTGACCGCAAAACCCGGCTTCAGCGTTTCGATCACCGTTCGCACGATGCGCGCGGCCTTCTCGGCTGCCTCCATGGCCATCCTCCCGAGTCCTGACAATCCACCTTGCATGGATTTTGCCCGCCCGCGCGGCTCTTCGCAACCCGGCGCAAAAGGCGGCTCGCCAGCTATTTCAAACCGGCATCTTGTTTTTTGCTGCAACGCACCCCATCATCTGTACGTGTTCAACAAATCGAAAGGAGGTGATCCGATGTCGAGTGATTTCGTTTTCCAGAACGTGGCCTCAGCGGATTGCACTTTCGGGAAGCAGTCTTCCCGTTAAGGCGCGATAAGCGCGGCGGGTGACCTCGGTCGCCGCCATTGGCCGCGCCACGGACGGAAACACGGAAGGCCGCCGGCTTCGTCAAGAAGCGGCGGCCTTTTCCATTTCCGGATTGTGTGTCGAAGCGGATCAGAATCCGGTCACGCCAGCATCCGCGCGCTGACCGTCTTGTCGACGCCGTGATAGGGCGGATTGAACAGCTTGCCCTCCTGCTCATAGGTCCAGACCTTGAACAGCGAGAGTTGGTGTGGGCCGAAGCTGTGCAGCAGCGGCACATCCGTGGCATCACGACCGCGCGCGATGACGACGCGGCCTATCCTCGGACGATTATGACGGGGGTCGAACGTGTACCATTTGCCGTCGAGGAACACTTCCATCCAGGCCGAAAAGTCCATCGGCGCCGGGTCGGCCGGTACGCCGATGTCGCCGAGATAACCGTTCACATAGCGGGCCGGGATGTTCATGCAGCGGCAGAGCGTGATCGCCAGATGGGCGAAGTCGCGGCATACACCAACCTGCTCCTCATGCGCTTGGGCTGCGGTGCGCGTCGACCGCGCATAGCCATAGCCGAAGGACAGCCGGTTGTGGACATAGTCGACGATCGCCTGCACCCGCGCCCAGCCGGAGGGTACATGGCCGAAAAGCTGCCAGGCCAGACTGCTCAGATGATCGGTCTCGCAATAGCGGCTGCCGAGGAGGTAGCCGAGCACATCGTCCGGCAGTTCCGCCACCGGCACTTCCCTGGCCAGCGTGTTGACCGCGTCAGGCTCGCCGCTGTCCTCGACGGCTGCGTCATAGAGAATGCGGAAACTGCCGGCGGGTACGGTGAAGCGGCGGCAGGTATTGCCGAACAGATCGTGATAGACCTTGCTCGGCACTGAAGGCGACGTCAGCACGCGCGTCTGCCGTTTGATGTCGGCCTGACGATCCCTGTGGATATCAAGCAGCGAGATGACCGGCGTGGCGCCGACGCATTCAATGGCGATTTCGTAGCCGAGCCGGATCAGCACAATGATTGCCCCTTCGATCCCGTGGAAAACAGTATGCTCAAAACGCCAGAGGCGGGACCATGGTTCCCTGGAACTATCGAAAAGGCTCTCCCGCGGCTTCCCAGGCAGGCGTGGCGACGTTACGGTCGCACGACATGTTTTGACCCTCCCGAAACGATCCCTAACCCCGTGGAAAATCTGATGTTTGCAGGCAGAAAATTCGCCGCGTTCCTGTTCGATATGGATGGTACGGTGCTCAATTCGATCGCCTCGGCCGAGCGCGTCTGGGCGGCGTGGGCGCTTAAGCACGGTCTCGACGTCGAAGCCTTCCTGCCGACGATCCATGGCGTGCGGGCGGTCGAGACCATCACCAGGCTGGCGCTTCCCGGCGTCGACCCTGTTCATGAGGCGTTTGTGCTGTTGCAGGCCGAGTCGGACGATGTCGAAGGCGTGCTGCCGATCGCCGGCGCCGTGCCGTTCCTCAACGCTTTGCCGCCAGAGCGCTGGGCGATCGTCACCTCGGCGCCGCGCCCGTTGGCGCTGCTGCGCATGCGGGCCGCCGGCATCCCGGTTCCCGCCTTGGTGGTCGCGGCCGAGGATGTGTCTCACGGCAAACCGGCGCCAGACTGTTTCCTGCTGGCGGCAAAACGGCTCGGCGTCGACATCGGCGATTGCCTGGTCTTCGAGGATGCGCCGGCCGGCATCGCCGCCGCGGAAGCAGCGGGAGCGTCGGTGATGGTGATCAGCGCCACTCACCAACATCCAATGACGACTCAGCACAACTCGATTGGTGGCTATGAAACCGTCTCCATCGCCATCGATGACAGCGGCTGGATGACGCTGGGGGCACAGCGCAGCGCGGCCTGAGAACTGGAGAACTGGAGAACTGGAGAACTGGAGAACTGGAGAACTGGAGAACTGGAGAACTGGAGAACGGCTGTGCGCCTTTTTCTTCAACGCTTCAGTTCACCAGTTCCCCAGTTCTTCCGTTCCTGAACCCCTAGAAATCGCTAGCCAGTCCCTTCACTTCCCAGTCGCCGTAGCGGCCGGGTTCCTTGCCGCCGCGGCCGCCGATTTCCTTCGGCAACGCAGCTTCCTTCTGGCGATACGCTTCACGGCGCGCCTCGGCTTCAGCCAGCGCTCGGCTGGCCGCCGGCGTCAGGTCCTTCTCCCGGTCGGCATCAGCTTTGCTGGGTTGGTCGGTCATGCGATAGTCCGGGCGGATTGAAACCAAGGGCGGCGTTTCCCATCATATAGCCATGAGTTCACCCCGATCGACCTTTTTTTGCCACGGCCGCACAGGGAGCAGATGATGAGCACGCTACGCACCACCATGCTTCTGGCCGCGATGACGGCGCTGTTCATGGGCGTCGGTTTTCTGATCGGCGGCACCGGCGGCATGATGATCGCCTTCCTGGTCGCCGCGGGCACCAATCTGTTCAGCTACTGGAATGCCGACAAGATGGTGCTGTCGATGAACCACGCCGTCGAGGTCGATGCCAGGAACGCGCCCGAATTCCACGCCATCGTCGAGGCGTTGGCCAAGCAGGCCGGCCTGCCGATGCCCAAGACCTATCTGATCGACAATCCGCAGCCGAACGCCTTCGCCACCGGCCGCAATCCCGAGAACGCCGCGGTCGCGGCCTCGACCGGGCTGCTGGAGCGCCTGTCGCATGAGGAGGTGGCGGCAGTCATGGCGCATGAGCTGGCCCACATCCAGCATCGAGACACGCTGACCATGACCATTGTCGCGACACTCGCCGGCGCCATCTCGATGCTCGGCAATTTCGCCTTCTTCTTCGGCGGCAGCCGCGACAACAACAACCCGTTCGGCTTTGTCGGCGTGCTGGTGGCGATGCTGGTCGCGCCCTTCGCCGCCATGATCGTGCAGATGGCGGTCAGCCGCACCCGCGAATACGAGGCCGACCGGCGCGGCGCCGAAATCGTTGGAAATCCGCTTTGGCTGGCATCAGCGCTTGACAAGATCGCCCGCGGCGCCGAACGCATCCGCAACCCGGATGCCGAACGCAATCCCGCGACCGCGCATCTCTTCATCATCAATCCTCTTCACGGCGAGCGAATGGACAGCCTGTTTTCGACCCACCCGAACACCGACAACCGCATCGCCGCGCTGCAGGCGATGGCGCGCGACATGGCAGGCCGCCAGCCGGCGCCGCGCCAGGCGCCGACGCCAGAGCCGATCGAAGAATTGCCGGCCGATGCCGAGCAAGGTCCGTGGGGTAAGGCAGCACGCCCCACGCAGCCGACCAAACCGGCCAAGCCGAAAGCCAATCCGTGGGGCCGCAATCCGACCGGACCCAAAGGTCCGTGGTCGTGAGCGGCGCCAGATCCCGGCCCGCACATTCAGGCGATCGCGAAAACAGCTCGGACGAATTCGTCGCCGGCCTCGCCGCGCGCAAGGCCGCGGCGCGGCTGCTGGCCGCCGTTATCGACGCCAAAACGCCGCTCGACGGGCTGACGGACCACGAGAACGGCCACCCGCAATACAAGGTGCTCGACCTGCGCGACCGCGGCCTGGTGCGCGCCATACTGGTGACCGCGCTGCGCTACCGCATGACCATTGCCGGGCTCCTCGCCCGCCGCCTTGAAAAGCCGCTGCCGCCCAACGCCACAGCGCTGTCGCAAATCCTGCATGTTGCGGCGGCGCAGATCCTGTTCCTCGACATCCCCGACAGCGCCGCCGTCGATTTGGCTGTGACCCACGCCAAGTCGGACCCACGCACGCAGCGCTTTTCCGGCCTCGTCAACGGCGTGCTGCGCACTTTGGTGCGCGCCAAGGAAACCGAACTGCCGGCAGCTCTTGCCGCCACCGATGAGGCGCCAAAATGGTTCTCCGACCGGCTGAAGGCTGCCTATGGCGCCGAGATGACCAGACAGATCCTGGCGGCGCATCGCGTTGAGGCGCCGGTGGATTTCACGGTCAAGGCCGATCCCGAATTGTGGGCCGAAAAGCTCGGCGGCATCGTGCTGCCGACCGGCACGGTGCGAGTGGAAAAGCTCAGCGCCTCCGTCACCGAACTGCCGGGCTTCAGCGAAGGCGCATGGTGGGTCCAGGACGCCGCCGCCAGTTTTCCGGCGCGGCTGTTCGGCGATGTCAAAGGATTACGCGTCGCCGACCTCTGCGCCGCCCCCGGCGGCAAGACCGCTCAGCTTATCCTTGCCGGCGCCAAAGTCACCGCCTTGGACACCTCGAAGAACCGGCTGGCGCGGCTGACGCAGAACCTCGAACGGCTTGGGCTGTCCGCCGAGATCGTGCAGGCCGATCTGCTGAAATACCAGCCGGCGGAGCTTTTCGACGCCGTCCTGCTCGACGCGCCCTGCTCTTCCACCGGCACGGTTCGGCGCCACCCGGACGTGCCATGGACCAAGACGGCAGCCGACGTCGAAAAGCTAGCCGATCTGCAAGCAAAGCTGCTCGCCCGCGCCGTCACTTTGGTCAAACCGGGCGGCCGGATTGTTTTTTCCAACTGTTCGCTGGACCCGATCGAAGGCGAGGATCTGTATCGCGCCTTTCTGGCCGGCAGCAAGACCGTCGCCGACGATCCGCTGCAGCCCGGCGAAATCGCCGGCATCGACGCCTTCCTGACCCCGCAAGGCACGCTGCGCACCACACCCGCCGATCTTGACCTTGGTTCGCCAGGGGTTTCCGGCCTGGACGGCTTCTTCGCCGCCCGCATGCGACGACTGGCCTGACTCCGACGCGACGACATGCCTAAAGCATGTCGTCCAAGGACCAGTGCTTCCCCCACCTTGCATCGATCTCATCATCGATATTCTGGTAGCGGATATCGGTGGAGAGCCGGATACGCCCCTCCGCGCTCTGGTTGGTCGTCGAGGCGTGGATCATGTAGGGCGAGTGGAGGACGACATCGCCAGCCTCGAAATCCGCGATCAGCCAGCGTGTATCGAACCGCTCCGCCATGTCGGGCAGGTCCTTCGACACCCAGCCGCCCTCGCTCATGTTCCTGTTGTAGGCGCTGATGCGCTCCTGCGGGCTCAGCCCGGCATTTTCCCTGGCGAACCGGGCCTCCATGTCGAGGCCGATGGCGTGCGATCCCTCGAGATAGACCAGGCCGCCCATGTCGACGGGAACGTCGCCGATCGGGATCCAGGCAGTGACGATGCGGCTGGTGCCGCCGCGCAGATAGACGAGGTCGTAATGCGCCGGCGTCGCCACAGTGGTGCCCGGTTGGGTGAAACGCATGATCTTGCGCTTGTGCAAATAGGACAGCCCGCCGACGAACGCATCCATCAGCCGAGCCATCAGGGGCTGTGCGCAGAACCCTTCATAGGCGGTGGAGCGAACCAGCGCCATCAACCGGCGATCGGCGAGCTGACGGTCGAACGTGCCGGCGGCCGCCGCCAGGCCAAGCGCGGGATCGGACCCGGGCTGCAGCAAGCCGGTGTCGGCCAGATATGAAAACACCCAGCCGCGAAAATCGATGACGTCGCGGCGCGGCAGCATACTTTTCAGCCAGACATAGCCTTGCTCGGCAAGGAGGCCGCGAATGGCATCGATGCCGACCCCGGCGTCGGTTGGCACGAGATGACCCAACCGGTTCGGCGCCATCGATAACGTCTTGCCGTTGGCGTTCAGATCGATTGACGCAACAGGAATCCGTCGTTGCGTGCCACCTGTTGAGCTTGACATTTCAGCCACCTGCGATTTCCATCCTTAGCTGGAAATGCCATACTGTTCGCACGCTCGCCCATGGACGGAACGAAGCCATGGACTTTTCGCTCATGAACGATCACCCTTACGCGCTCTACAGATCCGCACCGGCCGCGGCCGGCGGCCTGTCGGTTACAGGGATTGGTAGGCATCGCGTCACGCAGGCGATCCAAGCGCGCAAATTGCCGGAATTCGCCGTGGTGCTGATTGAGGATGGTCAAGGCTGGCTTGAAACCATGACAGCCGGCATGCAGACGATCCGAGCGCCGGCCCTGTTCTGGCTGCTTCCCGGGAGGATGCATTCCTACGGGCCGGATGCATCGGGATGGCTCGAACGCTGGGCGCTCTTCGACGGCGCCTTGATACGCGATTTCACCCGGCTGCGGCTGATCGCCGAGGACGCCCCTGTCGTCCCCTTGCGCGACCTCGGCAAAATGCAGCGGCTGTTCGACAGGCTGCATAGTGAGCTGTCGCTCGATACGATGCTGAGCCAGGCAGAAGCCGCCGCCACGATGCATCGCATCGTCGTGCGTGCTGCCCGCCAGGCAATGGATTGGAACAACCGACAACGAAACCCCAGCCTCCAGGATGCCGCCGACATGCAGCCCATCGTCGACGAATTGCGCCGCTGCGCGTGCGACCCGGTCGATCTCGATGCCTTCGCCGCGAAGTTCTCGATGTCGCCGGCAACCTTGCGGCGCAGATTTGCGCGGGCAGCCGGCATGTCGCCCAAGGCCTTCCAACTGCGCACGAGGCTCGACCGCGCCAAACAGATGCTGGCCGCCTCCGATTCGCCCATCGAGTCCATTGCGGCCGCCGTCGGCATCCACGACGCCTTCTATTTCTCCCGTCTGTTTCGCGACCGCGAAAACTGTTCGCCCAGCGAATTTCGGTCTCGCCACAACCGCAAGTGAGTGCCGGATTGCCAGGCTTAACCTCGCGAAGCGCTTGACTTTTTTCGGGGTGGGTCGGTGGCCGGCAGCGTGAGGCGCTTCACGTCGGCGGAATTCGACTTCGCATAAGTTCTTGAATCATATAAGCTTGTGCTGGGGTACCGGAACATGATGCCGAAACCTGCGACGCGGTTTTCGGACGACAGCATGCTCTATCTCCAGGCGACGAGGAGGGGTTTTGGCACTGGCTGCCGGCAGCACGACACGTCTGTGGACGCTTGTCGCTAAGGAGTTTTGGCGCAAGACGCGCCGGCGCCTTCGCGCAGGGCCAGTCTATCGCTGGCGCTATTCCGGGCGCACGCCCGAACGCGTCCTGATTGCACCGCCCGACCTCAGGCTCGCCGATCCGCAGATCGCGCTCGAGATCTACTATGGCCGCTATCCGCTGTCGGGACACCTCGTCGAGACCGGCGGCAAATCGCCATTCCAGATCGATGTCGCCAATCGCGGCTGGGTGAAGACGCTGCACGGCTTTCGTTGGCTGCGCCATATGCGCGCCGCCGGCACCGAGCTGGCCGCCGCCAATGCACGCGCGCTTGTCTCCGACTGGATCGCCATGCATGGCAACCAGATTTCCGGCATAGCCTGGGAGCCCGGCACCACCGCCAAGCGAGTCATTGCCTGGTTGCAACACTCCTCGGTTGTCCTACAAGGGGCCGAATTTCCGTTCTATCGCGCCTTCCTGAAATCGCTCGCCGTGCAGATCCGCTATCTCCGCTCGATGGCGCGCGAAATGCCGGACGGCAAGGACAGGCTGCGCGCTCGCATCGCGCTTGCCTTCGCCGCGCTGTCGCTGCCGGCGCCGGCCTCGGCACTGCGCGGCGCCACCCGCAACCTGGCGGAAGAACTCGACCGCCAGATCCTTCCCGATGGCGGCCATATTTCGCGCAACCCGATGGCGGTGCTCGAACTGCTCGCCGATCTCCTGCCGCTGCGTCAGACCTATGCCAATCAGGCCGAAACGCCACCGGCAGCCCTGATGGGCGCCATCGACCGCATGCTGCCGGCGCTCCGTTTCTTCCGCCATCAGGATGGCAGCCTGGCCCGCTTCAACGGCATGGGCGCGACCATCCACGACCGCATTGCCACCATCTTGCGCCACGACGACACCGCCGGCGCGCCGCTGCTGCACGCGCCGCATTCCGGCTATGAGCGGCTGTGTATGGGCGGCGTTACGGTGATTGCCGATACCGGCCCGTCGCCGGCCGTCGATGTGTCCAACGCCGCGCATGCCGGGTGCCTGGCCTTCGAACTCTCGTCCGGCCGCCAGCATTATATCGTCAATGCCGGCATCGACACCTATGGCGCCGCCGAGTTCCGGCCGCTGGCCCGTGCCACCGCGGCGCATTCGACCGCCACCATCAACGACACCTCGTCAGCGCGGTTTTCCCATTCGCTGCGCGTCAACGACCTGCTCGGCTCACCCTTGCTCGGCGGCCCGCAGCATGTGCCTTGCAAGCGCATCGACCAGAAGGGCACGCAAGGCTTCATCGCCCGCCATGACGGCTATATGCAGCGCTTTGGCTTCCTGCATGAGCGCGAGCTGAAACTGTCGAGCGAGGGCAATGTGCTCGCCGGCAGGGATCGCTTCCTCCGCCCGGGCGGTGCGGCGATCCGCAACAATGGCCGCGACTTCGTCGTGGTGCGCTTCCACATCCACCCTGATATCAACCTTTTGCAGGACGAGCATGACCGCCTGGTGCTGACCGCCGACCAGGCCGACACCTGGGTGTTCACCTGCACCGAAGTGGTGCCGGAGGTCGAGGAATCGATCTATTTCGCCGGCCTTGGCGGCCCGCGCCGCAGCCGCCAGATCGTGCTCGCCTTCAAGGCCTCGGAGATCGCCGAGGTGCATTGGCAGCTGACACGCACCGGCATCGCCGGCTATCCCGAGAACAGCTGAGCGTCGTTGCCGGGGCTTGATCGAGCTTCCGGCTTGATTTCCTGACCTCATGTGCTACGGCCCGGCAACGCTCTCCAATCAGCCCTGAAAGGCCGCCAGCCCATGGCCGTCGCCGCTAAGAACATTCCGGCACCCGACCTCGTTCCGGTCCGCCGCGCCCTGCTTTCCGTCTTCGACAAGACCGGCCTGATCGACTTCGCCAAAGGGCTGGTCGCGGCCGGCGTCGAGCTGGTGTCGACCGGAGGCACGGCAAAGGCGATCGCCGAGGCGGGGCTGGCGGTGCGTGACGTCTCGGAACTGACCGGCTTTCCCGAGATCATGGACGGCCGCGTCAAGACGCTGCACCCGTCGGTGCACGGCGCGCTGCTCGGCGTGCGCGACGATCCCGAACACGCCAAGGCGATGCACGATCACGGCATCGAGCCGATCGATCTGCTCGTCTCCAATCTCTACCCGTTCGAGGAGGTCCGCCGCTCCGGCGCCGACTATGCCGCTGTTGTCGAGAACATCGACATTGGCGGCCCGGCGATGATCCGCGCTTCGGCCAAGAATCACGCCTATGTCGCCATCGTCACCGATCCCGGCGACTACGCCTCGGTGCTGAACGCGCTGGAGATGAACATCGGCTCGCTGTCGCTGGATTTCCGCCAGAAGCTGGCGGCCAAGGCCTTTGCCCGCACCGCCAGCTACGATGCGGCGATCTCCGGCTGGTTCGCCGAAACGCTTGAGATCGAGCACCCGACCTGGCGCGCCTTCGGCGGCAGGCTGGAAAGCGTCATGCGCTATGGCGAGAACCCGCATCAGAGCGCCGGCTTCTACGTCAATGGCGACAAGCGGCCCGGGGTCGCCACGGCTCGCCAGTTGCAGGGCAAGCAGCTGTCCTACAACAACATCAACGACACCGATGCCGCCTTCGAGCTGGTCGGCGAGTTCGATCCGAACCGCTGTGCAGCGGTCGCCATCATCAAGCACGCCAATCCATGCGGCGTCGCCGAGGGCGCTTCACTGGCTGCTGCCTATGCGAGAGCGCTGGCCTGCGACCCGGTTTCGGCCTTTGGCGGTATCGTTGCCATGAACCGCATCCTCGATGCCGAAGCCGCGCAGGAGATCGTAAAAACCTTCACCGAGGTGATCATCGCGCCGGACGCGTCGGAGGACTCTGTCCGCATCGTCGCCGCCAAAAAGAATTTGCGACTGCTGGTCACCGGCGGTCTGCCCGATCCGCACGCCGGCGGCATCACTGTGAAATCCGTCGCCGGCGGCATGCTCGTCCAGGGCCGCGACAACGCGGTGGTCGACGATCTCGAGCTCAAGGTGGTGACCAAGCGCGCACCGAGTGCGGCCGAGATGGCCGACCTCAAATTCGCTTTCCGCATCGCCAAGCACGTCAAGTCGAACGCCATCGTCTATGCAAAAGACGGCGCTGCCGTCGGCATCGGCGCCGGCCAGATGAGCCGCGTCGATTCCTCGCGCATCGCCGCCCGCAAGGCCCTCGACGCGGCGGAAGCAGCTGGCCTCGCGGAGCCGTTGACCAAGGGCTCGGTGGTCGCCTCCGACGCTTTCTTCCCTTTCGCCGACGGGCTGATCTCAGCCATCGAAGCCGGCGCCACGGCGGTGATTCAGCCCGGCGGCTCGATGCGCGACGACGACGTTATCGCCGCTGCCGACGCGCATGGCATTGCCATGGTGTTTACCGGCGTGAGGCATTTCAGGCATTGAGCGCCTCTGCCTTTTCCCACAAGGGGAGAAGGAAAAGTGCGGCGCTATTCCACCGGCTGATCCGCCGGGTACGGCGTCCAGCTCAATATCGCGATCCCAACGCCCAGGAACAGCACGATGGCCGCCATGCCGAGCCGCGCCGAGCCGCTGGCGAGCGTGATCGACGCCACCATGAACGGCGCCAGGAAACTCGTGGCCCTTCCGGCCAGCGCATAGATGCCGAAATAGCGGCCGGATTCGGCTGCGGTCACGCTGCGCGCCATGTAGGAGCGTGACGACGCCTGCACCGGTCCGAACGCCAGCCCGATCAACAGGCCATAGAAAATGTAGGCCTTTTCCGCCGCCGTGCCGAACAGGCCGCCACTATCGGCTCCCGGCATCATCCAGGCGCCGAACAGCGTGTAGCCTGGCCCGGTCGAAACGATGCCGATGGTGGCGATGCTGAGCAGGACGAGCGAAATCATCACGATGGTCTTGGAGCCAAGCGCGGTGTCCAGCCATGCGGCAACCAGGCAGCCGACGATGGCGACGACGTTGAGGATGATGCCGAACATGCCGATCTCGGTGATCGACCAGTGGAACATCGCTGCCGCAAAGGTGCCACCCAAAGCGAGCAGCGCATTGACGCCGTCTTGATAAATCATGCGGGCAATAAGGAAGCGGAAGATGCCTTTGCGCCGGCGCACTTCAGTCAGCGTCGACTTCAGCTCCGACAGCCCCTCGCGCACCGCCGGCCCGATCGGAATGCCTTTGATGGCGTCCGGCGTAAAGAAGAACATCGGCAGGATGAACAGGAAATACCAGCCAGCCGACAGCGGCCCGGTGGCGCGCGCGTCCTCGCCGAGTTTCGGGTCGAGCCCAAAGAGCGGGTCGATCCCGATGATCGTCTTGCCGGTCTCCAGCGAACCTGCAAGACAGGCGACAACAAAGATCAGCGCGATCATGCCGCCGAGATAACCAAGTCCCCAGGCAATGTTGGAGACGTGGCCGATCTCGCTCTTCGGCACCAGGCGCGGCATCATCGAATCGTTGAACACGGTCGAGAATTCCGCCGCGACCGAAGCGAGAGAAAAGAACAGCACCACCAGGAAAAGGTTCGAGCCGGGAGCGGCGAACCATAGCAGGCAAAGGCTGATGATCTTGATCGAGGCGAAGAACGCAATCCACGGCTTGCGCGGCCCGGTCTGGTCGGCAATCGAGCCGAGGATGGGCGACAAAACGGCAATGACCAGGCCCGCAACAGCGATGCCGTAGCCCCAGGCCGCCTGGCCTGAGACCGGATCGCTCGCCATGCGCGAGACGAAATAAGGGCCGAAGATGAAGGTGGTGACGACGGTGAAAAACGGCTGCGCCGCCCAGTCGAAGAACATCCACCCCCAGATGCCACGCCCGGATGCCCGCTGCACTGCATCTACCGCCGCCATGATGATTCCCCCGGACACCGCGCTTGTCGGACGCCATGTCTGCATGTTTCGAATGCTCATGCAAACCGCCAAAGATTCGCGCTGCCCCTCACCTGGATGTCGCCGCTGTCTACCTGCATCGAGACGCGAAGAAAGGCGCCGCGCCTCTACCTCCCCCTTGTGGGGACGTTGGACCGAAGGTCCGGGTGGGGGTCGGTGCCGCACCCCCACCCCGCTGCTTCGCAGCGACCCTCCCCACAAGGGGGAGGGTACAGTCCCGAGCCTCACATCCCCGTCAGATCGCTCATCAACCCCGAAGCCACCGACAGCCTGGACACGGTGATATCCCCGCCTTCGGTCAGCGCCTGCAGCCGCTCGCGAATGCGCGCCACGCGCTCGCCGCCGGCTTCCAGCCAGGCCGCCACAGGATCCGCCGTCCCGGCATGGCCGGCGAGAGCCGCCACCGCGATGCCGCGCCGCGCCGCGCCGATCGTGTCGGTGGCGCGCGACAGCGCCAGCTGGTCGTAATAGTCCGACGGCGTGATAGAACGCGCCGCCTCTTCGACGCGCGGAATGCGGAAGGCATCGCTGACGGCGAAGAACGCCTTGGCCGAGGCGACGACGTCGGCATTGGCCGTGCGCGCCGTCAGTGCGATGTCGGGGATCAGTCCCGCCACATCGGCCATTGCCAGCTGCCCGGCGAGCTTTTCCGGGGCGCCGGCCTTGAAGAGGCCGTGCCGCCGCTCTTCGACCCGCTCGCGCGAGAAGGCCGGTAGCAGCGAGAGCAGCTTCGGCTCCAGCGCCATGCGCGCCTCTTGCAGTTCGGCAATGCGCTGGCCGAGCGCTGCGGTGCCGGCATCGTTCTTCAGGTACCAGCCGCTGGTCACGAAGATAAGCCGGCTGACGGACTGGTAGAGATCGAGCTGCGCCTGGCCGTCGATGTGGCTGTCCAGCGCATCGATCTCCCGATAGAGCGCCGGCAACGCGAAGCCGTCGCGCACCACGGCGAAGGTGCGCACCACGTCGGCCGCACTGCGCCCCCTAGCTTCCTGCAGCCTGTTGACGAAGGACGGTCCGCCGCGATTGACGAGATCGTTGGCGACGACGCGGGCGATGATTTCGCGGCGCAGCCGGTGGCCATGGATCTCGGCCGCATATTTCTTCGCCATCCGGTCAGGGAAATAGCCCATCAGGTCGCGGTCGAAATGCGCGTCGTCAGGCACGTCGCTGGCGACGATGTCGGAAAACAGCACGATCTTGGCATAGGCGAGCAGCACGCCAAGCTCCGCCCGGGTCAGGGGCTCGCCACGCGCCTCGCGCTCGGCAAGGGCGGCCGGCGACGGCAGCGTCTCGACAGCGCGGTCGAGCAGGCCCCGAGCCTCCAGCGCCGCCATGAAGCGGCTCTGGTGCGCGATGTCGGCAAGGCCGCGCTTGCGGGCGATGGAAAGCGCCAGCGTCTGTTCGTAATTGTTGGACAGCACGAGGCCGGCGACCTCGTCGGTCATCTCGGCCAGCAGCTTGTTGCGCGCCGGCCGGGTCAGCGATCCCTTGCGCATGGCGGACGCCAGCGCGATCTTGATGTTGACCTCGACGTCGGAGCAGTTGACGCCGCCGGAATTGTCGATGGCATCGGAGTTGCAGCGACCGCCATTCATGCCGAATTCGATGCGGGCACGCTGCGTGACGCCGAGATTGGCGCCCTCACCGATCACTTTGGCCCGCACATCGAGCGCGGTGATGCGGATGGCGTCATTGGCGCGGTCGCCGACTTCGGCATTGGTTTCGCCCGAGGCCCGCAAATACGTGCCGATGCCGCCGAACCACAGAAGGTCGACGTTCGCCTTGAGGATGGCGGTCATGATCTCGGCCGGTGTCGCGGTGGTCTTGGCGAGGCCAATCGCCGCCGCCGCTGCCGCAGGCAGCGTGATCGACTTCTGGCTGCGCGAGACGATGACGCCGCCTTCCGACAGTTTGGTCTTGTCATAGTCCTGCCAGGACGAACGCGGCAGCGCGAACATGCGCTCGCGCTCGGCCATCGACGCTACCCTGTCTGGATCGGGATCAATGAAGATGTCGCGATGGTCGAAGGCGGCGATCAGCCTGGTCTGCGGCGACAGCAGCATGCCGTTGCCGAACACGTCGCCCGACATGTCGCCGACGCCGACGACGGTGAAGGGGGTGGCCTGGATGTCGCGGTTGATCTCGCGGAAATGCCGCTTGACCGCTTCCCAGGCGCCTTTGGCGGTGATGCCCATCTTCTTGTGGTCGTAACCGGCCGAGCCGCCGCTGGCGAAGGCATCGTCGAGCCAGAAACCGTGTTTCTCCGAAATGGCATTGGCGGTGTCGGAGAAGGTTGCCGTGCCCTTGTCGGCGGCGACGACAAAGTAGGGATCGTCAGGATCGCGCCTGACGACGCCGGCTGGGGGTATGACGCCATCGAGGCCGATATTGTCGGTGATCGACAGCAGGCTGGAAACGAAATTCTTGTAGGCCGAGGTGCCGGCCTCGAAGATGGCGTCGCGGCCGGCGCTCATCGGCAGCTTCTTCGGATAGAAGCCGCCCTTGGCGCCGACCGGCACGATGACGGCGTTCTTGACCTGCTGCGCCTTGACCAGGCCGAGCACCTCGGTGCGGTAATCCTGGGCGCGGTCCGACCAGCGCAGGCCGCCGCGCGCAACCGGGCCGAAGCGCAGATGCACGCCTTCGACCTCGGAACCATAGACGAAGATCTCGCGCCACGGCCGCGGCGCTGGCAATCCTTCGACCGCTTGCGAATCGAGCTTGATCGCCAGCGACTGGCCCCGCGCCTTCGTTCCCGCAACGAAATGGTTGGTGCGCAACGAGGCTTCGATCAGGTTGAGATAGCGGCGGATGATCGTGTCGTCATCAATGTTAGGGACTTCCTCCAGCGCGTCCTTGATCTTGGCCTTGAGGTGCTTGGCGGCGATCACGCCTTCCGTCTCGGCGGTCGGGCCGAGACGAGCGACGAACAGTGCATGCAGGCCGCGCGCAATGTCGGGATAGCGATTGAGCGCGGCCGCGATGAAATCCTGGCTCTGCGGGATACCGGCTTGCTGCAGGTAGCGGCCATAGGCGCGCAGAATGCTGACTTCGCCCGACCACAGGCCGGCGGTCTGGGCAAGCCCGTTATAGCTGTCATTGTCGATGTCGCCGCGCCAGACCGACAGGAACGCGTCCTCGAACAGCGCGCCGCCATCGCTGAGGTCGATCGGCTTGCCGTAGCTGTTCTCCAGTTCCATGTCGTGGACGAAGACGGTGTCGCCGCCGTCCTCGCCAACTTCGAAGGTGCGCTCGCTGATGACGCGGAAGCCGATGTTTTCCAGCACCGGCACGCGACGCGACAGCGCTACCGGGCTGCCGTGGTGGTAGATCTTCAGCGCTGCCTGATGCGGTTTCTGCTCGGCATGGCGGTAATAGTCGATGGCGATCGGGTTGGCGGTGCTGATGCCGGCGATGCGCCCCGCATCCTTCAGCGCGACGGCCGCGCTGAAGGAATCGCGATAGCTCTCAGGCAGACGCGCGGCGATCGCCTTCAGCGATGGATCGCCGCCGACGGCTTCCGCGGCTTCGGCCAGCGCGTCGTCCCAGGTTCGCACGATGTCGCGGATCGCCGCTTCGATCACAGCCTGCTCGACCTTCGGCGTCTTGCCGCCGGAGCGGCCGATGATGAAATGCACACGCGCCAGCCCGCCCTCGGGGAAAGCCGGATAGTAAGCCGACAAACGGCCCTCGAAGACGGTCTTGAGATAGGTGCCGATCTTCTCGCGCACGACGCTGTCATAGCGGTCGCGCGGCACGAAGACGAGGATCGAGACGAAGCGGTCGAACTGGTCGGCGCGCACCAGCGCCCGCACCCGCGGCCGCTCGACCAGGCCGAGAATGGCCGAGGCGTGCTTCTTCAGGATCGGCACCGGCACCTGGAACAGTTCGTCGCGCGGATAGCTCTCCAGAACGTTGATCAGCGCCTTGCCGGAATGGTCGTGCCGGTCGAAGCCGGACTTGGCGATGATGGTCTCGGCCTTTGACCTCAGATACGGGATTTTCATCACCGAGCGCGTGTAGGCAGTCGAGGTGAACAGGCCGACCATGCGCAACTCGCCGGCAAGCGTGCCCTTGGCGGTGTAGGTTTTGACGCCGATATAATCGAGATAAATGCGGCGGTGCACCAGCGACTTGGCGTTGGCCTTGGTGACGATCAGCGGCTCCGGCCCATGCAGGAAGGCGCGGATTTCGGGCGTCGTCGTCACCGCCTCGGTGCCGCGCCGGAGCACCAGCACATCCGGGTCGGCGAGGATGCCGAGACCGGGTTTGTCAGCGCGCTCCAGATTGCCGCTCTCCGCGCCGCCGGAATATTTGAACTCGCGCATGCCAAGGAAAGTGAAATTGTCGTCGCGCAGCCATTCAAGGAAGGCGATGGCCTCGGCAACGCTCTTCTTGTCGAGCGGCACGGCGGAATAGCGGAATTCGGAAATCGCCTGGTCGAGACGGGCGAGCATCGGCTTCCAGTCGCTGACGGCGGCGCGCACCTGGTTGAGCATCTTGCGCAGGCGGTCGGCCAGCGCGTCGGCCTGCTCCGCCGTCAGGCGCGGAATATGGACATGGACGACGCTCAGGCGGTCGTGATTGCCATCGTCCTTGAGGGCGCTGCCGTCGCCGAGGATCTCGTCGACGCCGGCCTTGCCGTGACGCACGACGATGACCGGATGGGTGACCAAAGTCGGTTCGCCGGCAGTTTCTGTGATCTCGCCGAGGATCGAATCGAACAGGAACGGCATGTTGTCGTTGACGACGGTGATGATCGTCATCGGGCGGCCCTCGCGGGAGACGCCCGACCCGGCATCGACGGCGACGACACTTTGGCCCTTCTTGTGGGCGGCGACCGCACGTCCTGCCAGGTCGGCGGCGCGCTCCAGGTCGGCGGCGTCATAGGCGGCAATGTCTTCGGCCGGCGCGCGGGCCAGCAGATAGTCGGCGAGCCTGGCCGGCTTCCCGTCGGGTTTCACCCCGGCAGTGGCTGTTTTCTTCGGCTTAGCTGCGGATTTCACGCTCGCCATGTTGTCCTCCCGTCACATGCTTTTACGACTATGGTAGCAGATGACCGCTGTTTGGCGACAAAGGTTTGACGGCTCGATAAGAATTACAGGAATTCGACGGTCAGGCGGCGGTGAACCAGGAGGGAGACCCATGTCCGGCAAAATCAGCGCACTTGACCTCGGTATCGCGGAGCTGAGCGAGGCGACAAAAGCCTATTTCGCCAAATGCGAGGAAAAGCTCGGCCTGGTTCCCAACGTGCTTCTTGCCTATGCCTTCGACGAGAAGAAGCTGCGCGCCTTTACCGACACCTACAATGATCTGATGCTGAGTGAATCCGGCCTGTCGAAGCTGGAGCGGGAGATGATCGCGGTCGTCGTCTCCTCGATCAACCATTGCTATTATTGCCTGACCGCGCATGGCGCGGCGGTGCGCCAGCTCTCCGGCGATCCGGCTCTCGGCGAGATGATGGTGATGAACTTCCGCGCTGCCAATCTTTCACCGAAACAGACGGCGATGCTCGAATTCGCCGTCAAGCTGACGGAACAGCCGGCAAAGATCGTCGAGGCGGACAGGGAAGCACTGCGCAACTCCGGCTTCACCAACCGCGACATCTGGGACATCGCCTCGACCGCCGCATTCTTCAACATGTCGAACCGCGTGGCGGCGGCCATCGACATGCAGCCGAACGACGAATACCACGCCATGGCGAGGTGAGGGTTAAGTGGTTCGAGCTTCTATCTTTGCAGCCGCCATCGTATCGGTTTTGCTGGTAGGCCATGAAACGCATGGTGAGACAACCGCCCCCGCCGGCGCATCCATTTCCCTTCCCTACCAACCAACCGCGGGACAAGTCTGGCTTGTCGAAATAGAGCGGACGAAGACGATTGCCGATCGCGGCGTCACCTCAACGGAAAGAGGCAGGATCAGCGGTCGATATGAAGTGATAGAAAGCCGCGAAGGCGGCTATTCCTCTGCCTGGACCACTACAGAACTTAGCAGCGGGCCAGTCCCGCTTTACAATTGGGCTACCGTCTCGGCGCTTCGCGGAATGCGCATCGAGTTCGATACCGACATTCGGGGAGCGCCTGTTGCCCTGAAGAGTTGGCCAGCTTTTCGAGACGTCGTCGAGAAGGAGCTGTTCGCACTGCCCAAATACGCCAATCACGAAGCAGCTCAAAATACGATTCGTAAGTTTTTCGCGGGTCTAACTCCCGAGACGGCTGTTCCTTACTTCCTACAGGAACTTGATATCATAGCGGCCTGCCAGAACAGCGATTTACCCATAGGCAGGGAAACAGCGTCGACCGACATGACGCTAAATGAAGCCGGTGACCCCTTCGCCAATTCGCGCTCGAGTCTGCTCGTTGGCGTCGATCAGATTGCGCGGACGGCAACGTTGAAATTCCACATGACCTCGGATGCCGAGAAACTCTCCGGGGTTCTTGTCGACACGGTCGAGAAACTGAATCCAGAAACGGGTAAAACGGAGAAGCAGATCGTCCGTACCGATGCTGCGGTTCACAAATCAAACACAGCTGACTGCACGGTCGACATCGATAGCGGCGTGACCAGACATGTTTTGTACGAGGAAAAGCTTGAGGCAATTGGGCAGAACAGGACAAAGGTGTTCGGCGACATATGGAACATAACTGTTACGCCGACAGCTAAATAGAGAGTCGTAACGGCGGCCATCGATATGCGGCCGAACGAACGATATCACGCCATAGACGAGATAACTCATGACCATAGACACCTCAGGCAAATGGTGGGTTGGAGGGAACCACGGACATCGCAGAATACCTGGAGGGGTATGCCTCCGAAGGATATGAGGTTCACGACTTCAGGCTCGCCCGCTGCAAGTGCGGTTCCATCTCGTTTCTCCTCGATGCCGACGATGACGAGGGTGTAGCGCGACGAACATGCACAGCCTGTGGCTCCGAGCATCTTATCTGCGACAGCGAGGAATTTTGGGACGAAGCCCAGCCGGAACGATGGGCGTGCACCGAGTGCGGCTCCGAAGCTGCAAACATCGGCGTCGGGTTTTCCATCTACCCGGGACGTGGCGGCGTTCGCTGGCTTTATGTTGGCGAACGATGCGCGCCTGTGGCGTTTTGGGATGCTTCGCCGGCTGGAAAGTGGGCACCGGCGACAGCATGGACCTGTTGGACAAAGTCTAGTTTTGAGGTGCCATAGAAAGGCGATCAGGATCGCGCCGCGATGGCCGCGGCGGCGCCGGCCATCGTCGTGGCGCTGACGCGGTTGGCGATCTTCATGGCGCGCTTGCTTTTCAACAGCTTGCGCGCCTGTGACGCCGCGATCACCCAGGCGAGATCGATGGCGATGAGCACAACCGCCATCGTCGCCGTCAGTTCGACCCAGCCGATGACGCTGACCGAAGCAAGGTCGATGATCGTCGGCAGCAGGGCCAGATAAAACATCATGATCTTGGGGTTGCCGAGCGTCACCGCCATGCCGGCAAAGAAGAGCTTGAGCGGCGAATCCTCACGCGGCATCTCGCCTTCCCTGGCCTCGACCGGCGCCGTCCACATCTTCCAGGCGAGGTAAGCGAGGTAGGCGACGCCCACCCATTTCACGACGACGAAGGCGAAATGAAACGTCTGCGCCACGACCGCCAGCCCGAACACCGCCAGCGACAACCAGATGCCCTCGCCGATCCACATGGCAAGCAGGAACGGGAACACGTCGCGAAAGCCCTTCGAGATGACGCGGGCGACAAGGGCTGCGATCGACGGTCCGGGCGAACCGGCGGCGACGAACAAAGCGGCGGCGAAGATCAGGAGCGAGGTGAGGTGCATGACGGAGCCTTCGAGCGTTGGATGGCGAAGAATATCCGATCGGCGTCAATTTGGCACCCCTCTGCCTGATGGGCCAACGAACGCGACACATTTCGGAGATCGGACTTGCCCGTGCCAGCGGTTTGAGAAAGGATCGCGGCCGTGAAATCAATCGTCATCCACGCCGCAAAAGACCTGCGCATCGAAGAGACCGATTCGGGCGCGCCTGGCGCCGGACAGGTCGAAATATCGGTCGAGGCCGGCGGCATCTGCGGCTCGGACCTGCACTACTACAATCATGGCGGCTTCGGCGTGGTGCGCCTGCGCGAGCCTATGATCCTCGGACATGAGGTCGCCGGCACGGTGAAGGCGCTTGGCGCCGGCGTCTCCAGCCTCGCCGTCGGCGACCGCGTCGCTATTTCGCCCAGCCGGCCCTGCAATGCGTGCCGATACTGCCTGCAGGGCGTGCAGAACCAATGCCTCGACATGCGATTCTACGGCAGCGCCATGCCGATGCCGCACATACAGGGGGCCTTCCGCCAGCGCCTCGTCGCCGAGGCTTGGCAGTGCCACAAGATCGCCGATTATGTCTCCATCAACGAAGCCGCCTTTGCCGAGCCGTTCGCGGTAACGCTGCATGCCGTCAACCGCGCCGGCTCGCTGCTCGGCAAGCGGGTCTTGGTCACCGGCTGCGGGCCGATCGGTGCGCTCAGCATCCTTGCCGCACGTGTCCACGGCGCGCGTGAGATCGTCGTCACCGATGTCATGGACGCGGTTCTGGCCAAGGCCAACGAGATCGGCGCCGACCGCACCATCAATGTCGCCACAGATGCCGACAAGCTCGCTGGCTACAATGTCGAGAAGGGCAGTTTCGACGTCATGTTCGAATGCTCCGGCAATGAGCGCGCGGTGCGAGCCGGGCTCGATGTGCTGAAGCCGCGCGGGGTGCTCGTGCAGCTCGGCCTAGGCGGCGACATGTCGCTGCCTCAGAATCTCATCGTCGCCAAGGAGATCGAAATGCGCGGCTCCTTCCGTTTCCACGACGAGTTCGCGCTGGCCGTCGATCTGATCAACAACCGTCGCGTCGACGTTAAGCCGCTGCTGACCGGCATCTATCCAATGGACGAGGCGGTTGCGGCTTTCGAGATCGCCGGCGACCGCAACAAATCGATGAAGGTACAGATCGCCTTCGCCTGAGCAGGGCGAGACACCCTATGAACCTTGCCCGCTCGGCATCTTGCCGCTAGAAGAACCGTCCCGACATTCATTTCGAGCTTCATTTTGCCTCAGTAACCGCCGGTCTCGCCAACTCCCCTGATCACACTTGGCAGGGCGCCGCACTAAGCGGTGCCTGCTCCATTTCACGTGTTCCTCAGGCGGCGGTTCGAGACCGGTTTGGCACTGCTGAACCGTTGTCGCGCGCTTTGCCGCCCGTGACAGCTGATTTCCGACATAGCTAGCTCTCGCCACGCCGTGCCCGCATGGGCATCTCGCCATTGCCGACCTGAAGAACTTCCACACTGGAAGGTCTTCCGGCTTGTCCCAACATCTCGCTATCCACTGGGCAATCACGCCCGAAATCGCGCCTCGACCCCTGGTCCACTGCAACCGCTGCAGCGCCGTGAAAGCCTATCGCTGCAGCGACAAATTCCGCGTCAACGCCAATGGCAAACGCATTGATGTCTGGCTGATCTATCGCTGCATCGACTGCGACAATTCGTGGAATTTCGGCATTTTCGAACGCTGCAACCGCCGCGACATCGAACCCGCGCTGCTGGCAGCGCTCGAAAGCAACGATCCGGCCCTCGCCCGCCGCCATGCCTTCGATGTCGCGGCTTTGCGAAACCGAGTCGGCCGCGTCGAGGAGTTTCCCGATTTCGCCGTTCACAAACACCGGCTCGGCGGCGAAGGCGAACCCGCAGCCGCGCTTGAAATCAGGCTTGGGCTGGAAATGCCGACATCGCTGCGGCTCGACCGTCTGCTCGCCGGCGAACTCGGCATCTCGCGGTCGCGGCTTCAGGCACTGGAGGAGAAGCTGGTGTTGACCGTCTTTCCGGAGGGAGCCAAGGCTTTGCGCAAGCCGGCTCGCGAGGGGACGACCATCCGCATCGACCTAGCCGGCGAAGCGGATCGCGAAGTCATCATCTCGGCGGCCGGAGGATGAGCCGCTGCGGCCAGGGGTTAATCGCTCTCTTCAGAGGTCGAAGCGATCAAACCCTTGGCCGCTTCGAGATCGCTGTCGGCGACCTGCACATGGGTCAGGCTTTGCCCGCTCGTATCGAGATGCGCCGAAAATGCATAAATCCCGTAGGCTTGAAGCATCGATATGCAGACCGCGGCCTCGGGCCGATTGTCGAATACCGCAGCCGTGACCAGTTTGTCGCTCATTGCGCGCCCTTAAGCTGCACCGACCACCTTGGCCGACCTTTCGAAACGCATCCTATACGGCTTCCAACTCCTTGGCATTTTTCCGTCGTTCAGACGCGCCAAGGAACCGCAGAGGAAAAGTAAGCATCCATAGATTGGGATGTGCCCTGCGCATCATTTTCCATGCGTAGCGGTCTGCCTGCTTTTCCTGATCGGGGTCTTGTCCCATTTCGACATGCTGCAGCGCATGGTGGCCTATTTCGTGATAGAGCGTTTTCTCGATCATGAATCTGCGAAATGCGTTGCCAATCCAATGTTTGGATGGGCGTCGCCAGACAATCTCGATGACCGATACTGTCTGGAGGTAAGTGCCGGCGAACTCGGGTTCGGGGATTTCCGGGATTATATAGATTCGCGAAATGCCAATCAGATCGGCTGCAGGTACATTTGCAAGCCAGTGGCCAATGTGCCGCGCCGCCTCCAAACCACTGTCGAGCTTGCCATGCTCCAGAACAGTGATGTCGCCAACTGAAGACCGCAGCCAGTCGTCCATCGCAAAGCGAACGATGCTGCGGAGCGCAGCGCGCATAAGGGGAGTTATCGGTCCTGCAAGCGAATCCGAAATATATCGTCGAGATGCATCTTCGTTAATATCGTGCAGGGCAGTAGCGAGGCCCGCCACAACCGTTGAAACTTCGCGATGGGAAACCTTACCCAGATCGATCTTTGCCAGCTCATACTCGATCGCCGGCAGTGCCGCGTTGCCAAATCCAACAAGCTTTTTGTGGGCTGCGAGCCTTCGCCGCGTGTCGTCTTGCATAAGACTCCGCACGAAATCCCGAACGGCATTTCGCACACCCGTTTCCTCGCCTCCACCCACAGCTAGCATACCGTGCGGAGGAGTGAGAGGAACGAGAATATCATGACACTATGAGCTTCCGCTGTGGTCCTTTGAAGAGACACCGCTGGGCTGGCTGGGCGCCAGGCTGCTCCCAGTGGGAAGCCTGTCCCATTCGGCGAGACGATGGGTTGGGTCGTCCCCATCTCGCCAAAACAAAAACCGTTACGCCGCGCCGACCACTTTGGCCGACTTCTCGAAGCGCTTGCGCTCGTTCGGGTCGAGATAGAGCTTGCGCAGGCGGATGGTCTTCGGCGTCACCTCGACCAGCTCGTCGTCCTGGATCCAGGCCAGCGCGCGCTCCAGCGTCATGCGGATCGGCGGCGTCAGCTTCACCGCCTCGTCCTTGCCGGCGGCGCGGATGTTGGTCAGCTTCTTGCCCTTCAGCACGTTCACTTCGAGGTCGTTGTCACGGCTATGGATGCCGATGATCATGCCCTGATAGACCTTGACGCCCGGGTCGATGACCATCGGGCCGCGGTCTTCGAGGTTCCACATGGCATAGGCCACTGCCTCGCCCTGTTCGTTGGAGATCAGCACGCCGTTGGTGCGGCCCGGCAGTTCGCCCTTGTAGGGCTGGTAGGCGTGGAACAGCCGGTTCATCACGGCGGTGCCGCGCGTGTCGGTCAACAGTTCCGACTGGTAGCCGATCAGTCCGCGCGTCGGCGCGTGGAAGACGATGCGCTGACGGTTGCCGCCCGAAGGCCGCAGCTCGACCATCTCGGCCTTGCGCTCCGACATCTTCTGCACGACGATGCCGGCGTGCTCCTCGTCGACGTCGATGACGACTTCCTCGACCGGCTCCAGCAATTCACCGTTCTCGCCCTTCTGCATGACGACGCGCGGACGCGACACGGCGATTTCAAAGCCTTCGCGGCGCATCGTCTCGATCAGCACGGCCAGCTGCAATTCGCCGCGGCCGGAAACGAAGAACGAATCCTTGTCGGGCGATTCCTCGATCTTGAGCGCGACATTGCCTTCGGCTTCTCGCAGCAGGCGGTCGCGGATGACGCGGCTGGTCACCTTGTCGCCTTCAGTGCCGGCGAGCGGCGAATCATTGACCAGGAAAGACATGGTCACGGTCGGCGGATCGATCGGTTGCGCATGCAACGCCTCGGTCACCGCCAGGTCGCAGAACGTGTCGGCGACGGTGCCTTTGGACAGGCCGGCAATGGCGACGATGTCACCCGCCTGCGCCTCTTCGATCGGCTGGCGCTCGAGGCCACGGAAAGCGAGGATCTTGGAGATGCGGCCGGTTTCGATCTGGGTGCCGTCATGGTGCAGCACCTTGACCGCCTGGTTGGACTTCAGCGTGCCGCTCTCGATACGGCCGGTAATGATGCGGCCGAGGAATGGATTGGCTTCCAGGATGGTGCCGATCATGCGGAACGGGCCGGGATGAACGGTCGGCTCCGGCACATGCTTGATGACGAGGTCGAACAGCGGCGCCAGGCCCTGGTCCTTCGGGCCTTCCGGATTTTCCGAGACCCAGCCATCGCGGCCAGAACCGTAGAGGATCGGGAAGTCGAGCTGCTCGTCGGTGGCGTCAAGCGCTGCAAACAGGTCGAACACCTCGTTGACCACTTCGACGTGGCGGGCGTCCGGACGGTCGATCTTGTTGATGACGACGATCGGCTTCAGGCCGACCTTGAGCGCCTTGCCGACGACGAACTTGGTCTGCGGCATGGGGCCTTCGGCGGCGTCGACCAGCACGATCGCCGAATCCACCATCGACAGGATGCGCTCGACCTCACCGCCGAAATCGGCGTGGCCGGGCGTGTCGACGATGTTGATGCGGGTGTCCTTCCAGTCGACCGAGGTCGCCTTGGCCAGGATGGTGATGCCGCGTTCCTTTTCGAGGTCGTTGGAATCCATGGCGCGCTCGGCGACGCGCTGATTGTCGCGGAAGGAACCGGATTGCCGCAGCAATTGGTCGACGAGGGTGGTTTTTCCATGGTCGACGTGCGCGATGATCGCGATATTACGAATTTTCATTTTGTGGTCTCGGGAGCGTTGCAGGCAGCAGGCCAGAAGGCGCCGCCTCTTTCGGTTGCGCGGCTCATACAGGGTTTTTCGCAATTGCGAAAGAGGAGGCGCACCACCAAATACTCATCAAATCTTAAGCATCTCGGTGTGAGATGGTTTTGTTAACCAAGGCGGGAACCTTTCTGGGCCCGGGTAGTTCGAAATTCATGACCGACAAACTCAACCGATTTTGGCCCCTCATCGCTTCGGTCGCATTCGCTGCCGTGCTGGCGGCCAATGCCGCTCAATCGGCCGCCACGGTGAAGGAAGCCAATCCGGCTTCGTCGTCCGACCGGACGGCCGAGCAGATGTTTGCCGACGCCCCTGATGGCGTCGACCCAATGGTCACTGGCCCGGTCAGCGCCTCTTTCAAGCAGAGGCAGCAGGTTGCAGGTTGCGACAGCGCGGTTTGGCCGAAGATTCCGACGGTTTGCTACCCGGACTGACGGCTGCCCATTCCAGGCGTAGCGATCCTTCGCGCCGACCCAAAGGCTTACGCCGACCGCACCGGATCGAGCGTCACCAGCGGGAGATTAGTACCGCGCCTTACGCCGCTTGCGGCTCCGGATCGAAAGCCGGCCTGCTCGTATTGATCAGCAGCGACAGACACGCAGCCACGATCGCCGTCATGCCGGCGATCAGGAAAGCCAGTTCGTAATTGCCCTGCAATTCGCGCATGGTGCCGCCGAAGGCGGCGGCGGTGGCGGCGCCGACTTGGTGGCCGGCTACGATCCAGCCGAACACGATCGGGCCGCTGCGGTCACCGAAGGCCTCGTTGGCGAGCCTGAGCGTCGGCGGCACGGTGGCGATCCAGTCGAGACCGTAGAGCATCGCGAAGATGATCAGGCTGGTCGCCGAGAAGCCGGAATAGGGCAGATAGATCAGCGCCAGACCGCGAATGCCGTAGTAGACGCCGAGCAGCTTGCGCGGGTCGAAACGGTCGGTGAGCCAGCCCGAGAGCGTCGTCCCGATCAGGTCGAAAATGCCCATAAGCGACAGCAGGCCCGCGGCCTGTACCTCGGGGATGCCCATATCGCCGCAGAAGGAGATCAGATGCGTGCCGACCAGCCCGTTGGTGGTGAAGCCGCAGATGAAGAAGGTGGCGAACAGATACCAGAAGACGCGGGTGCCGGCAGCGCGGCGCAGCGTGTTCAGCGTATGCGCCAGAAAATTGCCTTGCGATGCCGGCGAAACCGGCGGCACGTCATCGGCCCCGGCGCCATAGCGCACCATGCCGATCGAAGCGGGACGCTCCGGAACCAACAGCCAGACCAGCGGCAGAAGACAGGCGGTGGCGATCGAGACGGCGGTAGCGACGGGCTGCCAGCCGCCCGACTGGGCGAGCGATGCCAGCAGCGGCAGGAACACCAAGAGGCCGGTGGCGCTGGAGGCCGACATCAGCCCCATCACCAAGCCGCGATTGGTCTTGAACCAGCGGTTGACGATGGTGGCGCCGAGCACGGTGGCGACCGCGCCGGAGCCGACACCTGAAAACACGCCCCAGGTGAGGAACAGATGCCATGGCTCGGTCATCAGCAGGCTGAGCGCGGTCGAGCCCGACATGATCACAAGCGAGGCAAGCAGCGTGCGGCGCAAGCCGATACGCTCCATCAATGCGGCGGCAAACGGCCCGGTCAGGCCGTAAAGGAAGATGCCGATCGCGGCGGCAATCGAAACCGTATCGCGCCCCCAGCCGAAGCTTTTATCCAACGGCAGCATCATCACCGAGGGTGCGGAACGAAGCCCGGCCGCGATCAACAAGCAGAGGAAGATGACGCCAACCACGACGAAAGCGTAGCGCTGGCCAAAGGGACGGGATTGAGCTATCATGTTACTGACCGGTACGTTGCAGGGTGAGGACATGTATACGTACCGATCGGTAACACGTCAATCGAGTCATACCATGCCAACGGACAAAAATATTGAACTGACCATCAAAGACGGTCATGCAGCCGCACCGCCCAAGGCTGCCAAGAAAATCCTCGACGTGGCGTACGACCTGTTCTACCGCCGCGGCATCCGGGCGATCGGCGTCGACGAGATCGTCAAGCGCGCCGGCGTCACCAAGCCCAGCCTCTACCGCAGCTTTCCCTCCAAGGACGAGCTCGCCGCTTCCTATCTCAGGCAATATGACCGTGAGTATTGGGAGCGTTTCGACGAAGCCGTGGCTGCCCATCCCGGCGACCCGCGGGCACAGCTCAGGGCTTTCCTGACTCGCGTCGGCAAGCGCACGCAAAGGCCGGACTATCGCGGCTGCGGCATGACCAACGCGGCGGTGGAATATCCCGAACATGGCCATCCGGCGCGTGTCGTCAGCGAGGCCAACAAGCAGGAGCTGCGCCACCGCCTGCGCGCCATGGCCGCAGCGATGGGCGCTGAAGACCCTGACACGCTCGGCGACGGCCTGCTGCTGTTGATCGAAGGCGCCTATATCAGCGGCCAGCTCTTCGGCCTCGGAGGCCCGGCGGCAGCGGTGGCCCGCAACGCCGACCTGCTGATCGAGGCGAGCTTGAAGAAATAACATTTCGAACGTTGGCGCCGCCCCTCACCTGCCGGCATCCTTTCCCGGAAATGGGGCGAGGAACGCTCTCATCACGATTTCGCCAATTGCCAGCGTTGCAAGGTTGTCGCCAGCGGCGCAGCCGGCCACTTTCTCCCGTTCAGGGGGAGAATTGCCCGGCAGGGCGATTTGGGCGGCGCCAACGTTGAGATTGGCACGCTAGGCCGGCCGCAGATTTGGCGATAGGCTGGGGCGAACTTCACGGGAGACGTCCGCATGCGAACCCTGCTGCTTGTTCCATTCGCCCTCGCCGCCCTATCCCAAACCGCCCATGCCGACGGAATATCCAGCGTCTACACCGACCTCGACTCGCAAAAGGATTGCGTCACCTATGCGCAGGCCGAGGAAGGTGACGGCGACTGGGCCGAACTCGCCTGCTCCGGCTATCGCGGCTATCCCGTGCTGATCGCCTACGACGATGCGCGTGAATCGCTGTTCTACGGGTTTCCGCCCGGCGGCGAGATGACCTCGGTCTGGGAGAGCTTTTCTGGCTTCAACTCGTCCGGCGCCAAGGTCGAATGGCGCATCGAGACCAAGGGCGACGTTGCCGTTCCCTTCGCGGTGATCCACCGCCGCTCGATCAGCAATCCCGAGGATGAGAACAAGCCGACCGAAGTGCTGCTCGTCGCCAAGGTCGCCCAGATGGAAGCCCGCGACGGCTGCACCATCGGCCTCGTGCTCGCCACCGGCAACCCTCAGGCCAACGACCAGGCGCGCAAGCTGGCGGACGAAAAGGCGAAGAGTTTCGCCTGTGGCAAGGACAAGCACACCGTCATCGGCAACGTGCCGGCGTTTGGTCGGGTGGATAACTAGCCACGTGGGTGCAAGGCACCCCCCTCTGCCATGCCGGGCATCTCCCCCTCAAGGGGGGAGATTGGCAGCTTCGCTGGCGGCGCTTTTCTTTCGGCGCTGAAAATTGACGAAAGCCGTTGCGACATCCGATCTCCCCCCTTGAGGGGGAGATGGCCGGCAGGCCAGAGGGGGGTGCCTCGCGCTGGCGTTTGCCGCTTACTTGAACGAGACGCAGGCCTCTCTCGGCGCTACTTTGCCGCCTTCGCCCGTGCGATCGCGTCGACGATCATCTTCTTGGCGTATTTGGAATCGTGCCAGCCTTCGATCTTGACCCATTTGCCGGGCTCGAGATCCTTGTAGTGCTCGAAGAAGTGCTGGACCTGGTCGCGGGTGATCTCGGGCAGCTGCGTGTATTCGGTGACGTTTTCGTAGCGCAGCGTCAGCTTCGGCGACGGCACGGCAATGACCTTCTCGTCCTGGCCGGCATTGTCTTCCATCACCAGCACGCCGATCGGCCGCACATTGATGACGCAGCCCGGCACCAGGGCGCGCGTGTTGCAGACCAGCACGTCGATCGGGTCGCCGTCGCCCGACAACGTGTGCGGCACGAAACCGTAATTGCCGGGGTAGCGCATCGACGTATGCAGGAAACGGTCGACGAACAGCGTGCCGGCCTCCTTGTCCATCTCGTACTTGATCGGCTCGCCGCCGATCGGCACCTCGATGATGACGTTGATGTCCTCGGGCGGGTTCTTTCCGATGGCAATGGCTTCGATACGCATGCTTAAATCCCTCTCTCGATCTCCAAGATCGATAGCGGGCGGCGCGGCATGGTGCAATGCGGCGATTGGTGCGAAGCGCTAACGGAAGCGCACAGTTTATGATGACTTGTAACCGAGGCCGGTCATTCCCAGACGAAGGCGACCTTCTTGAGCGCCCTCTGCTCGAAAATCTCGACGCCTTCGGCGACGTCACGGCCACCCGCGCCGGCATAGAAGGAAAGTGCGTTCTGGTTGTCTTCCAGCGCCCACACCACCATTCCCTTCAGCCCGTGGTCGGCAAGCCGCGCCCGCGCCGCCTTGAACAGCCGGCTGCCGAGCCCGATGCCTTGATATTCCGGACGCAAATAAAGTTCGTAGATTTCGCCCTGTTGCTTCAGCTCGCGGGCGCGGTTCTTGCCGATCGTGGCATAGCCGGCGATGGTGCCGCCGATCTCGACCACCAGAACGGTGGCAGCGCGGCGGATGGCGTTGGCCCACCAGTCGGCGCCGCGGCGGTTGATCATCGAGGTCAGCGAGCGATGCGGGATGATGCCGGAATAGGCGCCCTCCCAGGCCAGCTGGTGCACGTCGGCAATGGCGCCGGCGTCGCGCGGTTCGGCTTTCCTGATGTCGATGCTCAGCGTATTCATGATTTGTTAACCATAAACTCGCATCGGCCATTTGCAAGAGTCGAGGTCAGCCCGCCGACCGCTTTCTCACAGCCGATCGCGACACTGCTGACAATGGGCAAAGCCTGCCTGGAAAACGCGCCCAGCCGGCGCGGTCAGGCGTCCGTCCGGGTAGCGCGTGCAGGCTCTTCAGATCTCGACGAGATGATCGTCCAGCTCATTGGCGTCGCCCGACGTCACCGGGAAATGCTCGGCCAGCACCGCGCCGACCTGCCCGATCGCCTTGACGAAGCCGTCGGCGAGCCGGTCGTGACCGGCATGCTGCAGGAGATCGCGCACCACGCCGTCCCAGACATGCTGGCCGACCTTGCTGTCGATGCCCGAATCGGCGACCACTTCGGCATAACGCTCGGCGATCGACACGAAGACCAACACGCCGGTGCGCGCCGTGGTGCGGTGGACATTGCGGGCGAGGAACTGCCTGAGCGCATTGTCATGTGCCGCCTGATAACGCTGCCGGCGCGGCACCAGATGGATGCGCAAGCCCGGCAGCGCCCACAAAAGCACCAACACCGAGGCCAGTGCCAGCAGTTGGACAATGACGAAATGCGGCAGCCGGATCGACAGCCACCAGGCTTCCAGCCCATAGGCGACGGCGAGGCTGGCAATCAGCATGCCTGATGTCGCCATGAAGGCGGCGGGAAAGAAATAGCCGTCGCTGGCATGCGCAACGACGCAGTAGATCTCGCCGTCGGTTTTGGCCTCGGCCGCGCGGATCGCGGTGGCGATGCGCTCATGGTCCTGTGGGCTGATCGGTCGTGTTGCCATCTTCTCTCACCAGCTCCCTGAAGACCCGCCACCGCCGGACGAACCGCCGCCGCCTGAAAACCCGCCGCCGCTGCTTGAGCCCGAAGACCAGCTGCTGCCCGAACTTCCCGATGACCATCCGCTGCCCGACGACGAACTTGTTGTCCAGCTGCTGGAGCCCGAGGACGATCCGCTCGGCCCCTGGCCGTAGCGAAAGGTCATGCCCAGCCATTTATACACGCCCGGCGACAGCTTGGTGCCGAAGATCGGCGGCAGGAAGGCCATCGCCAGGCCGCCGAAGAACATCGCCGCCCACAGGATCAAGAAGACCGCGACTATAGGATCGATGGGCGTGCTGCGGTCGGCCGGGTTGCGCTTGCCGCGCGCCTCCAGCTCTTCCGGGTTGCCTTCCAGCACCATGACCATGTCGTCGACGGCCTTGGAAATGCCGCCGGAGAAATCACCGGCGCGGAACGCCGGCACCATGTCGTTTTCGATGATCAGTTTGGTGTGCAGGTCGGTCAGCGTGCCTTCCAGCCCGTAGCCGACCTCGATGCGCATCTTGTGGTCGTTCTTGGCCACCAGCAGAAGCACGCCGTTGTTTTCGCCGGCCTGGCCGAGTTTCCAAAAGCGGAACAGCCGGTTGGCGTAGGGTTCGATCTCCTCGCCGTCGAGGCTGTTGATCGTGGCGACGACGATCTGGTCGGAGCCTTTGGTCTCGAAATCCGCGAGTTTCTGCGTCAGTGCCGCCTTGGTCGCGGCGTCGATAATACCGGCATTGTCGACCACCCGCCCGGTGAGTGCCGGCAGGTCTGCCGCCAAGGCTACAAACAGCATGGTGAGCATCGTCAACAGGGCGATGCCGATCGTCGCGGCTGCGCGGCCAGGTCTTGGCGGATTGAAGACGCGTACTGTCATGCCGTCACCAGTTCCCCTCAACCACCATGACTGTCCTCAATCACCATGATCATGTCGTCGACCGCTTTGGAAATACCGCCGGAGAAATCCCCGGCGCGGAAGGCCGGCACCATGCCTTCAATGATCCGTGTGGCGTGCTGGTTGGTGAGCGTGGCTTCCAGCCCGTAGCCGACCTCGATGCGCATCTTGCGGTCGTTCACGGCCACCAGCAGAAGCACGCCATTGTTCTTGGCCTTCTGGCCGAGCTTCCAGGCGTTGAACAGCCGGGTGGCGTAAGGCTCGATCTCCTCGCCGTCGAGGCTGGGAACCGTCGCGACGACGATCTGGTCGGAGCCTTTGGTCTCGAAATCGGCCAGCTTCTGCGTCAGCGCCGCCTCGGTCGCAGCGTCGATGATGCCTGCATTGTCGACGACACGACCGGTGAGGGCGGGCAGTTCCGCCGCCAGCGCCGCGAAGCTGACGAGCAAGACCAGCAAGGCAGCGCCGGTCATCGTGGCGAAGCGGCCATGCCAGGGATTGGCGATGCGTGTTGTCATCTCGTCACCAGCTTCCCGAGGAGCCGCCGCCGCCGGACGAACCGCCGCCGCCGGAAAAGCCGCCACCACCGCTTGAACCCGACGACCAGCCGCCCCCGCCCGAAGACCAGCCGCCGCTGGACGACCGCCGGCCCGGCTCGAATGTCATGCCGAGCCAGCGATAGCGGCCGGGACCGAGTTTTTGGCCGAAGATCGGCGGCAGGATGGAGGCGGCCATGCTGCCGAAGAAGATGATTGCCCAGATGCTGATGAAGACGCCGAAGAACAGATTGTCGGTATTGATGGGCGGCTTCTGGTTGCGCTCGCCGCGCGCCTCCAATTCCTCCGGATTGCCTTCCAGCACCATCACCATGTCGTCGACGGCCTTGGAAATGCCCCCGGAGAAATCGCCGGCGCGGAACGCCGGCACCATGTCGTTTTCGATGATCAGCTTGGTGTGCAAATCGGTCAGCGTGCCTTCCAGCCCATAGCCGACCTCGATGCGCATCTTGCGGTCGTTCGGCGCCACCAGCAGCAGCACGCCGTTGTTTTCCTTGGCCTGGCCGAGCTTCCAGAAGCGGAACAGCCGGTTGGCGTAAGGCTCAATCTCCTCGCCGTCGAGGCTGGGGATGGTTGCGACGACGATCTGGTCGGAGCCTCTGGTCTCGAAGTCGGCGAGTTTCTGGGTGAGCGCGGCTTTGGTGCCTGCATCGATGATCCCGGCATTGTCGACGACGCGGCCGGTCAGCGCGGGGAGATCGGCGGCGAAGGCGGTGAGGGGCAGGAAGACGGCCAGAAAGGCGAGAAGAACACCAAGGTTGGCGTTCCTTCGCGCCCCCCTCTGTCCTGCCGGACATCTCCCCCTCGAGGGGGGAGATTGGCAATCTCGCTGCCGACGCTCAGCCGGCAACGCTGATAATTGGCGAAAGGACAGAAGACAGCTGATCTCCCCCCTTGAGGGGGAGATGTCCGGCAGGACAGAGGGGGGTGTGAAGGAACGCAAGGCTGGCAAAGGCCAAGCTCACCCAGACGTCATCACCCGCCCTGCTTCGTGCCGAAAT
The DNA here is from genome assembly GCF_040321695.1 of Mesorhizobium sp. M0292. Classification (NCBI taxonomy): domain Bacteria; kingdom Pseudomonadati; phylum Pseudomonadota; class Alphaproteobacteria; order Hyphomicrobiales; family Phyllobacteriaceae; genus Mesorhizobium; species Mesorhizobium sp. M0292. The sequence continues at coordinate 75,789 of NZ_JAMYSB010000025.1, forward strand.
CGACCTTCGGCGGCTGCATCTTGTCTTCTTCGACGGTGAAGTTGGCGAAGGGCTCGTTGCTGCGGAACCAGAAGGTTGCCCATAGCACGGACGGAAAGGTCCTCAGCGTCAGATTGTAATCCTTGACCGCCAGGATGTAGTCGCGCCGCGCCACGGCGATACGGTTCTCGGTGCCTTCGAGTTGCGCCTGCAGCGCCAGGAAATTCTGGTTGGCCTTGAGGTCGGGATAGGCCTCCGACACCGCGATCAGCCGCGACAGCGCGCTGGTCAGCCCTGATTGCGCATCCTGGAACTTCTTGAGCGCTTCGGGGTCCTTCAGCGTTTCCGGCGTCACCGTGATCTGCGTTGCCTTGGCGCGCGCCTCGACCACCGCATCGAGCGTGTCCTTTTCATGCGAGGCATAGCCCTTCACCGTCTCGACCAAATTGGGAATGAGGTCGGACCGACGCTGATACTGGTTCAGCACCTCGCTCCATGCCGCCTTGGCGTTTTCCTCCGCCGTCGGGATGGTGTTGAAGCCGCAGCCGGCGAGCAGAGGCAGCACGACGGCCATCATCAGCACGGCCGGCAGACTGCGGAAAGGGAAGGCAAGGCGCTGGGCAAACATGGTGAGGTCCCTCGACAGAAGTTGCATGCGAAGCATTAGCACAATCCGCGCTCAAGAAAATGTCTGCCGCTGGCGCGCATTCCTGGCGCGCATTCATGCGCCGGCGAGGCCCTGTGATTGATCGCGCGAACACGGTATGGTTGCCGGCAAACAGGACAGGATCATGGCGGAACGCCGCGACGATGACAGCGAATCGCGCCGCATTATCGAGCGCGTGGCGAACGAGGGCGGCCTTGGCGGCGCATCGCTGGTGTCACGGGCAGCGAAAGGCGCGCGCGATCATGTTACCGCAGCCGAGGCCGACCGATCCGATCCGATCGAGGTCTGGGGCACCCGCATCGGCCGCACACTTGGGCTCATCGTCGCCCTCGGCCTTTTGATCTGCCTTGTGTACTACGTCTCCCGGGGCATCTAGACCATGATCCTAAGTAGGAACCGGTTTTCTCGGACAAACGGGAGCCGTTTTGTCCGGAGATCATGCTCCAACCAAAGAGATAGATCAGGATGACGATTCAACGAAAAATGATCCGTATCTAGGATTTTCCATGAACAGCGAAAAAGCCGACGCGCCGCGCGCGGTCATCGTCATTTCCAGCCATGTCGCCCGCGGCTCGGTCGGTAACCGCGCCGCCGTGTTTGCGCTGGAGACGCTGGGCTTTCCGGTGTGGGCGGTACCGACGGTCATCCTGCCCTGGCATCCGGGCCATGGCCGCGCCACGCGCATCGTGCCGCCGCTCGACCAGTTCAAGCCGCTGATGGCCGATCTCGAGCGCGCGCCCTGGCTGGGCGAGGTGGGCGCGGTGCTGTCGGGCTATCTCGGCGAGGCCGGCCAGGCCGAGGCCGTCGCCTCGCTGGTTGCGGCGGTCAAGGCCAAGACGCCGGACGCGATCTATATATGCGATCCGGTGATGGGCGATTCCGGCGGGCTCTATGTGCCCGAGCCGACGGCCGCCGCGATGCGCGACCGGCTGATGCCGATCGCCGACATCGCCACCCCCAACCGCTATGAGCTGGAGTGGATGGCCGGCGCGCCTTTGCCCGATCTGAAATCGGTGATCTCGGCCGCCCTCCATGCCGGACCGTCAACAATGCTGGTGACGTCGGCACAGTCGATGATGACCGGCGGCACCGGCAATCTGCTGCTTGACGGCACCCAGGCGCTGCTGGCCGAACACCGCCTCATCGACAAGCCGCCGAATGGCCTCGGCGACCTGACTGCGGCCGTCTACCTCGCCCGCATCCTGTCGGGGCAGCCGCCGATCAAGGCGCTGCAATCGACCACCGCCGCCGTCTACGAAATCCTGGCGCGAACCGCCAAGCGTGGCGGCGACGAGTTGCAGCTTGAAACCGATGCCCAGAGCCTGTCGCATCCGATGGCGATGGTGCAGCTGCGCCACCTCACGCATCCGGGGCGGGACCGCCGGGCGTGACCTCGACCGTGGTCGTCGGCGTAGACGGCTGCAAGGCCGGCTGGATCGCCGTCCGCCGCGATCTGGATGCCGCGCCGTCAGTCCGCGTCTTTCCCAGCTTTGCGGCCCTGCTCGACGCCTTGCCCGCCGATGCGACAGTGGCCGTCGACATGCCGATCGGCCTGCCGGACGTCTCGCAAAGAGGCGGGCGCGGGCCGGAGACCTTGGTACGGCCAATGCTCGGAGCACGGCAATCCAGCGTCTTCTCTATCCCGTCCCGCGCGGCCCTCTACGCCGACATCAGCGACTTCACCACGGTCGAGGCCTGGTATGAGGCGCATCGGCGCGCCAGCGGGGTGGCCAAGGCGACCTCCGATCCGCCACGCGGCGTCTCGATCCAGGCCTTCGGCATCTTTGCCAAGATCCGCGAGATCGACGCGCTGCTGATCGCACGTCCGCAACTGCGCCGCCGCGTCTTCGAATCGCACCCCGAAGTGGCCTTCTGCCGGCTGAACGGCGAAAAACCGATGACGCTGCCGAAGAAGATCAAGGGCGCCGTCAATCCTGCCGGGATGGAAGAGCGCAAGGCACTGCTCTGCCGGCACGGCTATACCAGAGCTTTCCTTGACCAGCCGCCGCAACGCGGTGCTGCCGCCGACGATTTCCTCGACGCCGCAGCGATGATGCTGATTGCCGGACGCATTGCCGGCGGGGAGGCAAAGCCGTTTCCCGACCCGCCGCTTGCCGACCGTTTGGGCATTCCCCTGGCGATCTGGGCGTGAGGCAAGCGGCGAGCCATGCGTGCGGCATGGCGATTTGCGACGAAGCCATCCGCAATTCGGCATTGCCCGCGACGGGCATTTGCCGTTAGAGCCTTTCTAACTTGAAATGAGCTGCCGTCGCTAACCCCGAAAGGCTTCATCCCTAGCCCATGCCCCATCTCCCCGAACATCTTTGGACCGGCTACCGCAACTTCATGAATGGCCGCTATCTCACCGAGAGCGGACGCTATCGCGAGCTCGCCCGCGAAGGGCAGGCGCCCGAAACCATGATCGTTGCCTGCTGCGATTCCCGCTCTGCCCCCGAGGCGATCTTCGACGCCGGTCCGGGCGAACTGTTCGTCCTGCGCAATGTCGGCAATCTGGTGCCGCCCTATGCGCCGGACGGCGAGTTCCACTCGACCTCGGCCGCGCTCGAATTCGCCGTGCAGAGCCTGAAGGTGAAAAACATCGTGGTGATGGGCCATGGCCGCTGCGGCGGCATCCGTGCCGCGCTCGACACCAATTCGGCGCCGCTGTCGCCCGGCGACTTCATCGGCAAATGGATGAGCCTGATCGCGCCGGCGGCCGAAACCGTTTCGTCCAGCACGTTCATGACGACAACCGAACGGCAGACGGCGCTGGAGCGGATTTCCATCCGCTATTCAATCGCCAATCTCAGGACCTTCCCTTGCGTCTCCATCCTCGAAGGCAAGGGGCGGCTGTCGCTGCATGGCGCCTGGTTCGACATCTCGACAGGCGAGCTCTGGGTAATGAACAAGGACACTGGCGACTTCGAGCGGCCGGATTTGACGTAGACCCATGATCCCGAAAAGTGGGACCGGTTTTCGGATAAGGGCATGGTCAAATAAGAGGAGGCAAGAATGCGGGTTTGGCGTGCGATCGCTTTCGCCGTAGCGGCGCTGCTGATTTCGCTCGTCCCTGCCCGCTCCGATGACGGCGCCATTATCGACCGCTGGTATTCGGCGCTGCTGGTCGCCGATCGCACCGAATTGTCGGACCTGCTCGCCGACGATGTCCGCATCAAGCTCGACGATCTCGGCGTCGTGCAGTCGAAGCAGGAGTTCATCGCGTCGATCGACGAATGGAAGGGCGCGGTCGCCGGCGCCGCAATCCGGCATCGCGTCGAAAAGAGCGAGGCCGGCGTCACCACTGTCATCGCCTGCTATGATTTCCCCAACAATGACATGCTGATGCAGGAAACGTTCGCCGTCACCGGCAACCGCATCACCGCCAGTTCGCAAGCGGCGATCGCGGAAAATTGCGACGGCTTCTGACGCGGGCTTCAACGGCCGCGCTGTTGCGCCGCGCCAGTCATCGCCCTACATCGGTCAGCAAGCTCCGCCAATCATCGAAAGATCCCCCATGCCGTCCACGAAAACCGTCGATCTCGCCGCCCATCCGCTGACCAAATGGCAAGGGCCGCTCGGCCTGCCGGATTTTGCCAGCATCGGCGACGATTTCTCCTCGGTGTTCGACGCGGCGCTGAAGGCACATGAGGCCGAAATCGATGCTATCGCCGGCAACAAGGATGCGCCGACCATCCAGAATACGCTGGCAGCCCTCGAGCTCGCCGGTGAGCCGCTCGACCATGTCTCGTCGATCTTCTGGTGCCGGGCCGGCGCCCACACCAACGATGCGATCCAGGCGCTGGAGCGTGAGATCTCGCCGAAGATGTCGCGGCATTTCTCGGCGATCTCGATGAACGAGAAACTGTTTGCCCGCATCGACGACCTCTACCAGCGCCGGGAGACGCTAAAACTCGACGCCGAGACGCTGCGGGTGCTGGAGAAGACCTGGAAAGGCTTTGTGCGCTCGGGCGCCAAGCTCGACGCCGACGGTAAGAAGCGGCTGGCCAACATCAGCGAGGAATTGTCCTCGCTCGGCACGACCTTCGGCCAGAACGTGCTGGCCGACGAGCGCGACTGGGCGCTTTTCCTCGACGAGGCTGATCTTGCGGGCCTGCCGGACTTCGTGAAGAGTTCGATGGCCGAAGCCGCCGAGACGCGCGGCCAGAAAGGCCGCTACGCAGTCACCTTGTCGCGCTCTATCTATGAGCCGTTCACGACCTTCTCCGAACGCCGCGACCTGCGCGAGAGCGCCTTCCGCGCTTTCACCATGCGCGGCCAGAACGGCGGCGCCAGCGACAACACGGCAGTGGTGCGCGACATGCTGAAACTGCGCGCCGAAAAGGCCAGGCTGCTCGGCTATGCCTCGTTCGCCGCGCTTAAGCTCGACGACACCATGGCCAAGACGCCGAAGGCGGTGCACGACCTCCTCGACCCGGTCTGGGAGAAAGCGCTGGAGAAGGCCGCCGCCGACCAGAAGGAGCTGGAGCGGCTGGCGACCAAGGCAGGCAGCAACGAGACCTTCGCAGCCTGGGACTGGCGCTTCTACCAGGAGAAATTGCGCGCCGAAAAATTCGCCTTCGACGAGGCGGAACTGAAACCCTATCTGCAACTCGACCGGGTCATCGACGCCTGCTTCGACGTCGCCACAAAACTGTTCGGCATCACTTTCGAGGAGAAGAAGGGCATCGCCGCCTGGCATCCCGACGCGCGCGTCTTCGTGGTGAAGAACGCCGATGGCAGCGAGCGCGGCCTGTTCCTCGCCGACTATTTCGCCCGATCCTCGAAGCGTTCCGGCGCGTGGATGAGCGCGCTGAAGTCTGGCTACAAGCTTGGGGATGGCTCCAAGCCGGTGATCTACAACATCATGAACTTCGCCAAGCCGCCGGCGGGGGAAGCGGCGCTGCTGTCGGTCGATGAGGCCAAGACCCTGTTCCACGAGTTCGGCCATGCTTTGCACGGCATGCTGACCGACGTCACCTGGCCGTCGGTGGCGGGCACGTCGGTTTCCCGCGATTTCGTCGAACTGCCTTCGCAGCTCTACGAGCACTGGCTGACGGTGCCCGCAGTGCTGGAAAAGCATGCGCTGCATGTCAAGACCGGCAAGCCGATGCCGAAGTCGCTGCTCGACAAGATGCTGGCCGCCCGCACGTTCGGCGCCGGTTTCGCCACGGTCGAGTTCACAGCGTCGGCGCTGATCGACATGGCGTATCACGCGCGGCCGGATGCGCCGGCGGAACCGCTGCGTTTCGAAGCCGAAACGCTGGAAAAGCTTGATATGCCCGACACCATCGCCATGCGTCATCGCACCCCGCATTTCGGCCATATCTTCTCCGGCGACGGTTATTCAGCCGGCTACTATTCCTACATGTGGTCGGAAGTGCTCGACGCCGACGCCTTCGCCGCCTTCGAGGAGACCGGCGATCCCTTCAACCCGGCGCTGGCGGAACGGCTTCGGAAGAATATCTATGCCGCTGGCGGGTCGAAGGATCCGGAGGAGCTGTACACGGCGTTCCGCGGCAAGATGCCTTCGCCGGAAGCGATGATGGTGAAGCGGGGATTGCTATAGCGCCGCCTTATCTCCCCCCTCGAGGGGGAGATCACCAGCGCCAAGGATCCGCCACCCGTGGCCACACCGGCCGCGTCAGCTTCCTGTAATCCGTCACCGCCGGATTGCTCGGATACGAGCTCGGCGCCGAGACATAGATGATCTCCGCCGCGATCGGTTCAAAGCCGGCGTAGAAATGGTTGGTTGACTTGATCAGCAATATGTCCTTCGACAACGGATCGACACCGATGTTGGAGAAGACATCCGGCTCGAAGGTCTGCGTGCGGTTGGTGTTGAGGATGATGTCGATTTCGGTGCCTTCGAGCCGCACCAGCGCCGTCGGTCCGAGCGTCACCCGGCTCGGCCCGAAGCTCTGCCAGCCCTCGGGGACGGCTTTCAACACCTTGACGCGCGCATCGATCGGTTCGCCGGCCAGCGGCCCGGCCTTGCCGCCGAAGCGCAGGTCGATGACGGCGCCTTCGCCTGCCGCCTGGCAAAAGGTGACAGCGATCGGGTCCCAGATCGTCGCCACGCCAAAATTGTCCACGCCCTGTTCCAGCATGGCGCGCAGCACGACCGTACCGTCGCCGGCGACGCCACCGCCGGGATTGTCCCAGATGTCGGCAATCACAACCGGCTTGCCGGGATTTTCCTTGCGCACGGCCAGTGCCCGCGCGATGCCGTCCTCGGTGTTCAGCATCGTCATCGCCGTCCTTTCGCGGATGGCGTAAAGCTCGTGCCCTAGCCTCTCCGCCAGCGCATCGCCCTTGGCCTTGTCATTGTCGGTGACGACCAGGATGCGCGTGCCCATTTCCGGCACGTCCGCGGCCATGAAGCCATGGATGACCGAGACCGACAGCACGCCGTCCTTGCCGTGCAGCGCCTTGATGCGGTCGACGAAGGAGCGCATCGGCTCGCGGCTGGTCGGCAGCACCTGGATCATGCGGCAGTCGAACGTCGAGATCACCGGCTTGATCTCGTCGCGCGCCGCCGCCAATCCAAGCTCGACGACATGTTCGCCGCGCTCATAGAAGTCGGTGTGCGGGAATTCGAGGAAATAGGCCATGACATTGCATGCCGCGACGCGCTTTGGGGTCAGATGACTGTGCGGGTCGAGCTCGACCGCGATCACCACGTCGGGCCCGACGATTGCGCGAACCCGTTCCAGCAGATCGCCTTCGCAATCGTCATAGCCTTGCGCCACCATGGCGCCGTGCAGGCCGAGGATGACGGCGTCGACCGGCAAGGCTGCCTTCAACTGGCCGAGAATCTCGTCGCGCAACGACTCATAGGTCTGCCGCTGCACCAGCCCGCCCGGCTCCGCCCAGGTGGCGGTGCCTTCGACGACGGTCAGCCCTTCGGCAGCCGCACGCCGGCGCAGCGCGACCATCGGCGAGGAGCACAAGGTCGGCGTGTCCGGATGCTTGCCCGGCCCGGCATAGAACGCCATCTCGAACGACGCCCGGTCGGTCGGCACCGGCGAGAAGGTGTTGGTTTCGGTCGCCAGCGAGGCGGTGAAGATGCGCATGAAAGCTCCGTTGTGAATGGCGCCGTTATTTGACCGCCCCGAGCGCCAGCCCGCGGACGAGATAGCGCTGCAGCCAGATGAACAGGATTGCCACCGGCAGCGTCGCCAGCAGCGTCGCCGCCATTACATGGTGCCATTCGATCGTGTAGCGGCCGGCGACCAGCGAGAACACCTGGATAGGCAGCGTGTAACTTTCCTGGCTGCGCAGCATTGTGAGCGCAACGACGAACTCATTCCATGCGTTGATGAAGGTGAAGATGGCGGTCACCGCTATTGCCGGCAGGCAAAGCGGCAGAAACACTTTTCGCAAGGTCAGCCATCGGCCGGCGCCTTCCATCCACGCTGCTTCCTCGAGATCGCGCGGGATGGTGTCGAAATAGCTTTGCAGCATCCACACGGTGAAGGCGACGTTGAAAGCCATGTAGATGACGCCGAGCGCGGTCGTGGATTCGATCAGACCCCAGGCCGCCATCAGCCGGAACAGGCCGAGCACCAGCACGATCGGCGAGATCATCTGCGAGATCAGCAGGAACTGGCGGAAGGCGCCATAGCCGGCAAAGCGAAACCGCGACATGGCATAGGCGGCCGGCACCGAGATCAGGATGGCGCCGACGGTGGCGATAACAGAGACATAGAGCGAATTGGCCAGCGCCTGGCCAAAGCCGGTCGCCACCCACATGTCGGCAAAATTCGACCAGTGGAATTCGCTTGGCCACCAGGTCGGCGACAGCACCTCCTGCCGCGGCTTGACCGCGGTCAAAAACATTACCGCGAAGGGGAAGATCGTCACCACGAGCAGCGGCGAAAGCAGCAGCCAGGCGATGATCGTACGCTTCAGCTTGGGCGTCATGTGCGCTGCTCCCGCATGGCAAGCCGCACATAGATCATGGTGAAGATCAAAAGGATGGCGAACATCAGCAGCGACACCGCCGATGCTTCACCCAGTTTGCCGATGCGGAAGGCCAGCTTGTAGAGATGGGTGACCAATATGTCGGTCGAGTTGGCCGGCCCGCCCTGCGTCATCACCCAGATGATCGGGAAGGAATTGAAGACGTAGATGGTGTTGAGCACGATGGCGATGTTGATGAACGGCTTCAGCAGCGGAAAGGTGATCTCGCGGAACTGCTGCAGCGGCGTCGCCCCCTCCAGGGCCGCCGCCTCGTAGAGGTCGTCGGGGATCGACGACAGGCCGCCGAGGAAGATGGTCGTGGTGAACGGTACCGTCACCAATATGCCGATCAGCACCTGCATCGGGAATGCCGTCTCGGCGCGCGCCAGCCACTGGATGTTTTCATGGATCAGGCCGAGCCCGATCAGCGCCGAGTTCAGCATGCCGCTTTCACCGTTGAGCGCCCAGCGCCAGACCACCGCCGTCATCGTCAGCGACACCGCCCAGGGCAGCATGATGATGACGCGGGCAATGCCGCGGCCGTAGAAATCGGTGTTGAGGATCATCGCCACGGGGACGGACAACAGCAGCGCGCCGCCGACCACCAGCACGGTCCACAGGCCGGTGCGCCAGAGTGCCGCCAGGAAATCGGGATCGGCGAGGAAGGCGGAATAATTGGCGAAATCGTTGAAGTCGCGCAGCTGCCCAAAACGGCTGACATCATGCGTCGATATCTGGATCAGGTCCCAGACCGGCCAGAAGATGACGACCGCGGCCAGAAACAGGCTGGGCAAGGTCAATAAATAGGGCAGGTAACGATTTTGCATCGGCCGGATTCGTACCGTGTTGGACATAAGTGGCGCTGGCGCGCCAGCTCGGATCAATCTCGCATATCGGTCTAAGGCAGCGCTTCAGGGTTTGAATCTCCTGCGGACGTTTGCGCTGCCCCTCACCTGCCTGCCCATCCTCCGCAGCGGTTGCGGAAGGGAGCCCTTCCTCTCCCCCGTTGATCGGGGGAGAGGTGTGGGGCGGAGCTAGAGCGCGGTGGGGTGGGGGGGGGGGGTGTGGGCCCATGGGGGGGGAGGGGGGGTGTTGTTTTGGGCCATTTGGCCGCCGT
>NZ_JAMYSB010000026.1:0-82364 GCF_040321695.1 Mesorhizobium sp. M0292
CGAGTTGCTTGCGACTTCAGAAATGACGTTCACCATTGCTTAGTGGACCTCGTCAGGGTGATCGGCAATTTCGTGAATAGCGAGTACGAGCGCCAGTTTCGACCAACCGGTCGGCAGCGCCCGCGTGACCAAGCGCGTTACTTATCCTCGGGTCTTCACACATGTGCGCTTCGTCAGCGGTATAGCCTGCCAATCCCTCCACAGCCGTTTTGACGGCGAAAAGCTCGAGGCCTGAGGGGTTAATTTGACCCAGGAATCCCGAAAACGGACCTTCCGCTTTCGGCCCCAAACCAACCGTCATCATCCGGTAACCTTAATAGTGTCCTGGAAAGAAAGTTGCCCCCTCCGGGCCTATGACTTGGCGAGGAGTTTCGGCGTTTTTCGACGGTCAGTATGATTTCCGGCGGTTGGAGATTTGTATCGGCCTTTGATGAACGGCCGCTGTTGGGTTCAAAGTGGATGGTCGCGTTATCGTATGGACAGCAGGCTTGCGGCGTCCCTCGGTTGAGTTCACCCGCGGGTTTTTGCTCTTAAGTTCATCCAGATAATCGGCCCACCACTGCATCATGTTGATGCGCTCCTCCCAGTGCTCTGCCCGGGCATAGGCGCGCCGAACGTCGTTGTTCTCAATGTGGGCCAGCTGCCGCTCTATCGCGTCCGGATGCCACTCGCCGCATTCGTTCAGCAAAGTTGATGCCGTTGCTCGAAAGCCGTGCGCGGTAGCTTCTTCCTTGCCGTAACCCATACGACGCAGTGCGGCGTTTAGCGTATTGTCGGAAATCGGACGTGAAGCCGATCGAACACTAGGAAACAGCAGCGATCCACCACCAGAAATTTCCCTGAGTGAAGTCAGGACGCTGATCGCCTGCTTTGATAGGGGTATGCGGTGCGGCCGTCGCATTTTCATGCGTGCTTCAGGGATGGTCCACACCGAGCTTTCAAAATCGAACTCTTCCCATTCAGCGACGCGAAGCTCCCCGGGGCGGGGAAACAGCAGCGCCATCAGCATCAGACCGGCCCGGGTTGTAGGCTGTCCGTCAAATGCATCGATCGCCCTCAGCAAACCGCCCAAGGCCTTCGGATCGGTAATCGCGGCGCGAGACGTTACCGTCGGACTGATGAGTGCGCCTCTGAGGGCGAAGGTCGGATCTGTCTCGGCGCGTGCAGTCGCGATTGCGTATCGAAACACGCTGCCGATCGTGGAGCGCAGTCGCCTGGCCGACTCGTATCGACCGCGAACCTCCACGCGGCGGAGGGCGGTAAGGATGGTGGCCGGGTCGATCTCCCGAATGCACTTGTCGCCAATTATCGGATACGCAAAGTCGAGCAGCCATTTGACCTTGCTGATCGTCCGGTCAGCACGTCCCTCCTTCTTTAGTTTGTCAACATATTCGTCCGCGATTGAGCGAAAGGTGTCCTTTGCCGAATCGGCCTTCCGCAAGCTGCGTTCCTTTCCAGGGTCGACGCCAGCTAGCAGAAGCCTTTTAGCGTCATCGCGCGCCTCCCGTGCCTCGGCGAGAGAGATAAGGGGATAGCTGCCCAGCGCGAGCAGTTTCTGCTTGCCGTCAAAGCGGTAGGCGAGCCGCCAGAGGCGAGAGCCCGTGGGCTGTACCCATAGCTGCAGCCCGCCCCCATCAGATAATTTCACAAGCTTGGAAGCAGGGCGGGCATTTCGACATTTCACGTCGGAGAGGGGCATTCGTCAGGTCTCCCTTGGCTGTTTCGATACCATCAGGATGTCGAATACCAACGGAAATACCATCCCCCCGCCTCGTTGGACCAAATGCTCCTGAAGCCCTCCGTGTCCCGCTTAACCGCGCAATGCGACCGCAAAAGACCAACAATTCCAAGCGATTGCAGAAGCTGCAGCGTAGAAGGTTCGGTGAAAGGGAGTGCCGGGAGAAGGGGGGATGGTGCCCAGAGGCGGATTCGAACCACCGACACGCGGATTTTCAGTCCGCTGCTCTACCAACTGAGCTATCTGGGCCTCGCCGGCAAACGAGACATCGCCTGACCGGATTTCAGGAAAGCGCCGTGGGGCACCCCTTGAAAGCGCGTGGGTTATAGCACGGGAATCCGGCCTGTCCAGCGCCTAAGCGCTGATTTTCCGGGGCAATTGTCGCAGACAATACCGACGCCGGCAAAGCAGCAATTGCGTAAGGTCGGCGAAGTGGAATTGCGCGGCCGGCACCGCCCAAACCCTACTTCGGCTCGTCGCTCTCGTCCTCGTCATCCCGCGCGGTGATGACATAGGCGCCCTTCAGCCAGCGGTTGAGGTCGATGTCCTTGCAGCGCTTAGAGCAGAACGGATAGGTCTCGCGCGCCGACGGCTTGCCGCATTCGGGGCAGGGGCGCTTCGGGCGCAGTGGTGTGACCTTATCGTCCAGGCTCATGGCCGCGCGGTATGCCAGCTGGTGTGGACCTTGAAGCCTTCGCCCGAAAGCAGCGCCACCGTCTCGTAGAGCGGCAGGCCGACAATGTTGGTGTAGGAGCCGACCAGCTTGACGACGAACGAACCGGCGAGACCCTGGACGGCATAGCCGCCGGCCTTGCCGCGCCATTCGCCGGAGGCGACATAGGCGTCGATCTCCTCGCGTGGAAGCCGCTTGAAGCGTACCCTGGATTCAACCAGCCTTTGGCGCAGCTTGCCGCCCGGCGTAATCAGGCAGATGCCGGAATAGACCCGGTGCGAACGGCCCGAAAGCAGTCCAAGGCAATTGGCGGCGTCGTCCAGCGTCTCGGCCTTGGGCAGGATGCGGCGTCCGACCGCGACCACCGTATCGGCGGCCAGCACGAAACTTGGCGCATAGTCTTCCTCGCTTTTCAGCGAGGCCAGCGCCTTCTCGGCCTTTTCCTTCGACAGCCGCTTGGCCAGCGAGCGCGGATGTTCGGCGCGCAGCGGCGTTTCGTCGACATCGGCTGGCAGCACGCGGTCCGGCTCGATGCCGGCCTGTTGCAACAGTTCGATCCGGCGCGGCGAACCAGAGGCAAGCACGAGCTTCTGCAGGATGCTCATCGCGGTTCGCGCCGGACTGTTACTTGAAACGGTAGGTGATGCGGCCCTTGGTCAGGTCATAGGGCGTCATCTCGACCAGGACCTTGTCGCCGGTCAGCACACGGATGCGGTTCTTGCGCATGCGGCCAGCCGTATGGGCGATGATCTCGTGTTCGTTTTCGAGCTTCACCCGGAACATCGCGTTGGGCAACAATTCCGTCACGACACCCGGAAACTCGAGGACTTCTTCCTTCGGCATTCGATACCTTTGCTTGGATTGCAGTTCCGGCGCCCTGGAGCGCCCAGGCCGGAATTTCGGCGGAACCTATATGATAATCGTGCGCTTGTGAACACGCTTAGATCGCGTCATATGCGACGCGCTCCAAGGTTTCGTTTTATGCATGTCGTTGTCTCAAAACCGGGACCGCTTTTGAGCGACATGCATCAATCCGCCGCGTTTTTTACCTCCGGAAGCAGAAAACGTCGGCTGATGCGCGCTTTCAGCCGTTCTCTCACGTCGCGATAGCTGGCCATGATCTGCTCGCGCCTGCCGCCGACATCGGTCGGATCCGGCATCGGCCAGTATTCGACGTCGACGGCAAGCGAGCGGGTGAGTTCGAGCGCGGCGTGGTGGGCTTCCGGCGCCAGGGTGACGATCAGGTCGAAATAATCGTCCTCGAGATCGTCCATCGAGCGCGGCTGGCGCTCGCCCAGCGTCAGGCCCTCTTCGGCCAGCACCGCGTCGACGAACGGATCGCGCTCGCCCCTGTGCACGCCGGCAGAGGCGACGAAAGTGGCCGGCGGCAGCATGCGCCGCGCCAGCTGCTCGGCCATCGGTGAGCGCACGGCGTTCATGCCGCACAAGAACAGGATCGAGCGGGGCGCCCCAGTCAGGTCTAACCCCGCCAGTGCAGCACGCAGACCAGCGTGAACAGCCGCCGCGCCGTGTCGAAGTCGATGTCGATCTTGCCGGCCAGCCGGTCCATCAACGTCTGCGAGCCTTCATTGTGCAGGCCGCGCCGGCCCATGTCGATCGCCTCGATATGGCTCGGTGTCGAAGAGCGGATGGCGTCGTAATAGCTTTCGCAGATCAGGTAGTAGTCCTTGACGATGCGCCTGAGCGGCGTCAGCGACAGGATATGGGTGACGACATCAGCACCATCCTCGCGGGCGACCGCAAACACCAGCCGGGATTCGGCCAGCGAGAGCTTCAGCCGATAAGGCCCGGCGCCGTCATCATTGACCGGCTGAAAGCTGTTTTCTTCGATCAGGTCGAAGATCGCCACCGCGCGCTCATGTTCGACATCGGGCGTCGAACGGCCGATCGACTCGTCGAGCTCGACATCGATCAGCCTTGCGCGGGTTTGATCGCCGTCCGCCATCGCCGCCTACATGTTCAGCCGGATGGCGACGGAGCGGCCATGCGCGTCGAGGCCTTCCGCCTTGGCCAGCGCAATCGCCGCCGGCGCAAGTGCTCTCAGCTGCTCCGGCCCGAGCTTCAGGATCGAGGTGCGCTTGACGAAATCGAGCACCGACAGGCCCGAAGAGAAGCGCGCCGAACGCGCCGTCGGCAGCACGTGGTTGGAGCCGCCGACATAGTCGCCGATGACTTCGGGCGTATGGCGTCCCAGAAACACAGCGCCCGCATTGCGCATCCTGGCCAGGAAGCCCTCGGCATCGTCGATGGCGAGTTCCACATGTTCGGCGGCGATGCGGTCGACCAGCGGCAGCGCGGCCTCGATGGTCTCCACCAGGATCACCGCGCCGAAATCGCGCCAGCTGGCAGCCGCCGTCTCGGCGCGCGGCAGGCTCAGCAATTGGCGCTCGACCGCCTGTTCGACTGCTTTTCCGAACGCAGGATCGTTGGTGATCAGGATCGATTGCGCCGACACGTCGTGCTCGGCCTGCGCCAGAAGATCGGCGGCGATCCAGTCGGGATCGTTGCTGCCGTCGGCCACCACCAGCACTTCAGACGGTCCGGCGATCATGTCGATGCCGACCGTGCCGAAGACCTGGCGCTTGGCGGCGGCGACATAGGCATTGCCGGGCCCGACGATCTTGGCGACCGGCCGGATCGTCTCGGTGCCATAGGCAAGGGCGGCAATCGCCTGCGCGCCGCCGACGCGGTAAATCTCTGAAGCGCCTGATATATCGGCGGCCACCAGCACCAGCGGATTGATGATGCCGCCCGGCGCCGGCACGACGATGACGATGCGCTCGACGCCCGCCACCCTGGCCGGCACGGCGTTCATCAGCACCGAGCTTGGATAGCTTGCCGTGCCGCCCGGCACATAGAGCCCGACCGCCTCGATCGCCGTCCAGCGCGAACCCAACTCGACCCCGGCGGCATCGGTATAGCGATCGTCCTTGGGCATTTGTCGCTCGTGATGGGATCGGATGCGGTCACGGGCAAATTTCAGCGCCTCGACCGTCTGCGGATCGGCGTCTTTGTAGGCCTGCGCGATGTCGTCCTTCGACACGGCAATGCCGAGGCTATTGAGGTCGGCCTTGTCGAATTTCAGCGTGTAGTCGACCAGGGCAGCGTCGCCCTCGGCACGAACCCGCGCAATGATGGCGCGCACGGCAGTGTCGACGTCCTCCGATACCTCCCGCTTGGTGGTCAGGAAGGCGGCGAAACGCTGCGCGAAACCGGCATCGGATTGGATAAGCGTAATGGCCATCGGCTGCGTCTAGATCATGGTGAGATTGCTTGAAATCTCATCATGATCTAGCCCTTTGTTGGAGCATGATCTCTGGACAAACGATTCCCGTTTTGTCCAACAAAAACCGGCACCCACTTTTTGGGATCATGCTCTAGACCCTGTGCACCGGACGCGAGGTGGCTTCCCAGGCGCCGCCTATGTCGGCAAGCCGTGCCTCGATGCATTCGACGTCGAGCATGATCGCGCCGCCGCCGGAAAAGACCAATTCGACGATGCCGGCCGGCTTGCTGATTTCGATAAAGCTGATTGCCAGCAGCGACAGCACCTCGGCCGGCCGATCGCGGGCAATGCCGCTGGTCTTGGCGCCGAGCACGCGGTCGAAATGCAACACCGCCTGGCGCCGCTCATTGTGCGGGCTGAACAATCCGGATTTCGCCTCCCAGACGAAGCGGTTCATGGTCAATATGAAACGCTTGGCCGAAGGCAGGTATTCGAGATCCGAGACTTTCATCACGGCGTCCTGGACGTGAGCCGAGACGATGCTCAGATCCTGATCGTCGAGCGCAATGAGTTTGAGGGCTGCCATGCCGAATGCACACCTGAAAGTTGGTTTCAGCCTTCTGTTAGGCGGTCTTTCCGGTCCGTGCAACCGCGACACAAATTCAACCCGAGGCTAGCGCCTCGGGTTTGAAGTGTTGGCGGTGAATGAAGGCAGCACCAGACGCCTGTCTGTCTGAAGCAACTGCCGTGCGGTCAAGCCGAAATCCGCTCGATCACCGCGCCGCAATTGGAGAGCTTTTCTTCCAGCCGCTCAAAACCGCGGTCGAGGTGGTAGACGCGGTTGACCGTCGTTTCGCCTTCGGCCGCCAGACCGGCGATGACCAGCGACACCGAGGCGCGCAGATCGGTCGCCATCACGGGCGCGCCCTTCAGCTTGGAGACGCCGTCGACGATCGCAGTTTGGCCGGACAGCGTGATGTGGGCGCCGAGCCGGGCCAGTTCCTGCACATGCATGAAGCGGTTTTCAAAGATGGTCTCGGTGATGCGCGACTTGCCCTTGGCCATGGTCATCAGGCCCATGAACTGCGCCTGCAGATCGGTCGGGAAGGCCGGGAACGGCGCCGTCGTTACGTCGACCGGCGAAATGCCGGCGCCGTTGCGCCGGACGCGAATGCCGGAATTGGTCGGCGTGATCTCGGTACCGGTCTGGGCAATCACGTCCAACGCGGTCTGCAGCAGCTCGGGGCGGGCGCCTTCGAGCACGACATCGCCGCCGGTCATGGCCACAGCCATGGCATAGGTGCCCGTCTCGATGCGGTCGGGGATGACGCGCACGCGCGCGCCCGACAGCGAGTCGACGCCGTCGACGGTGATGGTTGGAGTGCCGGCGCCGGAAATTTTTGCGCCCATGGCGTTGAGGCATTCGGCGAGGTTGACGATTTCGGGCTCGCAGGCGGCGTTTTCCAGCACCGTCTCGCCCTTGGCGAGCGCCGCCGCCATCATCAGCACATGGGTGGCGCCGACGGAGACTTTCGGGAACACATAGCGATTGCCGACGAGGCGGCCGTTCCTGGTCTTGGCCAGCACATAACCAGTGTCGACATCAATGTCGGCGCCCAGCGCCTGCAAGCCCTCGAGGAACAGGTCGACCGGGCGCGTGCCGATGGCGCAACCGCCCGGCAGCGACACTTTGGCCTCGCCCATGCGGGCCAGCAGCGGGCCGATCACCCAGAACGACGCCCGCATCTTCGACACCAGCTCGTAGGGCGCGGTGGTGTCGACGATGTTTCGGGCCGAGAAGTTGATGGTGCGCGAATAGCCCTCATTCTGCTTCTCGCGGCGGCCGTTGACCGAATAGTCGACGCCGTGATTGCCGAGAATGCGGATCAGCTGCTCTACATCGGCCAGATGCGGCACGTTTTCCAGCGTCAGCGTGTCGTCGGTGAGCAGCGAGGCGATCATCAGCGGCAAAGCGGCGTTTTTCGCGCCCGAAATCGGAATGCTTCCGGCGAGCTTGTTGCCGCCGACAATTCTGATGCGATCCATGAGAGAATGTCCCCTCGGCCCGATAGGCCGGTTTTCGTCAGTTTGCGTATCGGCCCGTCTAGACCATTGGCCGGCTTGGTTCAAGATTCCTGAGCCCGTTGGCCAAGTTGGCCGGCCAGTGTGGCCGATATCGGTCAGTCCTTGTGCATTTTTTCAGCAGCCGCCAGGCCTTCCGGACGCTGGTCAGCGTCACCGGTGCGCCGCGAACGCGCTTGCGTCTTGCGCTTCATGAGATTGGCGCGCAACTGCTCGGCCAGACGGTCCTTGCGGTTAGTCCCGTCCTTTTTTGCCGGATCAGCCTTTTTCGGTGGATTTATCTTGTCGTCCATCGTTCCGTCCCGCCCGCAACTGGCAGGGCCTGCTGTTCAAGGGATAGCTAGCATTGTGGCGCCGCCATGTCAGCGAAACTTGTCTGGCAAAGCCTTTCACAGACGCCTTGCGCTTGCCGGTTCTATATGGCAGAAGCCCCGCCATCAGCGGCTGCGGTAGCTCAGTGGTAGAGCACTCCCTTGGTAAGGGAGAGGTCGAGAGTTCAATCCTCTCTCGCAGCACCAGTTCATTCCTTTGATTTTAAGAAGATGCAGTCGCGAAGTCGGGGTCTCGTTGCGGACCAAAAAAGCCGGCTGACGTAAAAGTGCCAATCCCGCGCATCCAACCGTGGCCCCCTCGCCCGGAAACATTGAGAGAAAGAGGCTCTACGGGGCCGGACGACTGCTTAACAAGTCCGGACCTGTCAACTCATGAACAGGCCGGACTGGCCGTATCCGGCATGCTGAACACTACCGCTCGCACGCTGAAAGCCAGCCGCCTCGTACGCATATCCACGACAAGAACACAGCTCGCCCAAGGACTTGCCATCGGCCGGCCATCATGATGCCATCTCGCCTGCGGAAGATAGCGTTGGGTTTTGGGGTAGAGAATGCTCTTTGGGCGAACGGCAGGTGCGACAGAGCGCATGTGCGCGGCAATTGCTGCGGCACTGGCGCTGTGCCTATGCGCGTTTGGCCCCGCTTTGGCTGAAGAGCCGAAGGCGCTGAAAGGCGTCGCGCTCATCATCGGTCAGTCCGACTACCAGCATGTCGGCAAACTGCCCAATCCGGAAAACGACGCCCGCGCCATCGAGGAGATGTTCGACAGGCTCGGCTTCGAGACCAATGTCGCCACCAACCGCGACGCGCGCAAATTGCGGCGCGATCTCGAAGGCTTCGTCGACGATGCCGAGGGCGCCGATGTCGCCATCATCTACTATTCCGGCCACGGCATCGAAGCCGGCGGCGAGAATTATCTGGTCCCTGTCGATGCCGATATCTCGGCGCTCGACAATGCCGGCGAAAAGCTGGTGCCGCTGTCGTCCATCGTCGCCGAACTGAAGGCCAAGGTGCCGGTCACCATCGTTCTGCTGGACGCCTGCCGCAACGATCCGTTCCCGCCGGGCACGCTCCTGAAGCTGGCGCCGGGCGACGAAGGCAAGCCGATCGGCGCCGACGGTCTCGGGGAAACGCGCGGCGTGGTTTCCCTGAAGGGCGGCGCCGACGCCAAGGGCTCGGTCGACGGCAGCCTCGGCCAGGTCATCGCCTTTGCCGCCGAGCCCGGCAAGGTTGCGCTGGACGGTCCGGCCGATGGCAACAGCCCCTATGCGGCAGCGATCCTGCGCCACATCGACACGATGGGCGGCGAGGAATTCGGCACCGTTTTGCGCATGATCGGCGAGGAGGTCTATCTCAAGACCAATGGCCAGCAGCGGCCCTGGGTCAATGAGAGCCTGCGCCGGCTGCTCTATTTCGGTACCCCCGCCGAGGCGCCGAAAGGTGATGAGGGCGAAATCCTCAGGGAGCGGCGCCAGCTCCTGCTGACCATCTCGACGCTGCCCGAGCCGGAGCGCCGCCAGATCGAAACCATATCGCGTGACGGCAAGGTGCCGATGGATGGGCTCTACGCCATGCTGAAGGCGCTCGGGGTCGACATACCCAAGGATCCGGCTGAGCTCGACAAGCTGCTGCGTGGCCAGACCGAACGGCTGAAACACGTGTTGGCTGAACGCGAGACTTTGAAAAACCCGGACCCCGAAATTGCCAGGCTATCGAAACTCGCCGAACAGGCGGTTCAGGAAGGCGCGCTCGAAGCGGCGCAGAAATTCAACGAGCAGGCCAAGGCCCGCATCGGCGAACTTTCGTCTACGATCGACCAGGCCGAGGCCGAGCTGAAGGCAAAGCGGCTGGAATTCGCAAAGGTCTTCGCCAGCAGTGCCAGGACTTATGAAATCTCCTTCAACTTCAAGGAGGCTGCGCAGGATTACGCCAAGGCCTTCGAGCAAGCTGCCAAATGGAGCGACGAAGATGCGTTCTACTACAAGGCGGCAGAGGCCAACGCTCTGTCGGAACAAGGGGACTTCTCCGGCGACAATGCGTATCTCGCCCAGGCCCTGACAGCCTATGAACAGGCATTGACCTATGTCACCCGCGAAAAGTTGCCGCTGCTTTGGGCGGCCACCCAGAACAATATGGGCGCCACGCTTGCTACTTTGGGCGAACGGGAAGCCGGCCGCGACAACCTCGACAAGGCAGCTGCCGCCTATGAGCAGGCGCTGACCGTCTATACGCATGACGCCTACCCTGACGACTGGGCATCGACCTATGGCAATCTGGGCACGGTCTACTGGCGGCTCGGCCAGCGCGAGAACGGGACGGCACTGCTTGAGCGGGCAGTCGCGGCGTTCCGCTCGGCGCTCGAGGTACAGTCGTCGAAAAAACTGCCGCTGGAATGGGCGGCGACGCAGAACAATCTCGGCATCGTGCTGTCCGAGATCGGCGAACGCCAGACCACATCGGACAGTTTCCGCGCGGCGATCGAGGCGCATCGTGCGGCATTGACGGAATACAACAGAGAGCGCGTACCGCTCGACTGGGCGCTGAGCCAGGTCAATCTGGGGGCAGCGCTCTACCGCCTCGGTGAGCGCGAAAAGGATATCGCGACCATGCAGCAGGCGGTTGCTGCCTATCAGGCGGCGACCGGCGAAATGACCAGGGAACGCGCGCCGGCGCAATGGGCGACAATCCAGAATAATCTGAGCACGGCGCTGGAATCGATCGGAACCATTAACGGCGATGTCGCCACGCTTGAGCAGGCGCGCGACGCCGCCCTGGCATCGCTTACGGTTTGGACGCGCGAGCACGCCGCGGCGAGCTGGGCCAACGGCCAGCTGACGCTCGGCAACGCCTTGCAGCGCCTCGGCGCCAAGCAGAAGAACAAGGAACTGCTGCTGCAGGCAGCCACCGCGTACCAGGCCGCTCTGTCCGAATATCCGCGTGAGAAACTGCCGCTTGACTGGGCTTCGCTGCAGCAGAATCTGGGATCGGTCAACGACACGCTCGGCGATCTCGATACGGGAACCGATTACTACATTCAGGCGGTGACCGCGTATCGTCAGGCATGGGAGGTCTATACCGCAACCGCCGCGCCGGGCGAGTTCGCTTCGATCGGCTACAGCCTTGCAGGCACGCTATCGAACTGGGGCGAACGCGCGGGGGACATCTCGACCCTGCGGCAGGCGATCGATGTCTACGGTCAGGTGCTCAGGGTTCGCACCCGCGACAAGGACCCAGCCAATTGGGCCAAGACGGAATTCCGCCTCGGCTGCGCATTGATGATGTCAGGCAAGCTGGCCTCTGACGATCTACTGCTGCAGCAATCGGTCGACGCGCTGCGGGCGGCGCTCGACGGGCAGACGAAAGGCGGTGATGTCACGGAGATCGGCCAGACGCGCCGCGTGCTCGGCCAGACCCTGTCGATCCTGGGCGACAATACATCCAACCTGGACTTGCTGGCGCAAGCAGCCGACATGCTGGAAGCCGCGCTCCCCGCCTACTCCAAGGACGCCGACCCGGAGGAGTGGGCCAATATCAATTACGACCTCGGCTTTGCCCTCTACAGCCAGGGCCGGATTGGTGGCGACGCCACGTTCTACGCCAAGGCCGTGGAGAGCTTCGAGAGGGCAGCGCGGATCTACGACGGTTTTCCCGACCGCATGCAATGGGCGCGCACCAAGGGCGATATCGGCAATGCCTTGCTGATGGCCGCGGACGGCAAGGACGTCGAGTTGCTCACCCGCGCGATTGCCGCCTATGACGCAGCGCTCAGCGTGGTAACGCGCGAGAATGCGCTGGCTGTCTGGGAGAACAATCAGAACAATCTCGCCGGCGGGCTGTCGAGTCTTGGTTACTGGGCGAACGATGTCGGCAAGCTGAAACGAGCCGCTCAGATCTACCGCGACCTCGCCACGGTGCGAACGATCGCCCGCGATCCCGATCTCTGGATCACCAACCAGACCAGTCTCGCGCAGACGCTGAGCATGATCGCGGCCCGCGAGCCTTCGGCTGAATTGTACGAGGAGGCGATTGTCGTCAACCGGGCGCTTGCCGAGCAGCTCGGTCGCGAGCGCGATCCCGAACGTTGGGCCAATGCGCGCAACGAGATGGGCTATGCCTTGACCATGGCCGGCCGCGCCGAAAACAATGTCGCGCATTTCGAGGAGGCGGTGTTGGTCCTGCGCGAGGCGATCGTGGTGCAAAAGAAGATCAATTCGGTGCCGGCTGTCGCCTTCACGCAGGACAGCCTGTGCGACGTGCTGGTCGATCTGGGCGCCGCCCGCAAGGACAAGGCGATGGCACAGGAAGCGATCGCCGCATGCCAGGACGCGCTCGTCATCTTCCGTGACAAGAAGATGGACGATCTCGCCGCCGGTTCCGAAAAGAACCTCTCCGAGGCACAGGCGTTGCTGGCCGAGTTGCATTAATCCGAGCCCGCGCTCCCGGATGCGGGCGAATGGTGGGCACGCCAGCGTTCACGCTGTTGCGCAAGCAAACGTCATCGGCTCGCCATGGCGTGACAGAGATGCGATGTGGCAGTATCGGCTTGTGCGCCGGTCGCCGCCCGTCATTCAGGGCGGCAGGTAATCATATTCCGTTGGAGCGCCAGATGACCTCACTCACCCGCCGCAGGGTTTTGAAAACGGCTGCGGTTGCCGGCGTCGGCGGCGTTGGCCTTGCAGCGATGGCCAGGCTTGGTGGCTGGGCCGCGGCCGCACCGGAGCCGGTGGTGCTCAAGACGGCAAAGATCCAGGCCAGGTTCATGGATGCGGGCGAGACCCGGGATGTCCTGACGTATGGTGAATCAGGCATGCCGCCTGTACTGCGGATGAAAAAAGGCGAGCCCTTTGCCGCGCGTCTCGTCAACGCCATCGACGACCCGACGACCATCCATTGGCACGGCATTCGCGTTCCAAACAAGATGGACGGTGTTCCCTTCCTGGTTCAGCCTTACGTCTATACCGGCGATCATTTCGACTACGCCTTCGCGCCGCCCGACGCCGGCACGTTCTGGTATCACCCGCATTGCAACACGCTGGAGCAGATGGGCCATGGCCTCACCGGCGTGATCGTGGTCGAGAACCCCAACGATCCAAAATTCGACGCCGAAGCCGTCGTCAACCTGCGCGACTGGCGCCTCGGCGACGACGCGCAGTTCATCCAGCAATTCCGGCCGCGCGATGCCGCAAAAACCGGAACCTATGGCACGGTGCGCACCGCCAACTGGCTCGACCAGCCGCAATTCGACGCGCCGGCCGGCGGGTTGGTGCGGCTGCGGGTCGCCATCACCGATGTCACCCGCATCTACGCCTTTCGCGTCGAGGGTGGGCAGGCCGCGGTCATCGCGCTGGACGGCAATCCGGTGCCGCAGCGTTTTGCGCCCGATGCTTTGCTGCTCGGACCGGGGCAGCGCATGGAGCTCGCCATCCGCATGCCTGACCAGGAGGGCGCGATCGTCAGCCTGGGCGACATCAGGGGCACCAAACCCAAGGTCCTCGCCACCTTGCGCGCCACCGGAAGCTCGCTCAAGCGCGACCTGCGCGACCTCGCACCGCTGGAAGCCAACCCGGTGCCGGAGGTGGATCTCGCCAGCGCAAAACACATCGCGCTCTCGCTCAGCGCCACGGCGGAAAACGTGCCGAGCGACAGCATATGCGGCACGCTAGGCTACTCCTTCTGGGCCATCAACAAGGTACCGTGGCCGGGCGACACGCTGGACCCGACCGCGCCTTTGGCCGAGCTGAAGCTCGGCAAAAACTATGTCATCGACATGGAGAATTTGACGCCGCAATCGCATCCGATGCATCTGCACGGCATGAGCTTCAAGGTGCTGTCGTCGTCGACACGCCAGGTTCAGCCGGTCATCTCCGACACCTATCTCATGCAGCCCAACGAGAAGGTTCAGCTCGGTTTCGTCGCCGACAATCCCGGCGACTGGCTGCTGCACTGCCACATCATCGAACATCAGAAAACCGGCATGACGAGCTATATCAGGGTGGTTTGACGCCGAGGCGGGTCAATCAGCCTCTACCGGGATTGGCCTCACCTGCCGGGCATGTTGTCGGAGAAATTGCCGGTGTTCGCCGGTTTCGTTGGCAAAGCGGGGCCGTTCCCTGCTATTCCCGCCTGCAAATCAAGAAGCCGTGGACACGCTTGCATGACCAATGTCGCCCTGACCGGACTGGCCCGCGATCTCGCCAGGCGCGCCGCCGAGGGACGCCCGGTGCGCATCGGCGTCATCGGCTCCGGCGAAATGGGCACCGACCTGGTCACGCAAGGCATGCTGATGCCCGGTATCGAGATCTGCGCCATCTCGACGCGGCGTCCGCACACCGCCCGTGACGCCATCCGCATCGCCTATGGCGATGAGGCGATGGCGGTCGAGGCGGACACGGGCTCGAAAGTCGCCGCGGCGATCGAGGCGGGCAAAATCGCCATTACCTCGAACGAGATGCTGGTCACCAATCCGCTGATCGACGTCGTCATCGACGCCACCGGCAAGCCTGGTGTCGCCGCCGATTTCGACTTGAAGGCGATGGAGCACGGCAAGCACCTGGTGATGATGAATGTCGAGGCCGACGTCACGATCGGCTGCTACCTCAAGCAGCAGGCAGACCGGCTCGGCGTCGTCTATTCGGTCGGGGCCGGCGACGAGCCGTCGAGCTGCATGGAGCTGATCGAGTTTGCCTCCGCGCTCGGCTACACCATCGTCTCGGCTGGCAAGGGCAAGAACAACCCGCTCAACCACGATGCCGTTCCGGATGACTATCGCGAGGAAGCCCTTCGCCGCAACATGAACCCGCGCATGCTGGTCGAGTTCGTCGACGGCTCGAAAACCATGGTCGAGATGTGCGCCATCGCCAACGCCACCGGGCTGGTGCCCGATGTGCCGGGCATGCACGGGCCTAAGGCCGACCGCGACCAGCTGGCCAAGGTGCTGATACCGCGCGCCGATGGCGGCATCCTGTCGAAGAAGGGTGTTGTCGACTACACGATCGGCAAGGGTGTGGCGCCGGGCGTCTTCGTCATCGTCGAGGCGACGCATCCACGCATCGTCGAGCGCATGGACGATCTGCATATCGGCCACGGCCCCTATTACAGCTTCTTCCGGCCCTACCATCTGACCTCGCTGGAAGTGCCGCTGACGGCAGCGCGTATCATGCTCTACGGCCGCCCCGACATGGTGCCGCTGCCGAAGCCGGTGGCCGAGGTCTGCGCGGTCGCCAAGCGCGATCTCGCCATGGGCGAGACCTTCGATGCCATCGGTGAGACCTGCTACCGCTCCTGGACAATGACCGTCGAAGAGGCCCGCGCCGTCAGCGCCGTCGCGGTCGGCCTGCTCGAAGGCGGCAAGGTGCTGAAGCCGGTCAGGAAGGGCGAGCTCATCACCACCGACAACGCCACACCCGACCGCACGACGAGGCTGTTCGCTTTGCGGAAGCTGCAGGATGATATGCTCTACGGGGCTGAGATGGCATGAACAGGCCAGCTCTCTGGCTTTGTCATGACAAGATCACTATATTGTAGTGACAGCGAACGGAGGCTTCCAGAATGAATCTCCAGATCAGAGACCCGCGCGCCCGTGACCTCGCCCGGCAGCTTGCCGAAAAGCGAAAGATTTCCTTGACCGAAGCGGTGATCGAAGCGCTCGAATCCGAGCTTCAGCGCGAACGTGAACGAGTTCCGTTGGCTGAGCGGCTGGCCGCCATATCGAACGATCTGAAGGCCAAGGCGGGAAGCGGCGGCAGGGATTTGACTAAGGATGAGATCGACGAGATGTGGGGACATTCCTGATGTTCATCGACACCTCGGTGGTGATCGCTGTCCTCGCCGGAGAGGAAGACGCCGCCGATTGGAGCCGCCGGATCGGGCAGGCCTCGGTACGGATCACATCCCCGCTGGTCGTGCTCGAAGCGGCGATGCGGCTTTCATCGAAGTTGGTGGTGGAGCCGCTCTTCGCCGAAAAGGCGATAGAGGACTTCCTGCGTGAGGCCGAGATCGAGGTGGTTCCGATCGAAATCGGTGATGCCAAGCTCGCGATCCAGGCTTTTTCGACCTATGGCAAAGGTCGCGGCCACCCGGCTCAGCTCAATCTCGCTGACTGCCTGTCATATGCCTCGGCAAAAAGCTGTGGGATGCCCTTACTCTACAAAGAGAAAGACTTTTCCCACACCGATCTGGCCTGATCCTACTCCCCAGTTCTACGATTCGGCCAGCAGCTTCGTCAGCCGGTCCCGCCCAGCAGGCCAAATGCTGCCGCGCTCGCGCCATGGGGCTGTTGACCTGCTCGCGCATGATCATTGCGCTCGTGCTGACGACGCAGACCATCGGCTGCCATTGTATGATCGATTCATACAGTCTGTCTTTTTGATCCGGGTTTTTCAAACGATGCCGAGATGCCAATCTCGATCAGCTGAACCCCCATTGAGGATTGAAATCTTGCAAACCCTTTGGACAAGACGCGAGACGATGAAAACCCTTCTGGCAACGGGCATGGTTGCCATGCTTCAGCCTCTGGCTTTTGCAGCCAGGGCCGCCGCCAAGCTGGAATGGACCTATTTTCAGGCTGACGAGAATGGTTTCCGCCGCACGCCGGTGCTGCTGACCGGGGAAAAAGAAGCCATCCTCCTCGACGGCGGATTTACCCTGTCCGATGGCCGTGCGGTCGCGGATGCGATCAAGGCGACGGGCAAGACCCTGACGACGATCTATGTCAGTTGCAGCGACCCTGACTATTATTTTGGCTTGCGTCCCGTCGCGGATGCTTTCCCCGGCGCCAAGATCATCGCGGCCGCTGCGACGGTGGCGGCCATCAAAGCCAATGTGCAAGCCAAGCTGGATGTCTGGGGCCCGCAGCTCAAGGACAATGGACCGAAGGTCCTGGCGGATGTCGTCATTCCCGAGGCATCCGATATCACCTCACTTGAACTCGAAGGAAACAAGATCGAGATCGTCACCGTCGCCGATCTGAAAGACCGGCGGTATCTCTGGGTGCCCAGCCTTGAAGCGGTGTTCGGCGGCGTGCTGATCTCGTCGGGCGTGCATGTCTGGGTTGCCGACGAGCCAACCGTAGACGACCGTAAAAAATGGATTGCTGCGCTCAACGAAATCGCGTCCCGCAAACCCAACATCGTGGTGCCGTCCCATCAGGTAGCCGGTGCACCGGACGGTCTGGCGGCCGTGGAATTCACCCGCGCCTACCTCGAAGCCTTCAACGAGGAAGCCGGGAAATCGAAATCCAGCGTCGAGCTGATTGCAGCGATGAAGCGGCGCTATCCCGATCTTCTGGACGTCTCGTCCCTGGAACTGGGCGCAAAGGTCGCCAAGGGTGAGATGAAGTGGGGCTGATACGGCCCCGCGAGCGTCTGGGCTACTTCCCCAATTCCACCGACCGCAGCCGCGCGGCTTCCACCGCCTCGGTCAGCAGCTTCGTCAGCCGGTCTTCGCCCATCAGCACGGCAAGGGCGGCTGCCGTGGTTCCGTTGGGGCTGGTCACCTGCTGGCGCAGGACGCCGGGCTCCTCGCCGCTTTCGGCAGCGAGTGCAGCAGCGCCATAGACGGTCTGCATGGCAAGCAGCCTGGCGGTCTCGGTCGGCAGCCCGGCCTTCTCGGCTGCAACCGTAAGCGCCTCGATGAAATGGAAGATGTAGGCCGGACCGGACCCCGAAACCGCCGTCACCGCGTCCATCAGGCCTTCGTCGTCGATCGTCGTCACCACACCGCTCGCCGACAGCAGCTCGGCAACGAAACGCCTGATGTCGTCGGTCACCAGCGGGTTGGAATAGACCACCATCATGCCCTTGCCGATCGCGGCCGGCGTGTTGGGCATGCAGCGGATAACAGGCGCGAGATGGCCGAGGATGTGCTCGAAGGTGGCGACCGGCGTGCCCGCGGCGATGCTGACGAAGGTGGTCCTGCCGTCGCCGAAGCGCTTGTAGGCGGCGGTGACGTCGCGGATCACCTGCGGCTTGACGGCGATGACGACGAGGTCGGGCTCTGCGTCGGCGGGGATCCCGTTCGCGCCCGCGGCGACACTGCAACCGAGGTGCTCGGCGCGCTTGCGCAATTCGGCATTGGGCTCGACCACGAACACGGCTTGCGGGGCAAGCTTGCCGGATTTCAGCCAGCCCGCAAGCATGGCGTAACCCATATTGCCGCAACCGGCGAGAACAAGCCTGATCGTCATTGAGAGCCCTCCGAGACAAGGGTTCTCCTTAGACGCTAGCGGGCAGACGGGAAAGCCCCTCAAGGGGTGCTGGATCAGGCCAGCCGGTCAAGGTCGCCGGCGTACCGCGATCGGCCGCAGCGACACTTGCCGCAAGCCAAGCACGCCGAGCACGAAGAACAGCCACACCGGGTCGCCGCGATGGAAGAAGAAGCTTTCCAGGAACGCGTTCAGCGCCGTGAACAGCACCACCATCATGAAGAAATCACCGAGATAGATGTTCTCCTTGCGCGGCGGGATGCGCATGTAGTCGCGCAGCGGCGCGATCACGAAAGTGCAGACGGCAACGCACAGCGCCGGGATGCCCATCAGCACCGCAATGTCGAGATAGCCGTCATGGCCATGCACGATGGTCCGGATGTCCCAGGCCCGGTCGAAAGGCTGGTCCTGGCTCAGCAGCAGCGGCGTGCCCCAGAAGCTTTCATAGCCGTAGCCGGTCCAGGGCTTCTTCGCCAGCATCTCGCCGGAGAACTCCCACAGCGTCGTGCGCCCGGTATAGGTGAGGTCGGGGAAATAGGTGGCCGCCAGCTCTTTCACCGGCGGGATGAAGACGATGCCTAAGGTACCGATGGCCGTCGCAATGATCGCCAGTGCAAACAGGATCGGCGTGCCGAACCGCATGCCGATCAGGCCCGGCAGCACGACGATCAGGATCGAGAACGGCACCAGGCCGGCCGTCGTCTTGGATCCGGTGTGCAGCATGAAGATCATCGCCGCGCCGAAGATCGCCACGCCCCAGAATTTCTGGCCGCGCCGGAAGAGATAGAGGCCGGCGAAGCTGAAGCAGGCCATGATTGGTCCGGCAATGTTCTTGTGGGCGAACACACCACGCCACAGGCCGGCATGTTCGGGCTCCTGCGAATCGGCCGTATGCAGGGCCTCATGCGGAAAGACGATGAGGCCGATATAGGACAGGCCGATAACGACGATCGCGCAGAATATGATGACTTTCGAAAAACTGTCGGCGTCGCGCGGCAGCACCAGGACCGTCGCTATCGTCAGAACGCCAAGCAGCGTGAAGAAGGCCGCGCGCATGGCCGAGGACGGGTCGGTCGCGTTGATGACCGAAAGCATGAAAAAGCCGAGCATCAGGATCCAGGACGGGCTGAGCAGCGAGCGCACCATCTTGGGGTCGGCGAACGTCAGCAGTGAGAAGGTCGAAATGGCGCCGAGCGAACTGAAGCCGAGCTGGTTGACGATGTCGCCGCCGTCGCCGGTCAGTTCCGCGCCTGCCGGCTGAAACGGCCGGAACGACACGATGACGACGGCAAACAACAGCGCGGCAATCGCCGTCGCCACGCCGTCGCGGGTGACGATGCCGCCCAGCAGCAGCTCGTCAGTTCTTCTCAGGCTGCCTGTATTGCTCATTGGCGTATCCGAATTCGGCAAGCACGCGGCCGAGCGAGACATAGACGGGGTAAAGCGCCGTCGACAGCGATCCTGTCCGCGCCAATTTGATTGCGCCGCGCACGGGCGAGGCTATCAGCAGCGCCAGGCTTTTTGCAAACACCTTGGCGCCGGCGAATGGCGTGCCGGCGCGCTTCTTCTTTTCGACCAGCGTCGAGATTACACCGTTGCGTAAGGATCGGGCGCGGATCCAGTCAGCCTCGACGCGCCGGGCCGGAACGCCTTCGCGCACCTTTGCCTCGGCGCACCAGCCAAGCACGAAACCTTTCTGCGCCGAGCGGCTGAGGAAGTCGGAATCGCCGCCGCCCATGAAGTTGAACCGCAGGTCGAGGAAGGGTGGCCCCATGATGGTGAGCACATTGCGCCCGACCAGAAGGTTGCCCGAGGAATAGAGTGCGGCCACGCGCCCGGTCTGGCGATAGGGCGGCGCAAACACCGGGTGCTCGGCCCATTTGGCGTGAGCAGGATCGGTAAACACCGGCACTTGCGGGCCACCGACAATGTCGGCGCCAAGCGTCTCCGCCGTCCTGCACATGCGCTCCAGCCAGTCCGCGTCGGCGATCTCGTCATCGTCGATGACCAGCAGGTGGCGGAAATCCGGAAAATGCAGGATCGCCGTCTGCCAGCCAGCATTGTAGGCACTGCAATTGCCCCGCTCATGCGCGATGATGACCATGCCCTTCATATCGTCGCGTTCGAACAGCGGCACGGCCGCCTGGGCGCCCTCACGCGCCTCGGCCTCGTTTTCGATGACGATGACGGCGAAGCGCCGGCTGGTTTGCTGTGCCTTGAGCGACGCCAGCGTTTCGAGCAGCAGTTGCGGCCGCTTGAAGGTCGGCAGCGTGACGACGGCTTCCATCGTCTCTGCGGCGAGCCCCGGAGAGCGTCCCGCAATCGATACCGAACCGTCCGATGGCAAAGGGATCATCCGCTCCAGCCGCATGTTTTGAATCTGACTTTTTGATAACACCGCGACGATAACGTTTCCTTAATCACCTTTCGCAGCGGCGCCTGCTGGTCCGCGCCTTTCAGCCGTTGCGTCGCATGATTTAATCAAGGGTTCACCCAGCTTTGCTAGTGGCTGACGCCTGGATAGGTGAGATGCATCTGCTGTTCGCCACATCGATCGTGCCCGACGGCGCTCTCGCTTCGGGCTATGAGATCGCCAACGCTGCGATCATCGCCGCCTTGCGGCGCGCCGGCGTGCGCGTCACCGTCATCGGCTTCATCTGGCCGGGCAAGGCGCCCAGCGACCCCGAAAACACCATCGTGCTCGGCGCCGTCGACGTGCGCACGGAAAGCGCCTCGGCGCGGCAGAAGCTCGCCTGGCTTGGCAAGGCGGTGCTGTCAGGGCTCACCTTCGCTTCCGTGAAGCTGCGCGCGGTTTCCGACAGCGAAGTCCGTGCCGCGATCGAGCGCGCCGGTCCCTTCGACGGCTATGTCCTGAATTCGGTGCAGTTCGCCGGCGCCTTTGAAAAACTGTTCGCCGACCGTCCCTCGATTTTCGTCGCCCACAATGTCGAACATGGTTCGGCCAAAGAGAATGCGGCAGCAGCAAACAGTCGCTTCCAGCGCCTGCTGTTTGCCCGCGAGGCCAGGCTGCTCAAGACCATGGAGGAGCGGCTCTGCCGCCGGGCTCGCTTCGTCTTCACGCTGGCCGAGGAAGACCGCGCCGCACTCGGCGTTGCCAGCGACGACCGCTCGGCGGTGCTGCCGCTGGTGACCACTGCCACGGCCCCAAAGCCGGTCAAGCCGCGCCGCATCGATTGCGACGCGGCGCTGATCGGCACTTGGACCTGGCAGCCGAACCGCATCGGCCTCGACTGGTTCCTGGAAAAAGTCGTGCCGCATCTTCGCCGGAGCTTTCGCATCAGGGTCGCCGGCAACATGCCGTCGGATATCACCTCTGCCCATCCCGGTGTCGAATTTGTCGGCCGCGTGTCCGACGCCCAGAATTTCGTGCGCGGCGCCGCCGTCATTCCACTGATCAGCACCGCGGGCAGCGGCGTTCAGCTCAAGACCATCGAAACCTTCGAGCTCGGCCTGCCGTCGGTCGCCACCAGCCGTTCGCTGCGCGGCATCGATCATCGCCCGGCAAATTGTTTCGTCACCGACGATCCGGCCGCCTTCGCCGGCGCGCTGGAGGCAGCGGCGGCCGATGTCAGGGATGTCGATGGCAGCGCCTTCCATCGCCGGCAGATCAAGGCACTGGATGCCGCCATCAGGCTCGGCCTGGAAAAGCTCGGGCCGGTGGGGGAGGAGGTGTTTGCATGAACATGCACACCGCCCGCGCCGCCTTCGGGCTCGATACGCTGAAGACGATCCTTGGCATTTCGGTCCTTGCCATCGGCTGGGATGACGCGATCGCGCTGCTCACTCGTCTGATTGCCGAGCGGCGCTTCACCAAGGTCAGTTTTCTCAACGCTCACAACGCCAACATCGCCTCTACCGATCCGGTCTTTGCCGAGGCGCTCGACGATTTCCTCATCCTGCCTGACGGCGTTGGCGTCGATCTGGCGGCAAAGCTGCTCTACGGCGCGCCGTTCCCGGACAATCTCAACGGCACTGATCTCATTCCGGCCTTTCTGCAGGCATCGGCGAGGCCGCTGACCGTCGGGTTGCTTGGCGCCACCCGCGCCAACGCCGAGGCGGCGTCGGTCAGGCTAGCCGCTCTGGCGGTGCAGCACGAATTCGTCGTCATCCATGACGGCTATTTCTCCCCCGCCGAAGAGCAGGCGATCGTCGATCGCATCGAGGCATTGCGGCCCGACGTGCTGCTTGTGGCCATGGGCGTGCCGCGCCAGGAATTGTGGATCGCCCGTCATATCGATGCCCGCCACTGCACGCTGCCGATCGCCGTCGGCGCGCTGCTCGATTTTCTCTCCGGCACGGTGCCGCGGGCGCCTCTGTGGATGCGCCAGCTGAGGCTCGAATGGTTGTTCCGTCTGTGCATCGAGCCCGGCCGGCTGTGGCGCCGCTACGTCGTCGGCAATCCGGTGTTCCTGCTGCGTGTCGTCAGGCAGAAATTCTCGCGTCGGCCCGAGCCCGCCGGAGAGTTGCGGTGAACAGCCGCGTCGTGCCGAGCCCTGCAGCCGAGACCGGTGCCCTGCCGCAAACGCCGACGGCGGCGGTGGTGACCGCCAGCTATGCGCCGGATTTCGAACGCTGCCGCCTGTTGTGCGAGACCCTCGACCGCCATGTCTCCGGCTTGGCGCATCATTACATTCTGGTCGAGCACCGCGACGTGGCGCTGTTTCGCCAGTTGGAAAACGACCGCCGCAGCGTTGTCGACGAGCGCGACCTGCTGCCGCGCTGGCTGCGTGTGTTCGACGATCCGATGAGCCTCTTTCGCCGTCGCATCTGGCTCAGTCTCAAGACCCAGCCGCTGCGCGGCTGGCATGTGCAGCAGCTGCGCCGCATCGCCATCGCTGCGCATGCTGGAGAAGACGTGCTGGTCTTCTGCGATTCCGACGTCGCCTTCCTCAAGCCATTCGATCTGAGCGCCTTCTGGCGCGACGGCAAGGTGCGGCTGTTCCGGCGCGACGGCGTGCTGTCGAGCGACGGTCACGACGAGCATCGCATCTGGTCGCGCAATGCGGCCTCGGCGATTGGTATCGATGCATCCGAGGTTTCGAACCACGACTATATTTCGACGCTGATCGCCTGGCGCCGTCAGACCGTGACGGCGATGTGCGCCGAGATCGAGAAGGTGCACGCGCGCGGCTGGGTCGAGGTCATCGCTTCAGTGCGCCGGTTCTCCGAATGCATGATCTATGGCCGCTATGTCGACGATGTGCTGGGGGGCGCCGGCCATTTCCACGGCTCGGAGGAATTCTGCCGCGTGCACTGGACCGGGGAGGCGCTGTCGGATGACGAATTCCGCAGCTTCGTCGCCGCTATGGCACCGGGGCAGGTGGCGATCGGCATGCAATCCTTCATCGGCACCGATATCGGCCGCATCCGCCGCCTGATCGGATTGGCTTAGATTGCCTTGGCGGGCTTGCGCAGCGCCGAATAGGTTAGCAGCGCCGAGGCGAGATAGAGCAGCAGGAAGACGACATTGAGCGATACGACAAGCCTGGGCGTGTCGGCAATCGTGGTCAGCACATAGGTCAACAGCACCGCCTTCAGCCCCGCCAGCAGGCCGAGGTTGAGCGCCCTGAGCGCGGTCTGGCCGCGCGCGAACAGCAGCTCGGCCTGGTATTCGACCAGGTTGCGCAGTCCCGGCACGCCGATTGCCAACGCCACCAAGGGCGCCGCCTCGGCGACATTCCGGCCAAGTGCATTGGGGAAGAAATGCAGCACGATGCCGAGTGCGGCCAGTGCCAATGTCGACACCAGGAACACGCCGGCTTCGATACCGCTCTTGACCCGCAGTCGCGACAACAGCTCCGGCGCCCGCATCATCCTCTGCACCAGCATCATCGAGAAGGTGCGGATCGGGATTGCCGTCAGGTCGACCAGCCGCATGATGATGGCATAGATGCCGGCCAGATGCGGCCCGCCGATCGCCAGCACGAGCAGCTTGTCGAATTCCGACTGGAGGTAGAACAGCACTTCGGCTCCTGCAACATAGATCGAATCGGCAAGCCGCCTGAGATAGAGCTCGGTGCGCAGCCTCAGCCGCTGGCGTGGATAATAGAAGCCGAAGGCCAGCAGCAGCGAGGCGGCGTTGGCGCCGATGTAGAACAACGACCAGATCCAGACGCTGTGCTGGCCCGATAGCATGAACAGCACGGCGCCCAGCGCGCGGAACGCCGTGGCCACGATCGACAGCACGGCGGCGCGGCCGAATTTGCCGAGCCCGTTGTTGACGATCAGCACCACCTCGACCGGCCGCCACAAAAGCGCCTCTGCAAAGACGATTGCGGCAAAGACGGCCAGCGGAACGGTGCTGGCGAAGAAGATCAGGTAGACGCCCCAGGAGGCCGCCGCCAGCAGTGGTAAGGACACGGCGCCAAGCAAAAGGAAGCCGGCGGTGAAGGTGCCGATCAGATTGGGGCGGATGGTGGCTGTGCGGTAAAGCGCCGAGATGAAGCCGAAAGCGAGGATGCGCGACAGCATGACGCCGGCCGCCGAGGCGGTGGCGAACATGCCGAACTCGGCAATCGACAGCGTGTTGGCAAGTGCGATGAAATAGGCAAGCGAGAACACCAGCCGCCCGCCGGCGCCGCTGATGGCTGAAAGATAGTCGCGAACCAGCCCCCGTCTTTCGGCGAGGAAGGTGCCGATGCGGGCGAGTGTCCGCCTTTGCGGTATGTCGCTGGCCTGCGTCATATCGAGGAAAGCCGTAAGCCGCAAAGCTTAACGTGCGGTTCTGACGCCATTTTACAGATCCCGGCAATGCGTGGCGAAGCGAGAAACTTTCACTTGCAGACTTCGGAAATTAACCTTTTGTTTCCCATGCCTGTTTAGCGTGACTTAACGATTGGCCGACCGCCGCTCCTGCGCCGTCGAAGGTAAAGTTTCGAGACAATGGTCGACAGGGAAAACCGTGAAGACTGGAGGCGCGAGCGCTCCCTCCTGGCGCTCGGCAAAGCCGTGCGCGGCGATGAGGCGGCGGATGCGTCGGCGGTCTCGATCGGTGACCGGGTGGATCCGTCATGGCGCGAGGACGCCGCCACGCGTCACCGCATAGCCCGCTCGCAACGCGAGGCGCGGTCGAATCCGGCGCCAACGTCACCGCCCGAGCCGCCGCAGTTCCAGGCCGACGGCGAACCCGTTTCGGCCGCCAGCGCGCGTGAGGAGCCTGTTTCCGGCCGGCGTCAGCAGCACGCCGCCTATGAGCTCCGCTCTTTCCACGAGCAGCGACCGGACCGCGACGACGATGACGGGCAGGAATGGAAGCCGCTGATCGATCCGCTCCAGGTCGTCCGCGGCATTAGTCGTTCCAAGTTGCTGATCGTCTCGACTACGATATTGGGCACGGTGCTCGGCGTCGCCGTCGCCGTTTCGACACCGAAGAAATACGAAGCCACCACACAGATGGTCATCGAGCCAGGCGACCTGAAGCTTTCCGACAACGATCTCACCCAACCGGTCGGGCAGCCCGATGCGGCGCTGGCTGTTGTCGAAACCCGCATCAAGATGGTGACATCCGGCAAGGTCCTCGACAAGGTCGTGGCCGATCTCA
Organism: Mesorhizobium sp. M0292; assembly: GCF_040321695.1. Classification (NCBI taxonomy): domain Bacteria; kingdom Pseudomonadati; phylum Pseudomonadota; class Alphaproteobacteria; order Hyphomicrobiales; family Phyllobacteriaceae; genus Mesorhizobium; species Mesorhizobium sp. M0292. The sequence goes on from NZ_JAMYSB010000026.1 coordinate 25,835, forward strand.
ATCTCGTCGACGATCCGGAATTCAACGGACAGGGCTCTGGCGGCCTTGGCGTCCTGTCGCTCATTCGCTCGATACTGTCGCGCCAGGATGGCCCTGGCGGCGGCGGTGAAGTGCGCCGCCAGGCGCTGGCGGTCGGCAATCTGGCCAAGAGCCTGTCGGTTGAGCGCAGCGGCAAGAGCTTTGTCGTTTCCATCAGCGCCACCACTCAAAGCGCCGACAAATCGGCGAAGATAGCCAATACGACCAGGGACGTTTTCCAGCAGGAGGCGGCCCAATACCAGTTCGGGATGGCCGGGCGCGCGACGGACCAGCTGACGGCCAAGCTCGATGACCTGCGCAAGAATGTCGAGACAGCGGAGCGCAAGGTCGAGGATTTCAGGGCCACGCATGATCTCGTCGACGCGCAGGGCCATCTGATCAGCGACGACCAGATGCTGAAGCTCAACGAGCAGCTCTCAGTCACCCGGGCCCGTACGCTGGAACTCAATGCCCGGGCCGCGTCGGCGCGTTCGCTGGACGTCAATTCGGTCATCAACGGCACCTTGCCGGAAGAAATCAATTCCAACACGATGAGCGAACTGCGCGCGCAATATGCAGTTTTGAAGCAGGAGGCCGACCGCGCCGCCGTGCGTCTGGGACCGCGTCATCCCGAATACCAGGCGCTCAACGCCCAGCTCGACGGCTCGCGCGAGCGCATCGCAGGCGAACTGCGCCGCATCGCCTCGTCGCTGCAGGTCGATTTGAAGCGCTCGGTTCAGCTTGAGCAGGATCTCGCTTCCCGCCTGGCTCAGGCAAAGGTCCAGAGCGGCGACGTCAACAGCGATCTGGTCAGCCTGCGCGAACTGGAGCGTGACGCCACGGCCAAACGCTCCGTCTACGAACAGTACCTTCTGCGCGCCAAGGAGACCGGCGAACAGCAAAACATCAACACCACCAACATCAATCTGATGACCCCCGCGCAACCGCCGCTCGAACCCAACGGACCGTCGCGGGCTGTAATAGCGATGGCCGGCCTGCTGCTCGGGCTTGCTTCGGGCATCGGTGTCGGCGCCATGCGCGGCGCCTTTGCCAGCCTGCGCGGCGCTGCCAATTCGCGTTCGCGCGGCAGAATGGACGAGCGCCCCCCTCCGGTCGAGGACAAGGTCTATCGCGCGCCGCTGCCTGTGGCGCCGCCACCGGCAGCACCTCCGGTGTTGCCGACCGCGGCCGCTCCCGCCCGGAGCCCAGGTCTGTTCGACGGACTGTTCTCGGCGATGCGCAAAGCCGCGCCGGGTAGCGGGACGTCAGGCGAACCCGTCGAGACCTACCGCGCCCAACCAGCCGCCGAATATACAAGGCCGGTGCAGGAGCCTGTGGGCTATCGCCAGCCGGACTTCCGGAACGAGGTTCCGCACGCCAATTCCCCTGCGCAGCAGCCTGGCTACGCGCAGCCTCGTCAGCCGGCTGACTATGCCTATTCGCAGGCTCAGCCGATGCCCGCGGCGTCCGGGCCGTGGTCTTCTCCGCAGCCCGCTGGGGCGGCGCCGGAAGACCAGCAGGCGCAAATCGACGATATCCGCGCCAGCCTGCGCGAATTTCGCGAAGCGGTGCGCGAACTCACCGAAAGCCGTTCGCACCGCCGCTATTTCTGAGCAATTCCAGGAAAAGTGTGAAACGGTTTTCCCGGGAAAAGCGCGTAGCGCGCTTTCCCTTGGGAATTGCGTCAAAACAAGAAATAGAGCGGTTCAGCCTTTCCGTGAAAGGATGAGTCGCTCTGAGCCCGTCAGCACAGAATAAAAGCTGCCGGTTTCGAGTTTACGGCATGTGACGGCGCTTTGACGGGATTGCTTAGGCCAAATTTCGTGACAATGCCGCGCAGCATGGCGCCCAAAAAACGCTGCCGTCGGGCTTTACCCGAATGGGCGGAACGTTTGGAACAACGACATGCACGAAGCAACGTTCAAGGCGCGCGCCGCGCCTTGGCTGGAATGATGTCGAGGATGGTTCATGGCCGAAGTGATTGACGGAAAGATCGTCGCCGCAGACGTGGTTCAGAAGGTCAAGGCCTTGACCGAGGACCTGGTCGCCAAGGGAAAGGCCCAGCCCGGCTTGGCGGTGGTCATCGTCGGCGAGGATCCGGCAAGCCAGGTCTATGTCGCGTCGAAGTCGCGCACCGCCAAGGAATGCGGCTTTCATTCGCTGCAGCACACACTGCCGGCCGACACGTCCGAAGCGGCACTGCTGAAGATCATCGGCGAACTCAACGCCGATCCGGCCATCAACGGCATTCTGGTGCAGCTGCCGCTTCCCGCCCATATCGATGCCGGCAAGATCATCCAGGCCATCGCACCGCAAAAGGATGTCGACGGCTTTCATTTCATCAATGTCGGCAAGCTCGGCACCGGCGAACTCGAAACAGCCTTCGTGCCCTGCACGCCGGCCGGCTCCATGCTTTTGATCGAACGCGTGCGCGGCAAGGATCTTTCCGGCCTCAACGCGGTCGTCGTCGGCCGCTCCAACATCGTCGGCAAGCCGATGGCAAATCTGTTGCTTGCCGCCAACTGCACCGTCACCATCGCCCACAGCCGCACCAAGGATCTGCCGGCGCTGGCCCGCACAGCCGACATTCTGGTTGCCGCCGTCGGCCGGCCCGAAATGATCAAGGGCGACTGGGTCAAGCCCGGCGCCACCGTGATCGATGTCGGGATTAATCGCATTGCCGCACCCGAGAAGGGCGAAGGCAAAACCCGCCTCGTCGGCGATGTAGCCTATGCCGAAGCCGCCAAGGCCGCCGGCGCCATCACCCCCGTGCCCGGCGGTGTCGGACCGATGACCATTGCCATGCTGATGGCCAATACGTTAGCCTCAGCCTACCTTGCGGCCGGCTTGAAGCGGCCTTCCTTCTGACCCAGAAAGCAGCTTCTTTGCCGAACCTTACTATACCCTCTGAACGGCCGGATGATCCCGTTCAAGGGGGCCGGCAATTCGCGTTCCTGCTGGTCGACAAGTTTTCGATGTTTTCGTTGGCAGCGGCGATCGATACCTTCCGCTCGGCCAACCGCCTGCTCGGCCGCGATTTCTATGGTTGGACCACGGTCTCGGCCGACGGCGATCCCGTCATGGCCTCCAATGGCCTGCCGCTCAAGATCGACTATGCCGTCGCCGATTTGCCGCCGGTCGATATCCTGTTCGTGTCGGTGGGCCTGTCGGTCGAGTTCCCCGGCAAGAGCAAGGTGCTGGCGGCGCTGCGCAGCTGGGGCCGGCGCGGCAATGCGCTCGGCGCGCTGTCGGTCGGCTCTTACCTCCTGGCCGAAGCCGGCCAGCTCGAAGGCTATCGCTGCACCATTCATTGGGAAAACCGGGCCGGCTTCGTCGAGCGCTTTCCCGACATCAACTGCACCGGCAACGTCTTCGAGATCGACCGCAAGCGCTACACCTGCGCCGGTGGCACGACCTCGATCGACCTGATGCTGGAGATCGTGCGTGGCGACTTCGGCTCGAACCTCGCCAACGGCGTTGCCAACCAGTTCCAGCATGAGCGCATCCGCTCCGCCGGCGACCGCCAGCGCGTCGGGCCGGAGCGCGACCTGACCGGCAAGTCGGAGAAGCTAAGGCGCATCGTCGAACTGATGGCCGACCATCTCGACGAGCCGCTATCAGCCGTGCAGCTTGCCAAATCGGCGGGCCTGTCGGTGCGCCAGGTCGAGCGCTTGTTCCTGCGCCATTTGAGCGTCACGCCCGGTCGTTACTACATGCGGCTCAGGCTTGAGCGGGCGCGCGAACTGCTGCGCCAGACCAACATGCCGATCCTCGACGTGGCCATCGCCACCGGCTTCACCTCGCATTCCTATTTTGCCCAGAGCTACCGGCTGCAGTTCGGCCGTCCGCCTTCCGAAGAGCGGCGCACCACGTACTGACGCGGTGCTGAGCCGGCCTCGGAACAGGCCTCGGCCGGCGCCGATCCTGTTACACGGCAACCGTTCGTGACCCGCTCCGGGGCTTGTGCCCGGACGCGCCGTCAAATAGCTTCCGGCGCGGATCAGAGGGCGGTCTCAAGGAGATTTCCATGGCGGGACTTTTGCGGAGCATCGCTGCGGCGCTGCTCCTTTTGTCGATGACTTCGCTCGGCTTTGCCGCCAACAAGGTCACCATCATTCTTGACGCTTCGGGCTCGATGTGGGCCCAGATCGACGGCAAGCCGAAGCTCGAGATCGCGCGCGAATCGCTGAGGACCGTGCTGCAGTCGGTCCCGGGCGACGACGAGATCGGCTTCATGGCCTATGGCCACCGCGAAAAGGGCAGCTGCGACGACATCGAACTGATCGTGCCGCCGCAAGCCGGCTCGGCTAGCGCCATTTCGGCCGCTGCCGACAGCCTGAAATTCCTCGGCAAGACGCCGCTGACCGCAGCCGTCAAGCAGGCGGCCGAAGCTCTGAAATACACTGAGGACAAGGCGACCGTGGTTCTCATCACCGATGGGCTTGAAACCTGCGAAGGTGACCCGTGCGCGCTGGGCAAGGAACTGGAGGCCTCAGGCGTCGATTTCACCGTCGACGTCGTCGGCTTCGGCCTGACCGCTGACGAGGGCAAGCAGATCGCCTGCCTTGCCGACAACACCGGCGGCAAATATATCCAGGCCTCGGACGAGAAGGCGCTGCAGGAAGCACTGGTCGAAACCGTCGCCGCGCCGGCTCCGGCGCCGGCACCCGAACCCGCTCCGGCGCCTGCCCCTGAACCGGCAAAGCCCGAATTCAATTTCATCCCGAGCGTGGTCATGGCCGAAGGCGGCGATCCGATCACCGACGGCAATGCCTGGGAGGTCTACAAGGCCAAGGCCGATGGCACGCACGGCGAGGCCGTCACCACCCAGTACAACAACTACGAGGCCAATCTCGAGCCGGGCGACTATGTCGTCGTCGCGCGCGCCGACGAAGCTCGGGCGGAACAGAAGGTCAAGATCGAGGTGGGCCAGGTCTACAAGCCGCTCTTCACCTTGAACGCCGGCACCATGCTCATCCATCCGAAGCCAAGCCAGGGCGCCGAGATCAGTGACGAAGCCCATGTCGATTTCGCCTTCCCGGGCGGCAGCACCACCCACTATGGCGACACCAGGATCATCGTGCCGGCTGGTGAGCAGAAGGTGACGGTTGCGATCGGCAGCGGCTCGGTGACCGAGAACATCCAGCTCGCCGCCGGGCAGACTGTGGAAAAAGACATAGTCGTCGGCGTCGGCCATGCCGCCGTCAACGCCTACTACACTGCAGGCGGCGACAAGGCCGACTCCTCGGGCATCAGCGTCCAGATCGTCAAGGCCAAGAAAAAGATCGACGGCTCGCGTGACGATGTCGCCCACTCCTATGGGCCCGACAGCAAGTTCTGGCTGCCGCCGGACGACTATGTCGCGGTCACCTCGCTTGAGCTCGCAACCGTCGAGCAGCCTTTCAGCGTCAAGGTTGGCGACGTCAAGGACGTCAAGGTGACGCTCGATGCCGGCGTGCTGGTGATGTCGGCGCCGGGCGCCTATTCGATCGAGGTGCTGTCGTCGAAGAAGGATATCCAGGGCAACCGCAAGGCGCTCGGCCTGAACTATGGCGACACCTGGCAGCAGACTATCCCGGCCGGCGACTATGTCGTCCTCCGCCACATGTCCGATCAAGGCCATGACAAGGAAATGCCGGTGACGGTCAAGGCCGGCGAACGGAGCGAGATTACGGTTCAGCCGTAATCGCCATCCATCCCTCACCAAAGGGCGGCCTCAAACCGAGCTCGAGCCGCCCTTTTTACAAAATAGGCAATCTGGTCAGGCTGCTCCGAAAGCACTGGCGCCATGGTCGGCGCGGCCGACCAGCTGGCGGAAACCGGCGAACAGCTCGCGGCCGAAACCGAACTCGTTGCCGATGAGATCGATGTCGGCCGTGCGGCGCAGCGCGAGCTCGGGCCCCGGCACCAGCACTTCCAGCGTGCCGGCATCGGCGTCGAGCCGGATGATGTCGCCGTCATGGATCCTGGCGATCGGCCCTTCCTCGACCGCTTCCGGCGTTACATGGATCGCCGCCGGCACCTTGCCGGAAGCGCCAGACATGCGCCCGTCCGTGACCAGCGCGACGCGCTGGCCACGATCCTGCAGGACGCCGAGCACGGTGGTCAGCTTGTGCAGTTCCGGCATGCCGTTTGCCTTCGGGCCCTGGAAGCGGATGACGGCGATGAAGTCGCCGGTCAGCGTGCCGGCCTTGAAGGCTTCGTTCAGTCCCTGCTGGCTGTCGAACACCTTGGCCGGCGCCTCGATGACGCGGCGTTCCGGCTTCACGGCGGACGTCTTGATGACGGCGTGGCCGAGATTGCCGGCGAGCACTTTCAGGCCGCCGGTCGGCTGGAAGGCCTTCTTGAACGGCGCCAGCACCTTCTCGTCGCCGCTCTGCAGCGGCGAGGCTTCACGCACGACGCCGCCATCTTCGCCGAGCCGGGCCTCGACCGCATAGGGCCTCAGGCCTTCGCCCCATACCGTCTGCACATCCTCATGCAGGATGCCTTCGTCGAGCAATTCGCGGATCAGGAAGCCGAGCCCGCCGGCGGCATGGAAATGGTTCACGTCGGCAAGCCCGTTCGGATAGACGCGCGCGAGAAGCGGCACCGCTTCCGACAGGTCGGAAATGTCCTGCCAGGTAAGCGTGATGCCGGCCGCCGCGGCCATGGCGATGAGATGGATGGTGTGGTTGGTAGAGCCGCCGGTGGTGTGCAGGCCGACGACGCCATTGACGAAAGAGCGCTCGTCGATCATGCGGCCGACCGGCGTGTAGGCGTTGCCGAGCGCGGTGATCGCCAGGGCTCGCCTGGTCGCCTCGCGCGTCAGCGCGTCGCGCAGCGGCGTGCCTGGATTGACGAAGGACGCGCCGGGCGTATGCAGGCCCATGATCTCCATCAGCATCTGGTTGGAATTGGCGGTGCCATAGAACGTGCAGGTGCCCGGCCCGTGATAGGATTTGGACTCCGCTTCGAGCAGTTCTGCGCGTCCGGCCTTGCCCTCGGCATAGAGCTGGCGAACCTTGGCCTTCTCGTCGTTGGGCAGGCCCGTCGTCATCGGCCCGGCCGGCACGAACACCGCCGGCAGATGGCCGAAGGTGAGAGCCGCGATCACCAGCCCCGGCACGATCTTGTCGCAGACGCCGAGATAGACGGCGGCGTCGAACATGTTGTGCGACAGGCCGATCGCCGCGGACATGGCGATGACGTCGCGCGAAAACAGCGACAGCTCCATGCCGGGCTGTCCCTGGGTCACGCCGTCGCACATGGCGGGCACGCCGCCGGCCACTTGCGCGATGCCGCCAACTTCCTTCGCGGCTTCCTTGATCAGCGCCGGGAAGGTTTCGAAGGGCTGATGCGCCGACAGCATGTCATTGTAGGAGGTGATGATGCCGAGGTTCGGCACCTTGTCGGCGCCGAGCGCCAGCTTTTCAGACGGGCTGCAGACGGCAAAGCCATGCGCGAGGTTGCCGCAAGACAGGACGCCCCGGTTGGCGGTGCGGCTGGAGGCCTCGGCGATGCGGCCGAGATAGCGCTCGCGGCCGGCTTTCGAGCGTTGGCGGATGCGTTCCGTGATGACTTCGATGTCGCGTCTGGCTGTCATGGTCGGTCCTTTCGAGCCCCGGAAGAACGTCCTCCACCGTCTGCCGGGACTGCTTTGCGTGAAATCAGGGTGCCCAGAACACCTCTACCGGGGTGGGTGCCGCTTCGAGGACTTTGCGGATGGGCTTTTTCGCACCCGGTCCCATCGCATCCTCGAAAGCGGTGCGCTTGTCCTCGCCTTCGATATGCAGCGCGATGAAGCCGGCGGCGACGATGCGCGCCATCGATAGAGTCAGCCGCGGCTCGCCGCCGCTTGGTGCATGCACCGGCAGCACGATCCTGCGCGAAGCTGGATCGAGCAAGGCGGGTAGATTCTCGGCGTCGGGAAAGAACGAGGCGGTGTGGCCGTCGCCGCCCATGCCGAGCACGACGACATCGAGGGGCCAGGGCAGAGCCTTCAGCGCCGCATCGTCGGCCGCCGCGGCGGTCTCGATCCTTGCCGCCTCATGGTAGAGCGGCACGAAGTGCGCGGCAGCCGCCTTGTTCTGCAGCAGGTTGGCCGCGACCAGCCCCGCATTCGAGCGCGGCGAGGAGGCCGGCACGAACCGTTCGTCGACCAGCGTCACCGTCACCTTGTTCCAGGCGATCGGAATGGCCGAAAGTGCTGCAAAGAACTTTGCCGGCGTGGTGCCGCCGGAAACGGCAAGCAGGGCCGTGCCGCGCTCGTCGATGGCCTTGGTCAGGCGCGCCGCGACATTGCCGGCAAGGGTTGCCGCCAGATCCTGGCGCCCGGCAAAGCCGTTCCAGTTGTAGACGGGCTCGCTCAATTGCTTTCGTGCCATGTCCGCCCGTCGCGTTCGATCAGCGCAATCGAGGCCGAGGGACCCCATGTGCCGGCCGTATAGCCTTGCGCCTCCTGCCTGGCGCTTTCCCAGGCGTTCTGGATCGGGTCGATCCACTTCCATGCCGCCTCGACCTCGTCGCGGCGCATGAACAGCGTCTGGTTGCCGCGGATAACATCCATGATTAGCCGTTCATAGGCGTCCGGCGCGCGGCCGTCGAAAGATGTTGCAAAGCTCATGTCGAGCGGAATCTGGCGCAGCCGCATGCCGCCCGGGCCTGGATCCTTGATCATGATGAACTGCTTGACGCCTTCGTCGGGCTGCAGCCGGATCACCAGTTGGTTGGCTGAGATCGGCCCGGCGCTGTCGCCGAAGATCGAATGCGGGATCGGCTTGAACTCGATGACGATTTCCGAAACGCGGGTCGCCAGCCTTTTGCCGGTCCTGAGATAGAATGGCACGCCGGCCCAGCGCCAATTGCCGATCTCAGCCTTGATGGCGACGAAAGTCTCGGTGGAGCTGTCTTTGCCAAGTTCTTCGACATAGCCTTTCACCGCGCCGCCTGCAGAGGCGCCGGCGCGGTACTGCCCGCGCACGGTGTGCTTGGGTGCCTCATTGCCGTTGATGCGCTTCAGCGCCCGCAGCACCTTCAGCTTCTCGTCGCGCACGGCATCGGCATCCATCGACGATGGCGCCTCCATGGCAACCAGGCAGAGCAGCTGCAGCATGTGGTTCTGCACCATGTCGCGCAGCGCGCCGGCCTTGTCGTAGTAGGTGACGCGGTCTTCAAGACCGACGGTCTCGGCCACCGTGATCTGCACATGGTCGATATGGGCAGAATTCCAAAGCGGCTCATAGAGTGCGTTGGCAAAGCGCAGCGCCATCAGATTCTGCACCGTCTCCTTTCCGAGATAGTGGTCGATGCGGAAGATCTGGCTTTCGTGGAAGTCGTCTCCAACCACGTCGTTGAGCTTGCGCGCCGAATCGAGGTCGCGGCCGATCGGCTTCTCCAGCACGATGCGCGAATTCGGCGTGATGAGATTGTGGGCTTTCAGCTGGTGCGAGATGTCGCCGAACAGCGCCGGCGCAACCGCCAGATAGAAAGCGCGAATGCGGTCGCTTTCGCCGATCGCCTTTTTCAGCTTGTCGAAGCCGGCACCCGTCGTCGCGTCGGCCGATACGTAGGACAGCCGGGCAAGAAATGTCTTGAGTTCCTCGGCGTCGATGTCGGCCGGCTTAACATGCTGGGAAATCGCCTGCTTGGCGAAGGCCTGGAATTCCTCGTCGCTCATCTTGGAGCGCGAGGTGCCGATGATGCGGGTCGGCTCGGAAAACTGGTGGTCGCGCTGGCGGTGGTAGAGCGAGGGCAGCAGCTTGCGTTCCGACAGGTCGCCGGTGCCACCGAAAATGATGAAGTCGAAAGGCTCGACGGGAATGATCTGGCTGGTCATGGTCTGTCCGCTTTGACGCCGCTCGCTGTGACGCGGCAGGATATAATCTAATCGATTTAAACTATCCAGTGCCATGGTGTCACATCGAGGCCAAATCACTGCATATTGATTCGCTCCAAATGTGCCTTGACACTGGCTGCCACCCGGAGGCTTTTCGTCAAGCGATGGTCCCGGGGCTTTCGCGCCTGCAACATAAAGCGGGAATGTGACGAAAGCTAATGCGTGTCGCCCAGAAGTGCGAAGCGGTTCTGGGAGACAGACACGCATCAAACAAAAAGGAAATGCGCTTGCGAGGTGGGTCTTCAATGAGCGGAAAAAGCATGCGTCTGGAAAACAAGGTTGCCGTCATCACGGGTGCTGCGTCAGGTTTCGGCGAAGGCATGGCCAGGCGCTTTGCCGAAGAGGGCGCCAAGGTCGTCGTCGCCGACCTCAACGCCAAGGGCGCGGAGCGCGTTGCAGCAGAGATCGGCCAGGCCGCGATCTGGACCCAGACCGACGTTTCGCAGCGTTCCGAATTCGACGAGATGGTCTATGCCGCAAAAAGCGCCTTCGGCCGCATCGATATCATGGTCAACAATGCCGGCTACACCCATCGCAATGGCGACATGCTCGACGTCGACGAGGCGACCTTCGACCTGATCACTTCAGTCAACATGAAGGCGATCTATCACGCCGCACTTGCCGTGGTGCCGATCATGGAGCGGCAGGGCGGCGGCGTCATCCTGACCACGGCTTCGACCGCCGGTCTGCGGCCGCGGCCGGGGCTCACCTGGTACAATGCCTCGAAGGGCTGGGCGATCACCGCGACCAAGTCGATGGCGGTCGAACTCGCGCCCAAGAACATCCGCGTGAACTGCCTTTGCCCGGTCGCCGGCGAGACCGGCATGCTGGAGAAATTCATGGGCACTGACACGCCGGAGATCCGCGAGAAATTCCGTGCCTCGATACCGCTCGGCCGTCTGTCGACGCCGCTCGATATCGCCAACGCTGCGCTTTGGCTTGCGTCGGACGAAGCCGCCTTCATCACCGGTGTGGCGCTGGAGGTCGACGGCGGCCGCTGCATTTGAGCAATTCGGGAAGTACCTCGCTGTTCGCAATGCATGGCAGACAGAGCAATGTCGGCAAGAGTTCGCATCGGTGCGCCGGCCGGCCGAGGAACGAACAGTTGACGTCGTCACGCCGGACCCCAGTTTGACTTCTCGATCCCCCGAAAGGCATAACGGATCGTGGATAGTGTTGGCGGGTGATGAAGATCAGGCAGCAGAAAAGTCGCTACGATCTGGGATGGCGGCTGCGGCTTTACCTGGCCAAGCGTGCGCGGGCGAGAAGCAAGGCAATTTTCATCGGTGTTACCGGAAGCTCCGGCAAGACGACGGCGGGAAGCCTGCTTGGACACATCCTGGCTGGCCAGGGTTCGGTCCACACACAGGTTCTGGCCAACACTATGAAGGTGTTGGTTCGAACGCTTTACAAGCGCCTGAGGAAGGCCGGCAAAGTCGATTACGTCGTTTTCGAAGCCGGCGCTTCCGACTTCGGCACGATCAGCACCATGGCGCAGATGCTGAAGCCGAGTGTGGCGGTGGTTACGATGATCCGTCTGGAGCATTTCGGCAAGTTCAAGACTCTGGAAGCTGTGGCGGGAGAGAAGCGGGCGCTGGTCGGGGCACTCCAACCTGATGGACTTGCGGTTCTCAATTGCGATGACCCACTGGTGATCGGCATGGCGTCTGGCGCGAAATGCCGGATTGCGACCTTCGGCCAGTCCGGCGAGGCAGACTACCGCGTGAGTGACGTGCATGCCGCGTATCCGGAATTGCTGCGGTTCACCCTTCATTGGCGCGGTGGCAGCCTGAATATTCAAGCGCCTTTTCCCGGCGAGCAATTCTGGCTGCCGACTGCAGCGGCTGTTGCCGCCGCCTTGGAACTTGGCGTCCCGCCAGAGCAAGTCGTAGCGAGAACGGCATCGTTTGCACCACTGCCCAACCGCTCTACGGTGCAAGAGGTATCCGCGGGTCCGAAATTCCTGGTCGATACGGCCAAAGCGCCCTGGCATTCGCTCAACATTGCCCTGGAGATGATTGCAAAGGCCAAGGGTGCTCGCAAGCGCATTGTGCTGGGGCAGATATCCGACTACGCCGGCTCGTCGAGGAAATACGGGGCCGCCTACAACATCGCGCGCGAAATCGCCGATGAGGTCATTTATACCGGCGACAATGCGCATCGCTCGCGCGCCAGCCAGGCCGACCGCGACAGCGGCCGTTTCATTGAGCTTCGCACTGCCAAGGAAGTTTCGGATCATATCAAACGGACGGCAGTCCCAGGAGAACTGATTCTGCTGAAAAGTTCGTCCAACCTTCATCTGGAAAGGATCGCGCTCGCCTGGACACACGACGTCAAATGCTGGGTCCCGATATGCCGCAAGTCGGAAAGCTGCCAAATGTGCGGCCTCTATGAGGTGCCGTTCGAGGAACACCGGGATTTCCTGGCGAAGCGCAAACTTGCTCGCAGGAGACACCGTTTCAGGTGGTTGCTCGGCGGCTGACCAGATCTGGCGGCTTGCGTCTCAAGCCCCGGTCTTGATGTAGCTCTTGTAGATCCAGCCGCGCTTGCCGTTGTAGACGATCTGGCACCATTTCTTGCAACTCACCACCTGCACCGACGACTTGGCGGGCACGGTCCCCATGGCGGCGGCGTTTTTCTGCGGACCGCTGCGCATTGTCACCGCCCTGAGGATGCGTCCGGTGCCGGCGGCAGCAGCCACCTTCTGTGGCTTGGCCTTGGCCTGGGTATCGTTCGTTGCGGCGGAAGATTGCTCGTCTGGAAGTTGCGGTTTTGGCGTCGGTATGGCGGCGGTCTCGGCGTCGTCGTCATTGGCGGGAGCAGCGACCTTTGACAGCTGCGTCGTGGCGTCGCTCTGCGCCGCCGGTTCTTCGAATGCCGCGGCATCAGACGGTTTGGCGGCAGCCTGCTCGGCAGGCGCCTGATCGGATGGCGTCGCGGCAGGGTCGCTGTTGGATTGCGCCGCAGTCCAGCGCGGATCGTTCGCCGACAGCGGCGGCATGGCAGCCCCACCGGCAGCGACCGTCGATGAAACCGCATCGCCCTTGCGCGCGGCTTGTGGCGCCGCTACCGCGGTAGCCGTCGCCGCGACCGGGGCAATCTTGGTCGTCTTGACCGGAAAAGTCGGAACGTTCTGCTGTGTGCTGGCGATCGCTTGCCGGTCGTTGGCCGGCAATGCCAGCCAAAGCGCTATGCCCGCCACACCAAGCAGCGCTGCGGTGCCGACCGCGGCGATCACCAGATGCGAATTCGTGCGCACCCCCTGCCAGAAGGAGGGCCGCATGTCATAACCGAATTGCATGGCGAAGCGCCGACGTTCCGGCGCGCCGAAACTGAAGGGCTCGTTCACTCTTGCCACCTCCAAAAGATGAGCCGGTGTTCTTTCGATCGGCGCCGGCAGCCCGGCATTCGATCGGCATCGGTCCCAACAACAAAGCGGGCAGGCCCGCAGAAATCCCCGTTCAATCGCCCAGAACCGGCATCCTTTGCCCTTGATTGTGGCATCAGTGCGCCCTCAGGGGAATTGTGCGCTCTTGTTAAGGATTCTGCAACGTCTCGCTGCGGCAACCAACAGCTCAATAGAATCAGCTCAGTACTCAGCCACGGCTGATATGAGATACTTTCCCTATATTCGGTCCCTCAGGGCAAACCAGTTCAGTGCCAAGAACAATAATGGCGTTCTAAATCGCCGGCCGCCGGGAAAAGCCGGGATGTTCAGGTCCTCGATCAGCTTCAGTCTGTCGCGGTTGCCGGCGACGGTCTGGGCATAGAGCTTGCCGAAGAAGTTCGACAGCATCACGCCGTGGCCGGAATAGCCTCCGGCCGAGATCACATTGGGCATCACCTCGCGCACGAACGGTTTCCTGGGCATGGTGATGCCGACATAGCCGCCCCAGCCATGGGTGATCTCGACATCGCTCAGTTCCGGATAAAGCTCGGCTATCTGCCGGCGGATATGGACATGGATGTCCTTCGGATCGTTGACGCCATAGACCTCGCGCCCGCCGAACAGCAGCCTTCCATCCCTGGATTTGCGGAAATAACGCACGACGAAACGCGAATCGTCGACCGCCTCGCCGCCCGGCAGCACTTTCGAATCGACGCCCAGCGGCACCGTCGCGCCGATGAAGGAACCGATGGGCATGATGTGCGCGGCACTCACCGGCTCGAGCGTGCCGCCATAGGCATTTACACCGATCAGGCATTTCTGCGCGGTGATGGTGCCTCTCGGAGTCGTCACCCTGACCTTGCCGCCGCTGGAGGTGACACCGGTCGATAGTGTCTGCTCGAACAGGTGCGCGCCGGCCGCTGCCGCGACCTTTGCCGTGCCGATCACCAGCTTCATCGGGTGGATGTGTCCGGTGCCGGTGTCGCGGGTGCCGCCGAAGTAGCGTGTGGAGCCCAGCCGTTCGGCCGTTTCCCTGGCATCCATGAAGGCGATGTGCGGATAATTGAAGCGGCCGGCCATGATCTCGGCATGCGCCTTGTAGTCGTCGAGATAACGCGGCTTGTGCGCCACGGACAACTGGCCGGGCATATAGTCGATGTCGATCTGGTTGACGGCCGCGAATTCGAGCAGGTGTGCTTTCGCCTCCTCGGCAAGGTCGAACAGCGCCTTGGCGCGGGAGAAGCCGTATTCCGCCTCCATCTCTTCGGCCCAGGCGCGCTGGCCCGTGCCGAGCTGGCCGCCATTGCGCCCTGAAGCGCCGTCGCCGAAGCGATGCGCCTCGATCAGAACGACGTCGGCTCCCGCCTTCGCCAAATGAGCGGCCGCCGACAGCCCGGTGAAGCCACCGCCGACGACGACGACGTCGCAGCTGCGGTCGCCGTCCAGGGCAGGGTACTCAGGGCGTGGTCCGGCTGTGTCTTCGTACCAGGAGCGACCGGGGGAGATAGGTGATTGGTAAGGCATGGGGACACCAGCCAATGGTGAATGGTGAATGGTGAATGGTGAATGGCTGCGAGACGCACGTCGTCTGCGCTCATCCATCCAATATGAAACTACTCAGCATTCACTATTCACCATTCACACGACGAAGTCGCCGCTCACACGTTGAGCAACAGATACTCCCGCTCCCACGGGCTGATCACTTCCATGAAGGTCTCGAACTCCGCCCGCTTGATCGCTGCATAGGTTGCGGCAAAGGACTTGCCCAAAAGGGCGCACAGCTCCTCGTCGCCCTCAAACAGGTCGACGGCTTCGAGCAGGCCGCGCGGCAGGTCGATCTCATCGGCGTTTGCGGTGGTCAGCACCGGAGGCTCGGCCTTGATCTTGTTGGTGATGCCGATCAGCCCGCAGGCAAGTGAGGCCGCCAGCGCCAGATAGGGGTTGGCGTCGGAAGACGGGATGCGGTTTTCGACACGCCGCGCCGCCGGATCCGAGCGCGGCACGCGGAACGCCGTGGTGCGGTTGTCATAGCCCCATTTGTTGTTGACCGGCGCCGAGGCCGACTGCGTCAGCCGGCGGTAGGAATTGACGTAAGGGGCAAACATCACCAGCGCGTTCGGCACATGCTTCTGCATGCCGCCGATGAAATGGAAGAAGTCGTCGGTTTCCGAGCCGTCCTTCGCCGAAAAGATATTCAGCCCGGTCTTCTTGTCGATGATCGACTGGTGGATGTGCATGGCAGAACCTGGCTGGCCCTGGATCGGCTTGGCCATGAAGGTGGCATAGATCTCATGCTTGAGCGCTGCCTCGCGGATGGTGCGTTTGAACATGAACACCTGGTCGGCGAGCTCGACCGGATCGCCGTGACGCAGATTGATCTCGAGCTGGCCGGCGCCTTCCTCGTGGATCAGCGTGTCGATCTCCAGGCCCTGGCTTTCGGAGAAATGGTAGATGTCGTCGATCAGTTCGTCGAACTCGTTGACGCCGGCGATCGAATAGCCGGCGCCGCCGCCGATTGCCCGTCCGGAACGCCCGACGGGTGGGGTCAACGGATAATCCGGGTCGGGGTTCTTGCGCACCAGATAGAATTCGATCTCGGGCGCCACCACCGGCTTCAGCCCGCGCTTGTCATAGGCTGCTACCACGCGCTTCAGGACGTTGCGCGGCGTGAACTCGACCGAACGGCCATCCTGATGGACGAGGTCGCAGATGACGGCGGCCGTCGGGTCTTCTTCCCACGGCACGACGGTCAACGTCGACAGATCCGGCATAAGCTTCAGGTCGCCATCATCCTCCGGATAGTGGAAACCGTTGCCATCCTCGGGATAGCCGCCCGAAATCGTCGTCATGAACACTGCCGATGGCAGCGCCAGCGAGGTGTTGGAAGTGAATTTCTTCGACGGCATCATCTTGCCGCGCGCGACGCCAGCCTGATCAGGCGTGATGCATTCTATGTCTTCGATGCCGCGCCATTCCAGCCAAGCGCTGACTTCCTTCCAGTTCTTCACGCCGCGTTGATTTTTCACGAAGGCAGGCGTTCGGACGCGTCCTCCGCGGGTCGACGGACGGACTTCCTTTTTCGCAGGCGGCATCATTCACCAGTTTGGGTTGCAATTATCACAGTATAGCTGTTGCCGGTGATGGAAGGGAAGGGGAGCCGGCCCGATAGGTGCGGCAACGAGGCTGGACGGCCTCTGTCAGACGGCCTTGCCGGGCAGCGCATTTGCATCCAGCCATCTGCGCAAGGCACCGGCATAGAGCCTGCGCCATCCGCTTTGCGGCGCGGTCAGGAACCAGGATTGGCTGAGGTCCCAGCTGTCTGCGCACAGATCCCTGAGCCTTGTGTTGATGATGCCTTTGCCGGATAGCGGATAGACCGAGAATTCGGAAAAGAAGATCGCGCCGTTGATTTCGTAGAAATCGCAACGCATGTGATCGAACGGCACGGTCAGCCGCTCGGCGATGGCAAGCATGCGCGGGAAGGATGCCGGCAGGTCGATCCGGACCCACTGGGGGCCGCTGCCTGGCGGTGGCGGCGCATAGGTTCCGTCCCGGTCGAAATGACATTTCTGTTCGTTGCCGTGCTCATCCCGACGTGCGGCATAGACATAGGCCGTCGTCCCGTTGGACACGTGGAATTTGTACTCCAAAGCGACAGGCTGACTGTCCTGAAGGAGCATCTCTTCCACAAGGATGCGCCTGCTGGCGTACTTGTAGCCCCATTCGCCGAATTTCCTGCCGTAGCGACGGCGCATCCAGCGAGCTGTACGCCGGCGCAGCCTGGCTCTGTCCACCTCACCGTTGCGCACCATCATGTTCCAGCGGCAGCCATGATTGGCCTTCACCATGACATTGCCGGCAAGAACCTCCGCCGGAATCTTTGTTGCGTCTTCCCCGGACCATAGGACCTCGGCAGTCTTTAGTTCGGGGCAGGTGGACAAAGCGTAGGTTTTCGAGGCGAGCTTGTCGCAAGCTGTCGTGAAAAACGGATTGTGATCGAAAAGCTTTCGCCACAGGAACTTGTCTGCATAGGAAGCCGGTCTCGCCGGATCCGGCAGCATGCCGCTATGGTCGAATGTGCGTTTGCAAATCATGGGATGGCGCACCAGGCACCATGCCCGCGCCAGGGCGAGGATCACTCGATCGCTCTTTCCAAGAGCCGACACGATCAGCCCAGCTGCCGGGTCGAAGATGAACCGTCTCGTCGGGCGACGAACACGTCTCTGGTCATGTTTCGCGAGATGCTCGTGCGGCCGATGACCTCTAGCCGAGGGTCAAGTGTGCGTTCCGCATTTTCAGCCCAAAGCCTGCCTAGCGAAACAGGCTCCCACAAAACGATCTGCACAGTCTCGGCCGCGGTATCGGCGATACGAGACACGACAGCTGCCTTAGGCGAAACCATGCTCGCGACATAGACAACCTGAGCGTCGCTGTAATCATAATCGCATCCGTCGCACAGCTCGGCCCGCATGCGCGCATAGCTGAGCTTGGCGGCGAGCCTGTTTGCCGTTTCGACGGCTTCGGGAACGATGTCGAGGCCGATGATCTCAGGGACAGTTGTCTGGTCGTGAATACGGAACATGGTGAACGGTCGCCCGCCGCAGCCGACCATGACAGCGCGGCGGCAATTATTGAAATCGACATGATCGAAGACTTCGTCGAGGCGGTTATAGGCATCCTTTGATGACAGCACGCCGATGCTTGTTTTCCCCGCTGCGATCTGTCTGAACGATGCCGGACCGCTCAGGTCCTGATCCAGCATCTGCCTGATCTCGGCGGCATCTTGCGCCTGCACCATCTTGCCGAATGCGGCGGTCAGCGCCGGTCGGTGCGAAAGGATCTCCGGGTAGGTTTCAAGCAACGCCTCGCCGGTATCGTGTCCCATGGCGATGCCAAGATCTCGGATGGCATTTATGAGTTCGGTCGGAGCGCGACCTGGCAAGGAGCTCAGAATTTGCTCCAGTTCACGCTTCCAGGCGCCCAATTCCGGCATTGTTGCCCACCATTCCCCTTGCCGTAGCTAGCAGTGCGCGGCGACAACGTCTACATCACTGCCTTCACTTGAAACGGGACAGTCGACCATGCCCCTGACCACCATCGGCTTCGACGCCGACGACACGCTGTGGCAGAACGAACAGTTCTTCCGCCTGACCGAGAAGCACTTTGCAGCCCTGCTCGCCGATCATGGCGAGGCCGAGCACATCTCGGCACGGCTGCTCGAGGCCGAGAAGCGCAACCTTGCCGTCTACGGCTTCGGCATCAAGGGCTTTACCTTGTCGATGATCGAGACGGCCATCGAAGTGACCGAGGGCCGCGTGCCGGCCTCGACGATCGCCGAAATCCTTGCCGCCGGCCGCGACATGCTCGGCCATCCTGTCGAGGCGCTGCCGCATGCGCGCGAGACAGTCGAAAAGCTCGCCGGCACCTACCATCTGGTGCTGATCACCAAGGGCGATCTGTTCGACCAGGAGCGCAAGCTGGCGGCGTCCGGCCTTGGCGACCTGTTCGATGCCGTCGAGATCGTCAGCGACAAGAGCGCCGCCACCTATGCCAGGATCTTTGGCCGCCACGGCAGCCCGCAGGACAGCATGATGGTCGGCAATTCGCTCAAGTCGGACGTGGTGCCGGCCATCGAGGCCGGCAGCTGGGGTGTGTACGTCCCGCACGAACTGACCTGGGTGCTCGAACATGTCGAACCGCCGGTGGCAGCACCGCGCTTCCGCCAGATTGTCGATCTTGGCGAACTGCCGGCTTTGATCGAGAGCATCGGCAAGGAAGGCTGACCGCCCCGCACGCGTTCGGGCGGATTGCGATCAGCCGCGCCCGAGACTGATCAGCCGGTCGACCACCGGCTGCAGCCTTTCGGTGGTGATCGGCTTGGTTACCACCACATCGACCACGCTCGACAGGCCCAGGCTGTCGGGCGTGCCGGTCTTGGTTGAAAGCAGGATCACCTTGGGGAGCGACCGCCCAGATGTCCGCCGCAAGGCGTCGATGGCCGCCATCAGCGCGCGGCAGTCCTCGTTGTCGGGGCCGCCATCGAGAACGACGGCGCCCGGAATGAGGGTTCGCAATGTCTTGGCCGCCATTTCGGGCGACTCGGAGATCGGCTTCAGTCCGGACTTCTCGACGATCTTCGACACCACCACCCGGTTGATCGGCGATTTTCCAACGACCAGCACGTGGGAGAAATCCGTTGATATCTCGGAGTTCGCGTCCCTGCTTGACGAATTCAGATGTTTGGCGGTGTCGGTCTCGCGGTTCACAGGGCACATGGGCGGGGCGGGCACTCGGCGCTGCTTCAATGCAGGGTTGAAATCCGAGAGCCAATTGGCGTGAG
This sequence comes from Mesorhizobium sp. M0292, assembly GCF_040321695.1. NCBI lineage: Bacteria > Pseudomonadati > Pseudomonadota > Alphaproteobacteria > Hyphomicrobiales > Phyllobacteriaceae > Mesorhizobium > Mesorhizobium sp. M0292. Next base: position 45,458 of record NZ_JAMYSB010000026.1, read on the forward strand.
ATCGCCCGCCATGTCAAGCTGAAATGACGGACCTGCGAAATATAGCCGGAAATATTAAACCCCGGAGACAAGGTCTGTTTTCGAACTGTAGTTAAGTTTACGCTCAAAAGCAAAAGTCACCCGCGCTGAAAACCCGCGGGTGACGTTGAAATCGGCCAGTGAGCGGCGGGGTCCATAGGTTCCACAAGCACAAAGCTTCCGTTAGGGAAGATCAGCCGTGACTCTTCTGCGTGACGATCACCGGGATCAGCAGGTCGCCCCAATTGCCGTCGCCGCCATGATGCCGGGCCGAGCGCACCAGTTCCACCGAGACGCCGGCCTCCACTGCCTTCATCACCGATTGATTGAGCCGGTGCAGGTCGTTGGCCAGCATGCGGATTGTCGCCTGTTGGTCGACACTCATCGTGGTGGACTGCTCTTCTGCACGTTCCTTGACGCGGCTTATCGATGCCATTTTCTTCTCCCTTGCCCTTCGGGCGTTTCCTCTGTTGGTTATGTCGATCGGTTCATTCCGCTGCCGGCTTGAACTGGACGTGCTCGGTCGATTCATGCATGGCGGTGGTCGACGACTGGCCGCCGCTGATTGCCATCGACACGGCGTCGAAATAGCCGGTGCCGACCTCGCGCTGGTGCTTGGTCGCGGTGTAGCCGTGGACTTCGGCCGCGAACTCGGCTTCCTGCAACTCGGAATAGGCCGCCATCTGCCGCGCCTTGTAGCCGCGGGCCAGCTCGAACATGCCGAAATTGAGCTGGTGGAACCCGGCCAATGTGATGAACTGGAACTTGTAGCCCATGGCGCCGAGCTCGCGCTGGAACTTGGCGATCGTCGCGTCGTCGAGGTTCTTCTTCCAGTTGAACGACGGCGAGCAATTATAGGCGAGCAGCTTGCCCGGATGATGCCTGCGCACGCCTTCGGCGAATTTCTTGGCCTGCGCCAGATCGGGCTTGGATGTTTCGCACCAGATCAGGTCGGCATGCGGCGCATAGGCAACGGCGCGCGCGATGCACGGTTCGATGCCGTTCCTGACCTGGTAGAAGCCTTCAACCGTGCGGCCGGCATCGTAGTCGACGAAAGGCTGGTCGCGCTCGTCAATGTCGGAGGTCAGAAGCTTTGCCGCTTCCGCATCGGTGCGTGCCACGACTAGCGTCGGCGTGCCCATCACGTCGGCCGCCAGACGCGCCGCGTTGAGGTTGCGGATATGCGCGGCGGTCGGGATCAGCACTTTGCCGCCGAGATGGCCGCACTTCTTCTCAGAGGCCAGCTGGTCCTCATAGTGGACGCCGGCAGCGCCCGCCTCGATGAACGCCTTCATGATCTCGAAGGCGTTGAGCGGTCCGCCGAAGCCGGCCTCGGCATCGGCGACGATCGGCGCGAACCATGTGTCGACCGACAGGCCGTTGCCTTCCGAGGTCTCGATCTGATCGGCGCGCTGCAGCGTGCGGTTGATGCGCTTGACCAGTTCGGGCGCCGCATTGGCGGGATAGAGCGACTGGTCCGGATACATGGCCGACGCGGTGTTGGCGTCGGCGGCGACCTGCCAGCCCGAGAGATAGATTGCCTTCAGCCCGGCACGCACCTGCTGCATCGCCTGGTTGCCCGACATGGCGCCGAGTGCATTGACGAAGTCTTCCTCGTGGATGAGCTTCCACAGCCGGTTGGCGCCCATTTCGGCAAGACTCTGGCGTATCTGGACCGACCCGCGCAGCCGCTTCACATCGTCCGGCGAATAGGCTCGTTCGATGCCGTCGAAGCGGCCTTCGGGCGCGGATGGGACAAGATTGTAAAAATCAGTCATTGGTCACTCCAGATCAATCGATGCCAGTGTCTTGAAACGCCGCGCCCTGGGATGGTGTGCGTCGTCTGTGTGTGACATCATTTACATTGCGCCGCGACGAGAGCGAGGAAAACCGCCATTTCCGGTAGAAAATAAGAGAAAACCTGTGTTGTGTTTGACTGCTTGCCGCTGTAAGTCTGTCATAATTGTAAAAAGATGGTGCGCCGTTCATCGCTCGCAAGTCGTGTAAATTCCTGTCACGGAAAGCCGATGGCCGACCAGAAGATATTCGCCGGGCCGCGCATCCGCCGCATCCGCATCGCCAAAGGCCTGACCCAGACGGCGATGGCCGAGGGGCTCGGCATCTCGCCGTCCTATCTCAACCTGATCGAGCGCAACCAACGGCCGCTGACGGTGCAACTGATCCTGAAGCTGGCCTCTGTCTACAAGGTCGACCCGCATGAATTGCAGGGTGAGGCGAGAGGGTCGATCTCGGCCTTGAAGGAAGTGTTCGGCGACCCGCTGCTTGCCGGTGAGCTGCCGGGCGACCAGGAACTGATCGAACTGGCCGAGGCAGCCCCCAACGCATCGGCTGCGATGATAAAACTGTTTCGCGCTTACCGCGAGCAGGCCGAGCGGCTGTCCGATCTCAACGAGCTTCTGGCGCGCGAGGGCCGCGCCACGGCGCTGTCCGGTGCGCGGCTGCCGATCGACGAAGTGCACGAGATTTTCGAGCGCCGGCCGAACCATTTTGCAGCACTGGAGGAAGAGGCCGAGGCCTTCACCTCGATGCTCGACCCCGGCGACGATCTGTTCGGCGCGCTGAAGGCGTGGCTGAAGCGCGAGTATGGCATCGTCGTCAAGGTTCTGCCGGTCGCCACCATGCCGAACTGGCGCCGCCGTTATGACCGTCATTCGCAGCGTCTTTTTCTATCGGAGCGGCTGTCGCCGTTCGACCAGTTGCGCGAAGTCGCCATGGAGGCCTGCCTGATCCGCATGACGGTCGCGATCGCCGGCGAAATTCAGGCGCTGAAGCTCGGTACGGACGAAGCCCGCCGGCTCGCCCGCTTCGAGTTCGGCCGCTACGCCGCCCATGCCTTGATGATGCCCTATCAGGCCTTTCATGCCGCCGCCGTGCGGGCTCGTTACGACATCGATGTGCTGCGCTCGCGTTTCGGCGTCTCCTTCGAACAGGCGGCGAACCGCCTGACCATGCTGCAGCGTCCTGGCTTGTCCGGAGTGCCGTTCTTCATGCTCGAGGTCGACAATGCCGGCAACCGCTTCCGCAAGGCCGGCGGCCAGGGCTTTCCGCAAAGCCGCTTTGGCGGCGGCTGCCCGAAACTGCCGGTCCATGCCGCTTTCGCTTCGCCTGGCCAGATCCTGGTCGAGGCGGTGGAAATGCCCGACGGCGCCGAGTTCCTCTGCATCGCACGCACGCTCGAGGGGCCGCAGGGTTCGTTCTCCGAGCGCCCGCGCCGCACCGCGCTGCTGTTGGGCTGCGATATCGGCTTTCGCGACGAGAGCGTCTATGGCGCCGGGCTGCCGGCAAAGGCCGGACAGGGCGCCGCCACGCCGGTCGGTCCCGCTTGCCGGCTGTGCGAACGCATCGGCTGCCTCGCCCGCGCCGAGCCGCCGGTGACCCGTCCGCTGGGCCTGGACGAGATGGCGACGGGCCTGAGCGCCTTCGATTTCCAGTGATGCTTCTCGGGCTGGAGGTCGCGGAAGACCGCAGCTGTTTGCGCTAAGCAATAGAGCGCTGCCCGAACCGTCGCCGAACCAAATATTGATTAAGCATCGGCGCTGCGCTATCGAAGGTGAGCTGCAGGGCAGCCAAGGGGGGGATGGCTTATGAACAGGAAAGCTTTGTGGCTTGGCGTGGCGCTTGCCCTTTTGGCGGGGCCTGTTCTGGCAGAAAAATCCTCGGAATTCTTCAAGGACTATCAACAGTATAGTGACGACGGCAAGGCATTCCTGGACAAAATCGATCCAAAGACCGGCGCGGTCGACCTTCCCGAAGGCATCCATCTCGATCTCAAGGACAAGTTCTATTTTCTGGGCAAGAAGGACGCGACGTCCGTCCTGACCGAGGCCTGGGGCAATCCGCCTGATACCGCGTCCGAAGCAATCGGCATGATCTTCCCGGCCAAGTACGAGCCCATCGCCGGCAACGGTTGGGGCATCGAATTGCGCTATGAAAAGATCGGCCATGTCGACGACGCCGACGCCGCATCCATCGACTACACCGAATTGCTGAGCAGCATGCAGGCGGACACATTGTCGGCCAACGATCAGCGGGTGAAGGGCGGCTTTCCCCCGATCAAGCTGATCGGCTGGGCCTCGCCGCCGGTCTATGATTTCGTCCACAAGCGGCTGCACTGGGCCAAGGAACTGCAGTTCGGAGACGATACCGTCCACACGCTCAATTACGACGTCCGTTTCCTCGGCCGGGAAGGCGTCTTCGTGATGAGCTACATCGCTACGGTTGAACAATTGCCGGAGATCAAGCAGAGCCTGGACGAAGTGCTGGGCGTGGCGGACTTCAACACCGGCAAGAAATACACCGATTTTCTGCCAGGCACCGACACGGTCGCCGCGGTTGGCATTGGCGGCCTCATCGCCGGAAAACTCGCGGCAAAGGCCGGCCTGATTGCGGTCGCGGTCATCGCCCTGAAAAAGTTCGGCATTCTGCTGCTGGTACCGTTGGCCGGTCTTTGGCGCTTTATCCGCGGCAACAAGGGCACGTCCTAGAAACGGCGGTGTTTGCCCGTATGGCTGCCGGTTGGCGGTGCGCCAAAGGGAATGCCGGGCTGGATCACGTCCGGCGGTAGCCTATGCGCTAGGCGAATACGGCACGTTTCTGTCGTCCATTGTGCATCATGCCGCCCCGAGATAGCCGACAGTGGCACCCCATGACCGATACCGCATCTTCTCCAATCGCCGCACCGCCGATCGTCTCGCCTCGCGAAGAGCGGGTCGGCTTGCTGCTGGTGTTCCTGTCGGCGCTGATGTGGAGCTTTGGCGGCACCATCGCCCGCTTCATCGACACCGCTGACAGTTGGACCGTGGTGTTCTGGCGATCGCTGTGGGCGGCTGTGTTCCTGATTTGCTTCATGGCCTGGCGCGACGGCTGGCGCGGCATGTTGCGGCTGTTTCGCGACATGGGCCTGCCCGGCCTTGCCGTGGCCGTCTGTTTCGCCACGGCGTCGACGTGCTTCGTTGTCGCGCTCGCCTACACCACCGTTGCCAATATCCTGTTGATGCAGGCCGGTGTGCCGCTGCTGGCGGCATTGCTTGCCTGGGTGCTGTTTCGCGAACGCGTCGCCATCGCGACCTGGGTGGCGATCGCCGCCGTCATCGCCGGCGTCGCCATCATGGTGTCGGAATCGCTCGACGGCGCCGTATCGCCCATCGGCGACGGGCTGTCGCTGCTGATCGCCGTCATGTTCTCGATCGCCACTGTCATCACCCGGCGCTTCGCCCATGTGCGCATGACGCCGGCGACGTGCCTCGGCACGATGCTGGCAGCGGCTTTCGCCGCATCGCAAGCCACGCAGTTTGCCACGTCGGCCCACGACATGGCTTTCCTGTTTGCCTTCGGCGTCATCAATCTCGGGCTGGGCCTTGCCTTCTTCGCCACCGGCGCGAGGCTGGTTCCGGCGGCGATCGCAGCACTCCTCGGCACGTTCGAGCCGATCCTCGGACCGATCTGGGTCTGGCTCGTTCATGGCGAGGTGCCCTCGGTGCGCACCATCATCGGCGGCGCGGTGGTGGTCGCCGCGCTGCTCGTCCATATCGCGCTTGAATTCAAGCGCCAGGCGAGGCCTGCACGGCCGGGGACCACCGGCCTGCCATCCCCTAATTGACCCGCCTTTCCCTTGGTTGAGCCCGTCTTCCCTAATTACGCCCGTCTTTCCCCAATTAGCGAAGCCGCACGCCCTATTGACCGAGCTTCCCCGCGCGGGCCATTGACAACCTTGCTGCGGCACGGGCAGGCTGGGGGCACGGCAACAACAAGACAGGCTTATCTTGCCAAGTGTCCCCGCCGGTCGGACCAAGACCGGACCACAGCGTCGTATCCCTGCCCGCGCCGCGGCGAAAGCCTCTGACTGCGTCAGCGCGCCCGCCATGCGGGCACACAGAGCCATGATCTGCCGCTTGTCGAACCGCCCGGATGGCGCCGGCAGTTCACGCTTATGGCTGCCCGGAAAGCTCAATACTCTGAAGCAAATGCCCAATCGCGCTCGAACAGCGACGACTTGGCGAAGGAACACTCATCAAAGGAGAACAGCATGATCCGCAAAGCGCTCTGGCTTTCGGCAACCTCGGCATTTCTGACGCTTTTCGCCGTCGGCGGCCATGCCGAGGATCGCGTCGTCAACGTCTTCAACTGGTCGGATTACATCGACAGTTCGATCATTGACGACTTCACCAAGGAGACCGGCATCAAGGTCGTCTACGACACCTTCGATTCCAATGAAATCCTCGAAACCAAGCTGCTTGCCGGCGGCAGCGGCTATGACGTCGTCGTGCCCAGCGGCAACTTCCTGGCCCGCCAGATCCAGGCCGGCGTGTTCCAGAAGCTCGACAAGTCGAAGCTGCCCAACATTTCCAACATGTGGGACACGGTTTCGGAGCGCACCGCCAAATACGATCCGGGCAACGAATATTCGATCAACTACATGTGGGGCACGGTCGGCATCGGCTACAACATCAAGAAGGTGAAGGCAGCACTCGGCACCGACAAGATCGACAGCTGGGATGTGTTCTTCAATCCCGACAGCCTGGCCAAGCTGAAGGACTGCGGCGTCTATGTGCTGGACTCGCCGGCCGACATCATCCCGGCGGCGCTCAAATATCTCGGCCTCGATCCGAACAGCACCTCACCTGACGACATCGCCAAGGCCGAGGAGACGTTGCTGAAGGTGCGGCCGTATATCCGCAAATTCCATTCGTCCGAATACATCAACGCGCTCGCCAACGGCGATATTTGCCTGGCGGTCGGCTGGTCGGGTGACGTCTTCCAGGCGCGCAACCGCGCGGTCGAGGCCAAGCAAGGCGTCGAGATCGGCTATTCCGTGCCCAAGGAAGGCGCCCAGATGTGGTTCGACCAGATGGCGATTCCCGCCGATGCGCCGCATGCCGCCGAGGCACTCGAATTTCTCAACTACATGATGAAGCCGGAAGTGATCGCCAAGTCGTCCAACTATGTGCTGTACGCCAACGGCAACAAGGCTTCGCAGCAGTTCGTCGACAAGGCACTGTTGGATGACCCGGCTGTCTATCCGGACGCCGAGACCCTGAAGAAACTCTATACGGTCCAGCCCTACGATCCCAAGACCCAGCGCCTGATCACGCGCAGCTGGACCAAGATCGTCACCGGCCAGTAAGCAACGCGACTGGTCCCGGCAGTCATCTGCCGGGACCATTCTTCTCTGGGGCAAGAAGCAAAAAAACAGGACGGAGTGGGACATGAAATCGCTTGGCAGCATCCGCAGGGATTTTGCGCCTTGGACTGATCCGAATGCCAAGCCATACATTCAGTTCGAGAACGTCACCAAGAAGTTCGGTGACTTCACAGCCGTCAACAATCTATCGCTGACCATTTTCGAGCGCGAGTTCTTCGCCCTGCTCGGCGCGTCCGGTTGCGGAAAGTCGACGTTGCTGCGGATGCTTGCCGGCTTCGAGGAGCCGACCGCCGGCCGTATCCTTCTCGACGGCCAGGATCTGCGCGGCATCCCGCCCTACCGCCGCCCGGTCAACATGATGTTCCAGTCCTATGCGCTGTTCCCGCATATGAGCGTGGAAAAGAACATTGCCTTCGGCCTCAAGCAGGAAGGCATGCCGGGACCGGATATCGAAAAGCGCGTCGCCGAGATGCTGAAGCTGGTGAAGCTAGAGCAGTTCGCCAAGCGCAAGCCGCACCAATTGTCGGGCGGCCAGCGCCAGCGCGTCGCGCTCGCCCGCTCGGTTGCCAAGCGGCCAAAAGTCTTGCTGCTCGATGAGCCGCTCGGCGCGCTTGACAAGAAGCTGCGCGAGGAAACGCAGTTCGAGCTGATGGACCTGCAGCAAAATCTCGGCCTTACCTTCGTCGTCGTTACCCACGACCAGGAAGAGGCGATGACCATGGCCGACCGCATCGCCATCATCGACAAGGGCGAGGTGATGCAGGTGGCGACGCCGGCGGAAGTCTATGAAGCCCCCAGTTCGCGCTTCGTTGCCCACTTCGTCGGCAATGTGAACATGTTCGAGGGCAAGGTCGCCGAGCGTGCGGCAAACACCACGCGCATCACCGGCGCGACAGGGGCCCAGATCGTCGTCGAAAACAGCACCGATACAAAGGCCGGTTCCGACATCGTCTTCGCCATCAGGCCGGAGAAGATCAAGGTGTCGTCGACGAAACCGGCCGACGCCGTCAATGCGCTTGAGGGCGAGGTCTACGACGTCGCCTATCTCGGCGACATGACCGTCTACCACATCAGGCTGGATGACGGCCAGATCATCAGGGCAAGCGCGCTCAACGCTGCACGCGTCACCGACGACCCGCTGACCTGGAACGACCGCGCCTGGGTCTCCTTCCGGCCGGATGCCGGCGTCGTGCTGACGCGGTAGGGGGCGGGCATGTCCAACATCGCCATCACCGGCACCGGCCGATCGACAGCGGCCAAACCGTTTCTGACACGGCTCGGCGCCGGCTTCGTCAGCCGGGTCGTCATCATCGTGCCCTATCTCTGGCTGCTTTTCTTCTTCCTCATCCCGTTCATCATCGTTTTCAAGATCTCGCTGTCGCAGACGGCGATCGCCATGCCTCCCTACACGCCCGTGCTCGATTTCAGGGACGGCATGTCCGGTTTCTTCGCCGGCTTCCGCGAACTCAACTACGACAATTATACCTTGCTGGCGCAGGACGCGCTTTACTTCAAAGCCTATGTGACCAGCGTCATCATCGCCGCGATATCGACGGTCCTTACGCTGCTCGTCGGCTACCCGATCGCCTATGGCATGGCGCGTGCGCCGGCAACGATCCGCCCAACCTTGATGATGCTGGTGATCCTGCCGTTCTGGACGTCGTTCCTGATCCGCGTCTACGCCTGGATTGGCATCCTCAAACCTGAAGGCCTGCTCAACCAGCTGCTGCTCGCCACCGGCATCATCGACGAACGCTTGATCATTCTCAACACCTACTATGCGATCTTCATCGGCATCGTCTATTCCTACCTGCCATTCATGGTGCTGCCGCTCTATTCCTCGCTGGAAAAAATGGATTATTCGCTGATCGAGGCGGCCAAGGATCTCGGCTGCCCGCCGACATCAGCCTTCTGGAAAATCACCTTCCCGCTGTCGCTGCCCGGTGTCATTGCCGGCTGCCTGTTGGTGTTCATTCCCGCGGTCGGCGAGTTCGTCATTCCCGACCTGCTCGGCGGATCGCAGACGCTGATGATCGGCAAGACGCTCTGGAACGAATTCAACAGCAACCGCGACTGGCCAGTATCGTCGGCGGTGGCGGTGATCCTGCTATTGCTGCTGATCGTGCCGATCATGCTATTCCAGCGAGCCCAGGCGCGCGCCCAGGAGCAAGACAAATGAACACCAGCTGGAGCCGCTTCAACGTCACCTCGGTCGTGCTGGGCTTTGCCTTCCTCTATCTGCCCATCGTGCTGCTCGTCATCTTCTCCTTCAACGAGTCGAAGCTGGTCACCGTCTGGGGCGGCTTCTCGACCAAATGGTATGCCTCGCTGTTCCACAATCAGGGGCTGATGGACGCCACCTGGGTGACCGCGCGTGTGGCTGTCATCTCCGCCACTGTGGCAACCGTGCTCGGCACGCTGGCGGCACTGACCTTGACCCGCTACACCCGCTTCCGCGGCCGCATCCTGTTTTCCGGCATGGTGTTTGCGCCGCTGGTCATGCCGGAAGTCATCACCGGCCTGTCGCTGCTGCTGCTGTTCGTTGCCGTCGGTCTCGACCGTGGCTTCCTGACCGTGACGCTTGCTCACATCACCTTGACCATGTGCTTCGTGGCCGTCGTCGTGCAGTCGCGCCTGGTGTCGTTCGATCGTTCGCTGGAAGAAGCTGCCTTGGACCTCGGCGCAACGCCGGTAAAGACCTTCTTTCAGATCACGCTGCCGGTGATCATGCCGGCCATCGTCTCCGGCTGGATGCTGGCCTTCACCTTGTCGCTTGACGATCTGGTGATCGCCTCCTTCACCTCCGGGCCTGGCGCCACCACGCTGCCGATGAAGATCTACAGCCAGGTGCGTCTCGGCGTGACGCCGGAAATCAACGCCGCCTGCACCATCCTGATCGCCGTCGTGGCGGTAGGCGTCATCATCGCTTCGGTCGCCAACAAGCGGCGTGAGGTGCAACGCCAGCTCGACGAACAGGCCGCGCAGCGCGGTTGATTGCGTCAAACGAGGGGATAGGGCGGTCCCGGTAAGGGTCCGCCTATTCGCCTGAGACGCCGCGGCTGATCGGCGAGATGAACGGCGTGCTCCAGGTGCCGCCGACGAAGAATGACGACTGGTTGGATCCCTGCTGGCCATTGACCGGTGCCGCTGCCGGGTCGGCCTGGGTGACACCCCCCGAAAGCGCCAGCCCGCGTCCGCCGTAAGAGGCGATGCCGGACAGCCAGACCTTGTATTTCGCCGAATTGGCCTCGGCCTTGTCCAGCCTTGCCACACCCTTCGAGATGGTGGCCTTGAGCTCGGCGCCGTCCATCGGCAGTGTCCCGTCCGAGACGTCGTCGAGCGCGAAGAAGCCGCCCTGTTCCGTGTGCTTCAGAAATGCCGGCAAATTGAGCCCGCTCAGCGCGCCCGGCCCGAACGTCGCAGAGACCGAGCCGTCCGCGTTCTCGAAGATCGAGTCCCAGGATTTGCCCGGCCCTTTGAGAATGACCGAGACAGTGCCGGTGCTGGCCGGCACCAGCCGCGTCATTCCGGCCGCGGTGCCGAAAGCGGCGCCGTCAATGTCGGAGGCGAGCAGCCGGATCTCGACCTGCGAGCCCTCCGGTTTGCGGTCGAAACGCAGGCTACTCTGCACGTTGCCGCCAAAGGCCGACGCATCGGAGATATCGAAGACGGCAAGCCCGTTCTTCACCTGCGCCGTGGCGGCGACGTCGGCAAGCTGGATTGCGCCGGCCGAGGCATGCGCCGCTGACAGCCTCAGATCGAGATTGATCCGGTCGGCGAAGCTGGTGTCGATTTCACCGGGACCGGTCTCGCCGGTCGGCGCCAGCGGCGTGAAGGCCGAAAACAGCGACCTGAGGTCGAGCGTATCGAAGGCGAGTGTGCCTGATATCACCGGCAAGGCGTCGCCGAACGAAAAATCCAGCGCCCCCATTCCCGGGTTGTTGTCGAGCGTCACCGCGGTGTTTTCGAATTTGACGCGGCCGGCGGTCGCCGTGATCTTGCTCGAAATCGAGACCGAACCGATCGCCGTACCAGGAGCAATGCCGGCCTGCGACCATTCCAGCACGCGCCGCAGCGAGGGCGCGGCGAATTTCGCCTGGCCATCGAAATAGGCGTTTTGCGACATGCTGGCCGTGCCGTCGAACGAGAAGCTGGCCGGCGCTGCCTTGAACGAAAACGTGACCGGTGCGGCGCCGCCGGCAAACAGCACCAGCGGCTTGGGCGAGGCGGCATCGACGGTGACGCTCTCGCCGCGCCAGATTCCGGTCGCCGACAAGGTCGCGTTGCTGTTCATCGCTGCCCAGCTCGCCTGGCCGGACAGGCTGGTCAGCAATTCGACGTCCTTGCCGCCGACGGAGGCGACCATGCGGCCGTCCCTGAATTCCACGTTGCCGAACGGATCGGCGGGCAGCTTGCTCAGATCCGGCTTCGTCGGATCGGCGTTGACCACGCCGCGCGCCGTGTCGATGGAGCGGGTGATGCGTCCGCCCGTTGGTATGGCGGGCAGGAATATGCCGTTTGCGGCGCGCTGGACCCGGATTGTCGGCCTCACCAGCCGCGCCGTCGAAAACACCACATCGCCCTGCAGCGCCGCCATGGCCGAAAGGTCGACCTCGACCCGTTCGGCCTCGATCACCGGCGGCGCGTCGGTCTCGGTCCACTGGGACAGCGTGACGTCGCTCAATATGGCGCGGAACTTCGGCCACACCTCGATGCGCGGCGAACCGGCGATGGTGACCCTGAAACCGCTCCACGCGCTCATTTCCCAGGCGATGCGATCGCGCACGATCCGGGTCGAGGCAAACAGCGGCAGAGCGGCGACGACCAGCGCGATGACGAGCACGGCAACGCCGATCGCCCATATTCCGCGCCGGATCAAAGGTGATGGCATATTGCCCCGGTTGCTTTCATTCCGATAAAAATCGCCTGACGGGTGTAACCGCCAGTTGTCACCACGCCTTCCAGTCGTCACTACGACTTAGGGCTGAGGCATTTCAAGTCTTTATGGCCCGGCGATGGCAATTGCGAACAGATGGCCGAGTTTTAGCGGAACAAAATCTTGCTCTGCCGCACGGTGGTAGGCATAAGCGATGCAGCTTCAGCCTGCTACGATGCGCGGCGTTTTTGGAACAGCGGCGCCTGTAAAGCTGAGGCTAGTGCATGTCGCCCGGAAGAGTGCAGCGGTTCCGGGACAACGACGTGCATCAAAACAAAAGCATATCTATCTTGCGACGCGACGGGCTTCAAGGAGGATCGATCATGGCTGCCGAAGCACCGCTCTGGACCCCGACGCAAGAGCAGATCGACGCAGCACCACTGACCGCGTTCATGAAGGCAGCAGCGGCCAAAAGCGGCACATCCTTCGCCTCCTACGCCGACCTGCACCGCTGGTCGGTCGAGGATCGCAAAGGCTTCTGGAGCCTGCTGTGGGACTTTTGCGGCATTGTCGGCGACAAAGGGACCGATGCGGGCGAGACCGTGCTCGTCGATGGCGACAAGATGCCCGGCGCATCGTTCTTTCCCGATGCGACGCTGAACTTCGCCGAGAACCTGCTGAAGAAGACCGGTTCCGGCGACGCGATTGTCTTTCGCGGCGAGGACAAGATCGAGCGGCGGCTGTCGTGGAGCGAACTGCACCAGCTGACCTCGCGCTTTCAGCAGCTTTTCCTGTCGCTCAAGGTGAAAAAGGGCGACCGCATCGCGGCGATGATGCCCAACATGCCGGAAACCGTCGCCGCCATGCTGGCGGCCGCCTCCATAGGCGCGGTCTGGTCGTCCTGTTCCCCCGATTTCGGCGAGCAGGGCGTGCTCGACCGTTTCGGCCAGATCGAGCCGGTCATATTCATTGCGCCGGACGGCTATTGGTACAATGGCAAGGCAATCGAGGTAGCCGACAAGATCGCTGCCGTTGCGGCGAAGCTCGAAACCGTCCGCAAGGTCCTGATCGTCGACTATCTCGGTACCTCGCGCGATATCGCAGCGATCATCGACAAGGCCGTGGCGCTCGAAGAGGCGCTGTTACCCTTTACCGCCAAAGCGGTCACGTTCGAGCGGCTGCCGTTCGCGCATCCGCTCTACATCCTGTTCTCGTCAGGTACCACCGGCATTCCCAAATGCATCGTCCATTCGGCCGGCGGCACGCTGGTCCAGCATGTCAAGGAACACCGGCTGCATGCCGGACTCATCGAAGGCGACCGCTTCTTCTACTTCACCACCTGCGGCTGGATGATGTGGAACTGGCTGGTGTCGGGCCTGGCCTCGGGCGCCACGCTGCTGCTCTATGACGGCTCGCCCTTCCACCCCGACGGCAATGTGCTGTTCAGCTTCGCAGATGCCGAGAAGATGACCTTTTTCGGCACCTCGGCCAAATTCATCGATTCCGTACGCAAGGCCGGGCTCAAGCCGATCTGCAGCCATGATCTGTCGAGTGTGCGGGCGATTTCCTCGACCGGCTCACCGTTGTCGCCGGAGGATTTCCGCTTCGTCTATGACGGCATCAAGAAGGACGTACATCTCGCCTCGGTTTCCGGCGGCACCGACATCGTCTCCTGTTTCGTGCTCGGCGTACCGACGCAACCGGTCTGGACCGGCGAGATCCAGGGTCCCGGCCTCGGCCTTGCCGTCGATGTATGGGACGATGACGGCAAGCCGATCCGCGAGCAAAAGGGTGAGCTGGTCTGCACAAAAGCGTTCCCGTCGATGCCGATCGGCTTCTGGAACGATCCTGAGGGCAAGAAATACCATGCGGCCTATTTCGAGCGCTTCGACAATGTCTGGTGCCACGGCGACTTCGCCGAATGGACCGCGCATGGCGGCATGATCATCCACGGCCGTTCCGACGCGACGCTCAATCCGGGCGGTGTGCGCATCGGCACGGCGGAGATCTACAATCAGGTCGAACAGATGCCGGAAATCCTTGAGGCGCTGTGCATCGGCCAGGATTTCGACAATGACGTGCGCGTCGTGCTGTTCGTGCGGCTGGCCGCCGGCGTGACGCTGGACGAGGATCTGGAAAAGCGCATTCGTTCCAAGATCCGCAGCGGCGCCAGCCCGCGCCACGTGCCGGCAAGGATCGTCGCCGTCAGCGACATTCCGCGCACCAAATCGGGCAAGATCACCGAGCTTGCAGTGCGCGACGTGGTGCATGGCCGCGCCATCAAGAACAACGAAGCGTTGGCCAATCCAGAGGCGCTGGAGCTGTTCAGGAACCTGCCGCAGCTGGCTGAGTGACGCGGCCGGGATGGTTAACCAGATATGTCGGTCGAATTTACCTAGATTTCATGAGTGGTACACACTCGTAAATTTTTTGGACGGCCGGTAAGGAGTTGTTAAGGCCCGGCGTCGATAGTCGCACGTAACTTGAGGGAGAAATCCCGTTCCTCGTCCCCTGAGGATCAGATTCGCTCAAGCCCCCGTTGTGACAGCAAATCCCATTTAAGGCGTCCTGTTGGACGCCTTTTCTTTGTCCGGGATTCTCGCCCGGGAATGGCCGGCCCTATTCGGCCAGCACCCGCGTCGACGGGAAGGCGACCTCGACCAGCGTCCCTTCGCCCGGCGTCGAGGTGATGGTGAAGCGGGCGCGGTTGGCTTCCACCATCGCCTTGGTCAGCGGCAGGCCGAGACCGGTGCCGTCGCCACGCCCGCGCTTCAGCGCATTGATCTGCTTGAACGGCTTCAGCGCCTGCTCGATCTCGGCATGGCTCATGCCAATGCCGGTATCGCGCACCCGCATGACAACGTCGCCGGAGGTTTCATAGGCGGTCGACACGATCACCTGTCCGCCGGCTTGCGTATAGCGAATGGCATTGGACAGGATGTTGAGCGCGATCTGGCGCACGCTTCTGAGGTCGGCGACCACTTCGGGCAGTCGCGAGGCGAAGCTGGAGCGAATGATGACACGCTCGCGGTTGGCCTGCGGCTGCATCATCGCCACCGTCTCCGCCAGCGTATCGTTGAGCGACACCGCCTCGTAGTCCATTTCCTGCTGGCCGGCCTCGATCTTCGAAATGTCGAGGAGGTCATTGACGAGATCGAGCACATGGTTGCCCGAGCGGTTGATGTCTCTGAGATAGTCGCGGTAGCGGTCATTGGCTACCGGGCCGAACTTCTCGTCCACCATCAGCTCGGAAAAGCCGATAATGGCGTTGAGCGGCGTGCGGATCTCGTGGCTGATGCGGGCGAGGAAATCGGTCTTCTGCGAGGAGGCGCGCTCGGCCACCGCGCGCGCCTGGGTCAGATCCTCTTCGGCCCGCTTCCACTGCGTGATGTCGCGCACCACGGCGCAGAAGCCGCTGTCATTGGGCAGCCTGCCGATGGTCATGAACAGCGGGATGAAGCGCCCTTGCGCCTCGCGCCCGATCACCTCGCGGCCATCGTTCATCACACTCGCCACGCCGGGCTCGGACAGGCCGTTCAGATAGTCGCGGGCCGCGCGCTGGCTTTCGATGGCAAACAGCGAGGCGAACGGTTTACCGGTGACGTCGTCGCTGTCGAAGCCGAACAGCGCCTCGGCCGGCCGGCTGATCGAGCGGATGTCGCCGTCGCGGCCGATCAACACCACACCATCGGTCGCGGTGTCGATGATGGTGCGCATCTCGGCAATGCGCGCTTTGAGTTCGGAGACATCGGGCTGCGTCTGCTCCTCGGCTGCGAGATGCGCAACCATCGGCGGCTCGTTATCGCCGGTACGTCGCACCACCAGCATCAGCGCCTTGCCGGCGCGCCACGGCACCGAACGCAAAATGGCTTCGATCGGAAATTCCTGGCCCTCGCGCGTCTTCAGTTTGAGTGTGTGGTCGCTTTCGCCGGCCATTTCTGAATAGGGATCGGCAAACAGCGCGTCGAGCCCGCCGGCGTCGCTCAGGTCCTCAAGCGTGTCATAGCCGGTCAGGCCGAGGAATTCCTCATTGGCGTAATGAAGCTCGTCGCCCGAATGGATGAGCAGCGGCACCGGCAGCTTGCCGAGGATCGACGTGTCAGGGGCCTTGTGTTCATCTCCGGCCGAGAATGCCGAAGGCATGAACCCCTCAAGCTTGAGCGGCGGCACTTTCAGGCGCTGTGGTTCTGCCGGCACTGTGTCCGCATCGCCGGCCTTGTCCCCGTCTTCCACGGCGGAATCGGTCGCCTCGTCGGACGGCGCCCAATCCTCATTGTCCTCGGCATCGCGGAAGTCGGCCGACGTCATGCTGTCGTCTTCACCGGCATTGGCCGGCGTCTCGGCAACAACCGGCTGTGGCTCTGCGGCCTCGACGATCTCTTGGGCTTGCGTATCATCCGGTTCGGAAGCCGGCGCAAGTTCGTCGTTGGACGACGTTGCTTCCGTACTGTCTTCGGTGACGGAGCCTGGTTCGGGATCGGCATAGTCGAGCAGGGAGCGCGACACTGTCGGCGCCTTCGCCTCGCCTGCTTCGCTGTCCGCAAGGCCGTCGTCCGGCTGCTCGCCGTCAAGCCGCGTCAGGTCCTTTTCGTCCTCGGCATCGCTTTCCGGCGGTTCGGCCTCAGCCGTTTCGCTTTCGGGTGCGGCTGCCGATGGTTCAGCCACGGCAGCCGGGCCGGCTTCGTCCGGACTCGAGACCTCGGCGGGTTGTCGGGCTGGCGCGGCTGTTTCAGGCTGGTCCGCCTCGACATGATCCGGCTTGAGCTCATCTGCCTTGGCCTGGTCTGGCGTTACCTGATCCGGATTGGCCGGTTCGGCCTGCTTGGCAGTCTCCGGCTGCTCCGGCGGGGGATTGTCCTTCTTCAGCCGCTCGCCGATTTCGCGGAAAGCGCTGCGCTCCAGCGTCGACAGGCCCCTCTCGCTTGTCGGCTGCTTGTCGTTGGCGGGCTGCCGATGCTCGGCCAGCCGGATGACCTTGTCGGCAAAACGACGTTCCTGCTTCGGCACGATGGTCAGCGCCGGCACTTCGCCCTCGAACGGATCGGCCGCCTTGGGAGCTTCCGCCACGGGCTGTTCCGGGGCCGGCTCAGCTGCTGCCGCTGGCGCGCCATTGGGGACCAGCGCCATGCCGATTGCTTCCGGATCGACCACCGCATCGCCGGCGCGGGCGACGCCGAAACCACGAAAACCTTCGAAGGCGCGGCTGCGGCCATAGACAGGCAGTGCTGCCAGATCGACCGGTATCTTCAGGTCGGAGCCGGCAACCGGCCACAGTACCGAGCGGCCCGACCAGGTGTCGCGCCGTTCAAGCAGGCCCGCGATCTCGCCCGAGGCGTCGAGGCCGAAAGTTGTCGCGACGTCCTTGAAGCGGCGGCCGATCACGTCGGCGGCGGCTTTGCCGACAATGTCGCCGAATTCCGGCGACAGCGCGCTGAACTTGCCGTCGGCGTCGGTGCGCCAGACGAAGCGCAGCGGCGGCGCCGAGCGGTCGACCTCACGTTTGGCGGGAGGCGTAGCCGGTGGGGCTGCGTCAGACGGCAGGGCGGGCGCTGCGGCACTGCTGTCCAACTGCGCACTCTCGGCCGGGGAAACAGAGTCCGGCTCGGCCTGCGCCGGGCTGTCCGGCTCGCCCGCCTGCGGCTCTTCGCCGGCATGGAAGTACCAATGATCATGTTGCGCCGGCGCGCTGTCATTCGCCGCCTGCTCGCGGCCGGTCGTCTGCTCGCGATGGTCCGCCTTTGTATCGGTTGACGCCGAAGCATCATGCTCGGTGGCAGCCGGACCTGTCTCCCCGACATCAGGCGCGGCCGCGAGTGGGGCGCCCTGATTCCCGCTTGCGGTGGGGTGGTCAGCCACCGCATCCACCGTTACCGCGTTCTCCGCGGCGGCTTGCGCCGGGCCATCGTCGACCTGCGCTGCAGCAGGTTCGGCATCCAGCTCGCCGACAGGATTTTCCTCACCGAGCTGATCCTCGTCGATGACCACCAGCAGATGCCTGGACTCGGTCAGGCGCGCGAAGCCGGCCGGATAGGACGTGGCGCCGCCGGGGACCAGCCGCTTGACGATGCGGTCGTCCTGGCTCGCCACGTCGGCGACAAGCGCGGCCAGCGTCTCAGGCCGGATGGCGAGCGCGCCAAAGCCATCCGAAGCCGCCTCGACAGTGCCGGCGGCGTCGACAAAGGCGATGAAATGGCCGTCTTCGGTAAAGCCGCTGATGGCGCGGGCCGCAATGTCGGCAGCACTGCGCGAGCCGGCCTGCGCTGCCGGCACCACCAGCATAGTGGCGCTTTCTCCGTCCGGCATAGTCACCGCACTGGCCAGGAAGCCGACGGCGCGGCTGGTGATGCCGGTCGCCAGCCGTACCGTAATGGCGCGGTCGCTGCCGATCTGCGGGAAGCCCGCGGTCGCCATGATCTGGCGCCTGGCGATCAGCGGCAGCTGAGCCGAGGCGCCGATGATGGCCTCGATATCGGGATAGCCGAACACCGCAGCGCCCGGGCCGTTGGCCCAGATCACCTGTTCGAGGTCGGCCGACAGAATCGCGATCGCGTCGCCGGCGGCGAAGCGCTGGCGAACCGCATCAAGCACGGCGACATCGAGGAAAGAGTAGTTCTCGGAAGGCATGCGCTTGGCGGACCCTTTCGGTGAAACCTCTTGGCGAACCCCTCTTGGCGAACCTACAAGGCGGGCAATTTGCAGTTAACGCTTTGTTAATAAAAGCCCGCGCGGCGAAGGTCCACAAGCCATGGCGGGAAGCAGGTGGAATCTCTGGCCACTTGGTTAACAGCCTCTCGGAATGTCCCTGGATAACCTCTTGGGTGACGCATGGGAAGAAATTTATGGTGCACTGCAACAAAGATATTGCATCGCACAAAAAAACCGCTATATTGCCATCATACATGAACGAGACGGCTTTTTGTCAAAGCCGCTACCCCGAAAGGATGGAAAATGACCAAGGCCAAGACCGCTGAGACCATCGAAAACGTCGAATTCCCGAGCTTCGACGCTTCCAAGGCAACCGATCAGATCCGCGCTTTCGCCGAAAAGGGCGTCGAGCAGTCGAAGGAAGCCTACTCCAAGCTGAAGACCGGCGCCGAAGAGACCCAGAAAGTCCTGGAATCGACCTTCGAGACTGCCAAGACCGTTTCCAGCGACCTGTCGCTCAAGACCATCGCCGCTCTGCGCGCCAATGCCGAAGCCGGCTTCTCGCATCTCGAGGCCCTCATCGGCGCCAAGTCGCTGTCGGAAGTGGTCGAACTGCAGACCGCCTTCCTGCGCAAGCGCGTCGAGACCACGGTCGAGCAGGCCAAGGACTTCCAGGCTGTTGCTTCGAAGGCTGCCGAAGACGTCTCCAAGCCGGTCAAGACCGCTTTCGAGAAGGCCCTGAAGGACATCAAGGCCGCCTAATAATTGCGCACAACTCTGCGATGCATCAAAACGTCGCATTTCGTCAGACAAATAGGTGTGCGATAGAGTTGTCCAAATGAATACCCGGCGAGTGGAACCTCCTCCCTCTGCTCTCCGGGGTGACCAGCCAGCACCTCCTCCCGCTGGCTCGTAACAGGAAAAGGCCGGCACCTCCTCCCGCCGGTCTTTTTCTTTTGCCGAAGAAACCGGCGCCTGTTGGCGGAACCGCTTTGCCTTATCAAAGGCCTTGAATTAGTCTCTGATAGACCGTATTGGACGCATCGCCGAACGACAGAGCGGATCTCGGAGAATGAATTTTCACCACGATCTGGCTCAGGCGAACGTGCCGTTGTAGCTCAGATGGTTAGAGCGCCGGATTGTGGATCCGGAGGTCGCTGGTTCGATCCCAGCCAACGGTACCACCGACCTTCCGAATAAGTATTTGAATTCATTCGCAAATTTCGGGCAAAATTTCGGCGAAAGGTTCGCCTAGGTTGCGCTTTCGCGCCGTTTGTGATACATAATGTGATACGTATCGTGACACAAACGCCGTGTTGAACACTGGGCAGACGACGCGAAGAGCATGATCCCGACCGCTTCCTGCAACTCAGGGGGGATCACTTCCATTACCGACGCCGGGTGCCACAAGAGGTCAGGCACCTCGACGAACGGGGTGAGTTCGTGCGCCGTGCCCTCGATACCACTGAGTCGAATAAAGGCGCGCACAGCCAGAGATCTTCACGAGGCAGCCGACAAGCATTGTGGGCGTCACTAATCCTGGGCGAAAATCCACAGGCGGCGCGCGCCCGATACGGCCAAGCGATCAAGCGCGCCGAATCGTTGGGGTTCGTTTATCGCCCGCTTGCCGAGATTCTCGTCGCCGAGCCGCTCGACACGATCCTGCAGAGAGTCGAGAGCACGATCGGAGCACCCGCCACATCACCATCGGTGGACGCAGTCGGCGGCACCGTTGCCCGTCCTGACGACAAGATATCAGAGGCTCTGGAGCTTTATTTCGACGAGATCACCCGCGACGAAATCCGTACCAAAAGCCCCGATTAGGAAGAGGCTGGCGCTTCCTTCGAGAGCGAAACGGTCGATCTCAAAACCAAGCGGACCGGCTCCGGGGAGGATTTCACCACGGTGACGCGCAAGGGGTATGTTCCAGTCCTCGTGCTGGATAGCGGGGAAACGCTGACAGAAAACGTCGCCGTCCTCGATTGGATCGCGTCGCAATACCCGGCACTGGGAGTGGAAGGGCCAATGGGCCGTACCCGCGTTATCGAAGCGCTGACCTACGTCTCGACGGAAATACACCGAAGCTTCAAGCCCATGTGGCACCAAGGCAGCGATGGTGAAAAGGCCAAGGCGCGCGCGACGATTACGACGCAACTCGGCCTGTTCTCGGACGCACTCAAGACCGACTATCTGTTCGGCGACAAACCCAGCGTCGCGGATTTCTATCTTTTCGTGATGCTGCTCTGGGCCGCCCGCTTCCAAGTCCCCGTTCCCGCGCCTCTGGATGCGCTCCGCGCCCGAATTGCGGCCCGTCCGGCCGTTCGCGCCGCGATGGTTCGTGAGGGTCTCGTCTAACTGCGATGCTGGCCGGTCGCGCGTCCTATCGCCCTTGAGCCAAGGCATACAACAGAGGAGCTATTCATGCTTGCGTTACTGCAGAATCTCCACCCGATCGCTGCCAAGCGCGGCGATGGGTTACGCCCCGAATTTCTAAAGATGGAGGCCGAGGCGCCACTCCGCATCGTCTTCCCACGTACAGACGCAGCCTCCTACGTTGCCCGACAGGGGCGTCACACTTCAGGTGGCGGCGTCACTCACGCCCGGCCGTCTTGAACGATTGCCAGGGCATGCAGTCTGGCACTGCCAAGTCGATGAATGAAGGTGATGCCAAAGCTGCGTCGAACAGTACGGCATCCAATCCTGGCTTGGAAAGAGGTTGCAACAATGGAAAATGCAGAATCGCCGAAAGAGATCGATCGATCTCGCAGGGCCTTTGTGGGCGCCGCGGCAATCGGTCTGGCTGCTACGCAGTTCACGACAGTTCACTCAGCTCAGGCACGACCTGTTTCAGGGTTGGATGGAGCAACGACAAAGCGGTCGACGGCCGCTTCCTTCGCAGTGCTCAGGCAAGCCGACGCTGGCGTCCTGAATGTCGGTTCGCTGAGGCGGGTCCGCCCGACGGTCTCGTGGTTATCCTCCTTCATGGCTGGCCGTACGACATCCACAGCTTTGTCGAAGTCGCTCCGTTGTTGGCGACGGCGGGTTATCGCGTGATCATTCCGTATGCACGCGGCCATGGCACGACGCACTTTCTTTCCAGTCAGACAGTCCGCAACGGCCAGCAGTCTGTGCTGGCTGTCGATGTCATCGAGTTGATGGATGCGCTGAAGATCAGCCATGCGATCATCGCCGGCTATGATTGGGGCGCGCGCACGGCCTGCATCGTCGCTGCGCTCTGGCCTGAGCGTTGCAAAGCCCTTGTCTCGGTCAGCGGCTATTTGATCGGCAGTCTCGCGGCAAACAGAATGCCGTTGCCGCCGAAAGCAGAGCTCCAATGGTGGTACCAATACTATTTCGCCACGTAACGCGGGCGGGCTGGCTACGAACGATACCGGCGAGACTTCGCAAACCTATCTGGCGGATCGCCTCGCCGAAATGGGACTTTGATGACGCCACGTTCGATCGCAGTGCAGCGTGCCTCGACAACCCGGATCACGTCAGCATCGTCATCCACAATTATCGCTGGAGGCTCGGCCTGGCACAAGGCGAGCCGGAATTTGACGCCCTGGAAAAACGGCTGGCCGAAAGTCCCCTGATCACGGTGCCCACCATCACACTGGAAGGTGATGCCAATGGCGCACCCCATCCCGACAGCAGCGCCTACGCCAAGAAATTTTCAGGCAGATACGACCACGGAATCATCACTGGTGGTATCGGCCATAACTTGCCGCAGGAAGCCCCGCAGGCCTTCGCCCAAGCGGTCATCGACGTCGGCGAATACCGATGAGGCAGGCAGATACTGGTGAGGCAAGCTGATGATCGGCTGGTCGCGGAGCTGATCCTGGGCTTGCCTCGAATTGGGCAAATCGCAACTCGGCATTTCCGCGCTTTGCCTTCAACTCAGCGGCGTTCCGGGTGATGTATCGAAAGGATCTATCGTGGATTCAACTGTGCCATCTGCTGTTTCGCAACCGGTCGTCGCGCAACTGACGCGGTCCGCAATTTTTCTCGTCGTGACGGTCAAATCCGGGCCTGAACATGATGCGGCCGTGCGCGCCTTGTGTGGCGATCTTTCCGCGCTTCTACGCGCCGTTGGGTTCCGTGACCTCGAGGGTCGGTTGTCGTGTGTCATGGCGTTTGGGTCCGGTGCGTGGGACCACTTCTTTGGAGCGCCCAGGCCGACGGAACTACACCCGTTTCGTGAGATTCACGGCCAACATATCGCCGTCTCGACGCCAGGCGACATCCTGTTTCACATCCGTGCCGCCCGGATGGATCTTTGCTTCGAGCTGGCGACACAGATCATGTCGCGGCTCGATGGCGCGGTCTCGGTGGCGGATGAGGTGCACGGCTTCAGGAGGCGGCCGTCGCGGGCCCACAGCCGGTCGAAGCGTTCTACGATCAGGGTACGGCGCTCACCGAAGTCAGCGATCTCCGCCTGGGCCGCGGGAACGCCAAACGCTTGCAGCAGCTTAAGGCACAGATACTCGTTCTCGACGCTGTTGGAGAGATCGATGCCGTTCGGCAGCCGGCCGATCTGCGGCTTCAGGATATGGGTGGTGGCTGCCGTGCCGATGGGTTTGAACCAGCCTCCGTCCTTGCGCAGCAGCGCCGTCTTTTCCTGCGCGCCGGCAATCGAGATGCGAAAGTCCTCATCCTCGCCGAGGCCTAGCGGAGCGGCAGCAAGGTTCTCGATTATTCCGGCCACGTCCTCGTTGCTGACCGGCTTGCCTTCGACACTGCCGGGAGGGCCTGGATCCATGCCATCGGGCAGGAATTGCAACGCGCCGACGCAGTCATGGCCCAGCGCAGCCAGCATGCTATAGGCGTCCGTGCCGTCAGCGCCGACGCGTTCGGCAACACGCCTGCGGATGGCGTCATTGTCCGGAAGCAGGTTATCGAAGACGTTGGTCACTGGCGTGCCGATATAGCGGTCTTCCCGCAATTGGAGCGAGAGCGAGATCGGGAAGGTGCCGCGCCAGCCCAGCCATTTGCGGGCGTATTGGAAGTCGATGGCGCCCGTCGATTCCCTGCGCAGTACGCCGACCAGGCGCCCGTTCAGGAAGACATTCAAGGGGATGTGAACCCGTCGCCGTGCCATCAGAACAGGTCCTCGATATCAGCAGAGCTGCCTTTGCTGCGCGTGCGCACGACGAGTTCAAGGTCGAGGGCGGAGAGGGCGGCCATCAAGGTGCGGAGTTGCATTGCGGGCTCGCCGGCCTCGAGGCGGGAGACCGTACCCTGGCGCAGGTGGATCTGGTTGCTGAGCGAGCCTTGCGTGAGCCCGGCGTTCTTGCGGGCGCGGCGCAGAATGGCCCCGAGTTGTTTTTCGTTGCGAGCGATCTGGTCTGTCATGATTGGCCTCCACGCTCGCAATATACGCGATCGCGTATGACGCCGACTCGTCAGCTGGCAAGCGGCGATCTTGGCGCCACAGGCATGTGATTTTGCCAGCCCCTGCTGAAACTCACGGTCCATCCAGAAGGCGTCCTGATCCGAACGAAGGCAACAGCGAAACCGCCGTTCACCTGTATTTGCACGCCACGCTACGATGAGATCTGAAAGCTGTTGAACCGGCCTGCTTTCTGGCTCTTTTGATCATCCCCGAGCAGGGACCGACTGGGTGTTCCCGAGCGACACAGGAACACGATGATGGCTTCGCACAACAACACGGAAGGGCGCGCGCGCAGTTCGCGCATGCTGCGCATCGCGCTTGGGGTCGCCATCACCCGGTTCCTGGACGATACGGCTATCATTGAAGTGATGCTTAACCCGGACGGTCGGACTGGGTCGACCGGCTGAGGGAAGGTATGCCTTCTTCCTGTGCAAATTTTGCAGCTTTCCGCAGGTTTGCGCAGGTGGCCGATGCTCACCAGATGGCCCATCCACGGCTCGAATGGCCTGATCGAGAGATGGCGCCAGCGATGCGCATCCACACCCGTTATGACCGCTGTGCGCACACCTTCATGTCTACCATCTGCATCGCCGCCACCGTCATTTTCTGGCTCAATCAACGAGTCCTGAACCTAGAATTTGCCGGCTTTTCCTCATTCTGGGGGTTCGAGTCGGTAGACCGCTACCGCCTTTCCCCCCATTCGGAAACCCCGCGATATTCTCTACGGTGTTGGGCGTGATGACCTGCATCGGTGCTGCAAAGACCGGCGGGAACGCGAAAGTCCGACCCGAAGCCGATGTCCGTTTTCCACGACGCGAACGACAGCTTTGCGCCTCATTTCGGGCGTCCGAAGGACCTTCTCGCCATCCTAAAAGCGGACATTTTCGGATTGCTGGACTAACGAATAAAGGGGATGCAACCAGTCTGCTTTCGATGAAAAGTCGAGGCAAGAGGACATTGAGCGCTCGGAAACACCGGGGCTGTATGCTGAATGGCAGCTTTCGCCATCCAGAAGAGGTACGCGGACGCGTGGGGTCGCGGCAGGTCCTAGAGCCGTGGATTGATGGAGAAAGCTTTCGCAGTTGTCGATACGCGCTCGACCGAACAACGGGAAGATCATGCAATCCGCCAAAACGCATTACACGGAGCCGCGGCTCAAGCTTTTGCCGCAGACTGTCGGCGTCATCGCCTCTTTGGGCTGGCTCTTGAAGACGGCACCTCCACGTCGTGGAATAGGGGCATAATAAGCTCGTGCCGGCGAGCGATCTCGATTAAAAGGCCGTTCGCGACCATGCCTCGGGGTTTAGCTTCTCGGGTCCGAGCCTAAGCAGCGGCAGGAGAATCTCGGACAGCTCTTCGGCGAGCAATTCCTGGACCGCGATCGAGCCGACGTTTCGCGCGACGTTTCGAAGAGCGACACATCACGCAGTGTGGCACGCTCTAACAGCGCGGGGAATCCCAAACAGGCCGCTTTAGTCCCGACTATTCCACTCTCATGTTTGCCGCTTCAAGGAGTGATCGCGATCCTGCCGATTCCGTCAGAAATCATTCGATCGAGCCTGTAGTTGGACAATGTAGGAGGCACGGTCTCGAAACGACGGTCCGGGTTGGTTACCGCCGGACCTGATGCGTCGCGGAGCTTCCTCTGTCAGGGAACTAGCGTCGGATCGAAATCTGGCTGTTAGTGGTAACGAGGATTCTCTACCGTGGTCGTGCCCCCAACTTTGTCCAAATGCAGATAAGGGATAAGTGAACTTGATCTCCTTTTCGCTGGTGGCGAGATCGGTCGACAGCGTTTCGACCGCGGCGTGTTGCACAAGGTTTCCAGCTTGCCGGGGTCGCGCCCCACGATCAGCCATCCGCGCCTTCGCAGGCGAAAGGTTCCGACAAATTGCCAGGCCGATGCCGTCCGACCTACGGGTGACCAGCGCCCGCTTACCTTGGAGTCGCATCGCCAAGCTCCCGCAATTGGGCGGTCAAGGGTACGACCTCGCCGGCTATGAACTTTATCCGACCGAGGCAAGGCCGACGGGCCTAGGCTGGCGCGGGGCAAAGCCGCCCCGCGACGAAATCCTTGACCTGGCGCACAGCCTGCTCGCGCGTGACGCTGCCCGGCTGCAGACCGAGCCTGAGCCATAGCCCGTCGATCAAAGCGGTGATGCCAACAACGATTTCGTCGGCCAGTTCCGGCGAAGCGAGGCCGCGCAGGCCGGACAAGAGGTTCGAGCGCATGCGCGCATGGATGACCTTCTGGATGCGCGCCAGCTGCTCGTCGCGGGGCACTTCGGCGCAGAGCGACAGCCAGGCATGGCAGAGCGGCGGCAGGAACAGATGCTCCTCGAAATTGCCCTCGATCACGGCGTCCAGCCGTTCCATCGGCGTGCGCGCCCGCTGCAGCCGGGCGACCACGGCGTGGCAGAGCACGGCGTTCGCCTCGCGCATGGCGTGCTCGAACAACTCCTGCTTGTTGCGGAAATAATGCAGCACGATGCCCTTGGAGGCGCCGGCCTGGGCCGCGACTTTTTCCAGCGTCGCACCGGCGATGCCTTCGCGCTCCAGAACGGCGAACGCCGCCTGGCGCAATTCCTTGCGGCGTATGTCGCTGAGACGCGTGAGCTTCACTGGGTCGACCCATCCATTGCGAATCCATATTGACATCTTCGTCCGTTCAGATCAACAATTGACCAACAGGACAATAAAGTGACCAACAGGTCAAAGTCGGAAAGAGGAGAACCGGAATGTTGCGCATGCTTGCGAATGGCGTCTGTGTCGCGGCCCTGACGCTGGCTTCCCAGGCGGCTCGGGCCGCCGAGGTCGAAAGCTGCAAAACGGTCCGCATGGCCGAGCCCGGCTGGAACGATCTCGCCTTCACCACCGGCGTGGCCGAGGTATTGCTTCAGGCGCTCGGCTACGAGCCGCAGAGCGAGGTGCTCGGCATCAACGTCATCTACGAGGGGATGAAGAACAAAGACCTCGACCTGTTCCTCGGCTACTGGGATCCGGCCATGGTAACCTATTACGAGCCCTACAAGAAGGACGGCTCCATCGAGAATGTGCGCGTCAATCTGGTCGGCGCCAAATACACCTTTGCCGTGCCGACCTATGTCTGGGACGCCGGCGTCAAGGACCTGTCGGACCTGCACAAATTCGCCGACAAGTTCGGCAAGAAGATGTACGGCATCGAGCCCGGATCCAATCAGCTGATGATGGACGCCATTGCCGATCCCAATTTCGGCCTCGACGGCTGGCAGGTGGTCGAATCGAGCGAGGCCGGCATGCTCTCGGAGGTCGGCTACGAGATCAAGGAGAAGCAGTTCATCGTCTTCCAGGGCTGGGCGCCGCACCCGATGAACACGATGTACGACTTCAAGTACCTGACTGGCGGTGACGAGTTCTTCGGTCCGAATTTCGGCGCCGCCACCGTGACCACGCAGGTTCGCAAGGGTTTTCTGCAGGAATGCCCGAATGTGGCGCAGTTCCTGAAAAACCTCGCCTTCGACATCGACATGGAAAATGTCGGCATGGGCTACCTCATTAACGACGGCATGAAGCCGGAGGACGGGGCTCTGAAGTCGATCGCCCTGCACAAGGATCGGCTCGATGCCTGGCTTGCCGGCGTCGCCACCTTCGATGGCAAACCCGGCCTTGCCGCGGTCAAGGAAAAGCTCGGACTGTGAGGCCGGCTTTGGAGCTGACGGATCAGGAAGCCGAACAGGCGTCTTGGGCCGGACGTAAGCGCATCGTCGATGTCGGCAGTCTCGAGCTTACCTATGTCGAGATCGCCGGTTCGGAGCCGCCGTTGCTCTTGGTTCATGGCTTCACCGACACCAGCCGCAGTTTTTTGCTGCTGGCGCCGCATCTTACCGGGCGCCGGCTTATCATGCCGGACCTGCGTGGCCACGGCGGTTCGCAGGCGGGCGAGGGTTATCGCGCCGCCGATTTTGCCGAGGATATGGCCGGGCTGATCCAACGCCTGCGGCTCGGCCGGCCGATCGTTGTCGGCCATTCGCTGGGCGGCATGGTGTCGATCATGCTGGCCGCGCGTCGTCCGGAGCTGATCGGTGGGCTGGTGATCCTGGCCAGCACGCTGAAGCCCGATTTCGGATCGGATCATCAGCTGATCGACGGCGTCGCAGCCTTGCGCGACCCGATCTCGCCGTCCGATCCGTTCTACGACTGGTGGCATGCCTGTCGACCGGGCGTGCCGCGGGCTTTTCTCGCCGGCCTCGCGAAGGACGCGTCCGCGATCCCGGCTGCGCGCTGGCGCGCCATTCTCGAAGAAGTCCGCCGCACCGATCTGACCGCCGCGGCGCGGGCGGTGGAGGCCCCGACGCTGATCATCGCCGGCGGGCGCGATCCGCTTTTCGGCGCGGCGCACCAGCGCACGCTGACCGATGCACTCGTCGGATCGCGTCTGGTGTGGGCGCAGGATTGCGGCCACAACCCGCATTGGGAAGATCCAGCCTTTGTCGCCGACGCGATAACAGGCATGTTGCCGGCGCGATGATTATCTCAAGAGCGACCGCGCCCTAGGTGCCAGCTTTTTGGGACTGACAATCATGGTCGCGGGCAACCGCCATGCCGGCGAAGCGGCGGGGCGCGGCTTGATGACCGACATGGGCATCGTTCGCGCCACCCGGCACAAACGCCGGCTTGCCGGCCGCGCCCTTGCCCGCCCTGCTCTTCGCGGCATCCGGCTCCTGCACTGAAAAATCCGGGGCGGAATCGAGGGAGGGAGCGCGACGAGGCGCAGGCGAAGATGAAAAAAGCAGAGCTGGAAGAGCTGAAGGACAAGGTGCACTGCGCCGCGGTGCTCGAGCGCGCCGGATTCGCGCTCGACGTCAAGGAGAGCACGCGCGAGCGATGAAATTTCGGCGCGATGCGTTGGTTCGATCCGCTGTCGGACGGGAAGGGGGACGTCTTCCGCCTCATCGAACACCTCGAGGGGTGCATTTCGTACAGGCAATGAAAGACGTCGCCGGGCTCGCCGGATTCGTGTCCACCACGCGTGTGTGGGACCGACAATCTTCCGGCGAGCGAGAGCCTGATCTGTCGATTCCAGAACGCTGGCTGGGAGCGGACATGGTGGATGCAGCTCGCCGAAGGTCCAACGATATAATCGTAGCCGGCAAAATTGGCGACGAAGACCGCCTCGGCCCCTGCCGCATCCTTGTGCGCGCCGCTGTTGGCCATCGGCTGACCGCAGCAGGTCTGCTCTTCAGATAGTCCACGTCGAGACTCAGGCGCTCCAGCAATTCGAGCGTCGCAATGCCGTCCTGGATAAAACGCATCGATAAAGCACGGGACAAAGACAGCGCCTTTCATGGCAGCGCTGGGACCGAGGCAAAGAGCTTGCCGAGCACCAGCGATTGACACTGGCCACGGACGTCGAGGTCTACTTCTGCGATCCTCGATCACCCTGGCAGCGCGGCTCGAATGAAAACACTAACCGACTGCTGCGCCAATATCCGCCACGTGGCACCGACCTGTCCCTGCACAGCCAGGCAAAGCTCAGCGCCATCGCGCGGCAACTCAACGAACGCCCCAGAAAGACCTTGCTCTATCAGACCCTAGCGGAGCGATCGGTTGAACCCGCCGCCAAAAGCGGTCATTGATGTTGGGCGGACGAACTCGTAACCGATTGAAGCGACCGGCGTCAGTTATTTGCACAAGTAGCGCAGTGACTTCAGAGGGCTTGGGCGCCCGCCACGGAGCGCCGTAATCATCGAACGGGCTACCGCGGTAGCTTTCCCTGCCGAGCGACAACTGACGTTCGGCGTCATCAGAAAAAGGCGGACTCTGGCACGGTTCTGGTCTATGCCGACGCTCGTTGCCGGTCCGCCGGCCTTTTGCAACTGGTCCATGAATGAAGCGCCAGCCCACGACGTCGAGCCTGTTACGCCGACTCAATCGTTCGGCCGTGGTGGATTTGATCCGCACCCAAGGAGTGATTTCGCCATCGAGCCTCGCCGAGCGGCTGAACATCAGCCTGCCGACGGTGATGCGGGTGATCGAGGATCTGATTGCCGAGGATTTGGTTGCGTATGACGGGTTTGACGAGGCCAATGTCCGGGGCCGGCCGCGGGCGCGCATCAAGTTCCGCGGTGCGGCGCATGCGATCATTGGCATCGAGGCCGGCAAGGGCGAGTTCTACGGCGCCGTGGCCAATCTCGAAGGCGTCGTGCAGACAGAAATGCACGAGACCGCCGACGATGATGGCGAGCGCAATTTCGAAAAGCTGGTCGGCCTGATCCGCCGGCTTATGGCGGCCCCCCGCCCGCGCGGCCAGACTATTCGCGGCATCGGCATTGGCGTGCCCTCGATCGTCAGGCAGCCGGAGGGCGAAGTGGTGCTGACGCTCGGGCTCGGCTGGCGCGACATGCCGTTGCGGGCGCGGCTCAGCGAGCATATTCAGATACCTATCGTCGTCGAAAACGGGCGCAACCTCGCCGCCGTGGGCGAATGGGGATTCGGGGCCGGGCGTGGCGCCGACAGCGTCGTGAGCCTTTCGATCGGGCCCGGCGCGGGCGCGGGCGTCGTGATCGACGGCAAGCTCTATGGCGGGCATTCGCATGCGGCGGGCGAGCTCGGCTGGTATCTCGACGACCCCCTCCTTACCGGGCGGCCGTTCGAATATCTGGGCGACAAGCAATCGCTGCGCTTTTTCGGCATCCCCGAACAGGCGACCAAGATGCTCGAAGAGGCCAACACCCAGTATGCGGCGGGAAAGCTCACCCTGGCCGCTGTCACCGACCGGCAGGCGGACAAAATCGCGCCGGTTGTCACCGAGTTGCTGGACTATGCGACGATGGCGGTGGGCAGTGTTGCTGCCTTCATGAACCCCGAAATCATCGTACTGGCGGGCCGGGTCGTCGGCGGTGGTGATCTGGTGCTCGATGTGCTGCGACATCGCCTCAAGGGCAATGTGTACGACCCGCCGCGCCTCGTGATAGGTGCGCTGGGGCACCGCGATATCGTCCTGGGCGCGGTGCGTCTGGTGCTTGATGCGACGACTCTCAACCCTGCCGACAGCCTCGTGATGGCCGACTGAAGATCAATCGATCGCAATTGACAGCGACTGTATGTCGGCATTAAGTTTCTAACTGAAAGAAAAAACGCGCCCTGCGTCGTGTGGGAGCGTATCTTTCGTGGGAGGACTTCAATGACGAAGATTTTCAATCCGCTTGGGCGGATGATGCAGCGTCGTGACTTCTTGAAAGTTGCGGGCGCGAGCGTTGCGGTAGCGGGTCTGCCTGCCGCAGTTCGCGGTGCCGAGCCCGTCAAGGTGCTTGTGTGGTCTTGGGTGCCGAATCTCCAGCTTGAGGTAGACATGTTCAACGCCGCGCATCCAGGCATCCAGATCGAACTCGTGAATCCCGGCCAGGGGGACCCGTTGTATAACGCGCTCCGCGCGGGCCTGCAGGCGGGCAGCGGCCTTCCGGACGTCGCCCAGATCGAATACCAGCACCTCGAGAGCTTCCGCCAGGTCGACGCCCTCGCAGACATCGGCCAGTACGCCAATGCCCATCAGGGCGAGTTCCCCGAAGGCCTATGGGCGCAGGTCGCCATGGGCGATGTGGTCAACGCCACGCCGCAGGATTACGGTCCGATGGCGATGCTCTATCGCAAGGACGTCTTCGACGAGCATGGGATCACGCCGCCCACCACCTGGGCCGAGTTTGCCGATGCGGGCAAGAAGATCCATGCGGCCGATCCGAATGTGTTCATGACCGACGCGCCGTTCGGAGCCAACGCCGACTGGGTCTTGGGTCTGTTGTGGCCGATGGGCTGGAAGCCGGTCAGCCGCGATGGCGACAAGCTCGTGATCAGGATCAACGACAAGATTGCTAAGGACTTCGCCGCCTATTGGCAGGACCTTATCACCGCGGGTGTTATCGAGACCAAGCCGGGCTTCAACAATGAGTGGTACACCGGCCTCGACTCGGGTCGCTATGCCACCTGGCTTGCTGCGGGCTGGGGTCCGCTGTTCCTGACCTCGGTCGCCAAGACCAGCGTGGGCAAGTGGCGTGCCGCCGATCTGCCGCAGTGGGACGCGAGCAAGTTCGTGACTGGCGCTTGGGGTGGCTCAGCGCTGGCCGTGATGAAAGCGACCCAGCATCTGCCCGAGGCCGCCGAAGTCGCGATCTGGCTGAATACGAATCCCGAAGCCACAAAGCTCTACACCACCAAGCAAAACTTCTTTCCCTGCACCAACGCGCTGCTGTCGAGCCCGGAATGGGCGAGCGCCAAGCCGGAATTCTTTGGCGGCCAGGAGGTGAACAAAGTGTTTGCCAAATCAGCGAGTGCCGTGGCGCCGTTTGAGTGGAGCCCGTTCCAGGGCTTCCTCTACCAGTCGATGTCCGATGAATTCGGCGCTTCGATCAGCGGCAACGGCACGCTGTCGGATGCGTTCGACCGTGTCCAGGATGCCGTGGTCACCTACGCGAAGGACCAAGGCTTCACCGTGGCCTAACTCCTCCCGGGCACCGGCCGGGCGCGCCTTGATCGGCGCGCCCGATCTCTTTATCTTGCAGGATGGGGACCAGGGCATTGTCGAACTCGCCAGCCGCAGCGACGCGCCGAGCGCGATCGGGCGGTTTTACGTCACGAAAGCTGGCGCCCTATCTGTTCCTGGCGCCCTTCATGCTGCTGTTTATCGCCTTCATCGTCGCGCCGCTGGTCTATGCGTTCTACATGAGCCTCTACCGCGACACGCTGGTGGGCGGACGGCAGTTCGCGGGTGCAGCCAGCTACATCAAGGTCGCGGACGACGCCAAATTCTGGGGTGGCGTGTGGAACCTCGTTTTGTTCGGCATCGTGCAGGTGCCGATCATGCTGGTCCTGGCGTTGTTGTTCGCCATCGTGCTCGATCGTGGCCAGGTCTATGCCAAGGGCGTCTTCCGGCTCGGCTTCTTCCTCCCCTACGCTGTGCCGAGCGTGATCGCGACGATCATCTGGGGTTATCTCTACGGCCCCACCTTCGGCCCGTTCACGCAGATTGCCAAGGCGTTCAACCTGCCGCCGCCGGACTTCCTATCGCCGGGCGCGATGATCTTCTCATTGGCCAATATCGTGACGTGGGAATATGTCGGCTACAATATGGTGATCTACTACGCCGCGCTGAAGGCGATCCCGTCGGACCTCGCCGAGGCCGCGCGGATGGACGGCGCCTCGCCCTGGCAATTTGCCCGGCTGATCCAGCTGCCGCTGCTGTGGCCGGCGATCCTGCTCACCATCATCTTTTCGATCAACGGCACACTGCAGCTGTTCAACGAGCCGTATTTGATGCGCGCGCTCGCCAGTAACACCATCAATTCGAGCTACACGCCGAACCTCTATGCCTATTCTCTGGCGACTAAGAACCAGCAGTATGGTTATGCGGCCGCCGTTTCGTTCGTGCTTGGCATCGTGATCGCCGGTGCCTCCTACATCTTCACCCTGATCGCCAACCGCCGTCGGTCGGAGCAATGATGGCTGCGACCACCGACATCGCCACTTTCGAGGCTGCCAAGCGCCGGCCCGGCGAAAGGCGGCGCTCGCGGATCATGCTCACGCTGCTGCTGTCACTGTTCCTCCTCTACAGCTTCATGCCGCTGGCCTATCTGGTCCTGTCGGCAACGAAGACGAATGGCGACCTGTTCACCACGTTCGGCTTCGGCTTCGGCACGGAGTTCAACCTCTGGCGGAATCTGAGCGATCTTCTGGCGCGCGACAACGGCGTCTTCATGCGCTGGATGTTCAACAGCGTGCTCTATTCGAGCGTCGCCGGGCTCGGTGCCGCGATCTTGGCTACCGCGGCAGGCTATGCGTTAGCCAAATTCAAATTCGTCGGCCGCAATCTGCTGTTTGCGCTGGTCTTGGGCGCTGTGATGATCCCGCAGACGGCCCTCGTCGTGCCGACCTTCCTGCTGCTGGCGCTTTCGGGACTCAGCGACAATCCGCTGGGCGTGATCCTGCCCTCGATGATCTCGCCGATCGGCGTCTATCTGATGCGCGTCTATATCGAGCAGGGCGTCGACGACGAACTGCTCGACGCAGCGCGTCTCGATGGCGCCGGCGAGTTCGTGATCTTCCGCGCCATCGTGCTGCGGCTGGTGGCACCGGGCATGGTGACCGTGGCGCTGCTCTCATTCGTCGGGACCTGGAACAATTACTTCCTGCCGCTCATCGTGCTGCGCACGCCGGAATATCAGCCGATCACGGTGGGCCTTGCGACCTGGTATCAGCTCGCGCAGCAGGGCGGTGGCGGAGGACAGGTGCTGTTCTCGATCATCATAACCGGCGCTCTGGTCAGCATCATCCCGGTCATCGTGGTATTCCTGCTGCTGCAGCGGTTCTGGCAGGGCGGCCTCACCGCCGGCGCCATCAAGTAGACTATCGCCTGGAGTTTTCCGACTATGACGACTGCCTCGAAATCCGCGCCGCTCTCTGTCTGGCGGCCGATCGCGACCGACACTTTCCTCGTCGGTACCCCGCATTACCCCGAGCATGTCGATGAGAGCTATTGGCAGCGCGACGCCGACCGCATGGCAGCCGCGGGCTTCAACGCGGTGCGACTTGCGGAATTCGCCTGGCATATTATCGAGCCGCGTGAGGGGACGTTCGACTTCGTTTTGTTCGACCGCGCCATAGATGTGCTGGGCAAGGCTGGCATCAAGACCATCATGTGCACGCCGACGGCGACGCCGCCGCGCTGGCTGACGGCGCGTTATCCCGAAGTGTTGCGCGTCGATGCCAATGGCCGCGCCATGAGCCATGGCTCGCGCCAGCACAGCAATCTTGCGAGCGGAGTGTTCCGCGAGCATTCGAAGCGCATCACCAAAGCGATGGCCCAGCATTATCGCGGCAATTCGCACATCATCGGCTGGCAGACGGACAATGAGCTCAATACCTCTGGATCGCTGTCCTACGGTCAGGTGACGCTGGCCGAGTTCCAGGCCTTCCTCAAGGACAAGTACGAGACCATCGCCGCGCTCAACGATGCGTGGGGCGGGCATTTCTGGGCCACCGCCTACGACGATTTCGATCAAGTGGTGCTGCCCCTCGACTACGCGCCTGCCCCGGTCGGGCCGACCCATGTGGTCGACTATCACCGCTTCCTCGCCTTCGTCACGGCGCGGTTCCAGCACGATCAGGTGCTGATCCTGCGCGAGACCAATCCAGACTGGTTCGTCTTCCACAATCTGGGGCGGATCGACGACATCGACTTCCGCGGCGAGTTCTCGACCGATCTCGATTTTCTCGGCTTCGACATCTACCCGCATCTCGATGACGAGATGCAGCGGGTCGGCAGCGTCGGCGAGGTACAGGCGCTGCGTCTCGACATCTGCCGCGGCTTCACCGGCAACTTCATCGTGCCTGAGCAGCAATCGGGTTTCGGTGCGCAGCCGAACTTCTCGACGCTGACGCCCGAACCCGGCGAGATGCGCCGCATGGCCTATACGTCAGTAGCGCGCGGCGCCGATGGCGTGATGTTCTTCCGCTGGCGGCCGGCGCATTTCGGCGCCGAGATCTATTGGATGGGCATCATCGATCACGACGACATCCCGCGGCGGCGCTATGACGAGGCCAAGCAGTTTGCGGGTGAGGTCACGGCGCTCAAGGACAAGATCCTCGGCACGCATGTGCGCATGGATTTGGGCATCGCCGGATCAGATTTCGACAATCAGGAGATGCACCGCTCCTGCCCCATCGGCATGCCGAGCCCGCAGGACGATGCGACGCTGCTGCACCGCTATTGCTACCGCCACAACATCGCCTGCGGCTTCATCCATCCCGAGGATGACCTCAGCAAGCTCATGGCGCTCTACGTGCCGCATTGGCTGAAATGGACCGATGCGTGGACGGCGCGGATCGAGGCCTTCGCCGAGGCGGGTGGAACGGTAATCCTGGGCGGCCGCACCGGATCACGCGACGTTAACAACCACGTCATCCGCGACACCTCGCCGGGCAAGACGCTCTCGGCGCTGGCCGGGATCACGGTCGAGGAGTTCGGGTTGCTGACGCCGATCGGCGGCGAGGGCCTGTTCGAGCATGGCGGCCGCTTCGGCGCCAATACGGTGCGCAAGAAGCTGCCAGCGACGTCGGCGAGCCGCCAATACGAGCTCAAGATCGGGAATGCGCAGGTGACGGCGGCGCATCTTTATGAGCTGCTTAACGTCGCGCCCGGCACGGAGGTTATCGGCAGCTGGGCCAGCCGCTTCGCCGAGGGCCAGGCCGCGATAACTTCGCGCAAAGTCGGCAAGGGCAAGGTGATCTACCTCGGCACGTACCTCAGCGACGCTCTGGTCGAGGTGCTGGCCGATCAAGTGCTGGCGCCCGCCGGTATCGTGCCGCTCATCGCAGACATGCCGGCCGGCGTCGAAGCGACCATCCGCGAGAGCAAGGACCGCCGCCTGCTGTTCATCCTCAACACGCTGGGCGAGCCGGCAAGCATCGGCAATGTCCCCGCGGGCAAGGATTTGCTCGGCGATGGCAAAGTACGCGGCGGTAGGCTGTCGCTCCCGGCCTATGGCTGCAGCATCATCGAACTCGACTAGGGATATTGGCGCGAGGCCTTGGGAAACGCTCCAGGCATCTTTGTGTTGCCACGTGCCACGACTTTCAGCGTCACGAACACGCTTTTCGTACGTCCCTTGATCCTTTCGATGAGAAGCCGTGCCGCGTTTGCGCCAAGTTCGGGCGCGCGATACGAGGCGGTATCAGGGGACCGCGCCGGCCTCTAGATGTTTAGTCCCAAGGTTTGATGGGTTGGATCGAGCCTGAATCGTTCGGGCTCTTTTGTCCAGATTTTGCAGATGTATTCAAAGGG
>NZ_JAMYSB010000027.1:0-81237 GCF_040321695.1 Mesorhizobium sp. M0292
ACCGAAGACGGACAATGGACACTCTCATTCCATGCCCACCCGCTCGGCATCATCGACACACGGCACATGAAGCTTGTCCGCCGCAGCGCCGCGCCAACCAATCCGCTTGGCGATGCGGCGGACGCATAGGGGGAGAGAAGTGTCACCTATGTATCCGGTTCAAAGTGTTACCCATCTATCGGCTGGACACTTCGCCGTCCATTCACATCCTACCCAGCGAGCCCCTCATGACCGATTCCCGTGCCCGCGATATCCTGTCCCGCCAATCCGAGCTCGAGACCGAGCGCTCTCAGTACGAGGCGGTGTGGGAGCAGGTGGCGGAATTCTGCGATCCCGATGCGCCCGATGTCTGGAGCGGGCGCAGGAGCGGCGGACCGGATTCGCAGGCCGAGCGGCAGGAGCGGCGCGGTGCCCGCGTCTATGCCAACACCATCAACTCGGCCGCCAATCGCCTCGCCGCCGGGCTCGAAAGCCTGATCATCCCGCAGTCGGAAAAATGGCACGGGCTGACCACCGCAGAAATGAACGACGAGGAGACCGACGAGGAGAAGGAATGGGCGGAAGGCTTGCGCGATTTCCTGTTTGCGTTGCGCTATTCCGCCAACTCCAATTTCGTTCCGGCAACGCAGGCTTGCCTGCGCAATGTCGTGCGCTACGGTCCGGCCTATCTCTATGCCGAGGAAGGCTTTGGCGGCACGCTGATCCGCTATGCCTCGATCCCCGTGGTCGAGGGCTATCTCGCCCGCAACCGCTGGGGCCAGGTCGACATTTTCCATCGCCGCTACGAGCGCACGGCAAGGCAGGCCTCGCAGCTGCTCGGCTACGAAAAGCTGCCGGCGCGGATCAAGATGCTGGTCGACGATCCCGCCAAATGCGAGACGAGGATCTCGCTGATCCAGTGCATCCAGCCGCGCGACGAGCGCAAGATGTACCGGCTTTCCGGCGACTATCAGTATCTCGACACGGCCTTTGCCTCCTATCACGTCATCGAGGACGAGGAGGAGATCGTCAGGGAGAGCGGTTTTCGGTCCTTCCCGGTGTCGACCTTCAACTGGCGCCGCTACGAGGGCGACCCCTATGGCATTTCGCCTGCTATCGAGGCGCTGACGACGGTTCGCGAGGAGAACGCGGTGCGCCGCTCGGGCCTTCGCGCCCTGCAGCAGATCACCGATCCGGCCACGGCGTCCAAGGCCAGGCTCGATTATGTCCCGGTGCTCAACCCCGGTGAGAATTATCCCGGCCTCATCGACGACAATGGAAGGCCGGTGATCCAGCCGATCGCGACCGGGCAGAACCCGACCTATGCCTTCAACTACGCGGCGAGCCGGGCAGAAGAAATCCGCGACATGATGTTCGTCAATTTGTTCCAGACGCTGGTGCAGAACCCGCAGATGACGGCGACGGAGGCGCTAATCCGCCAGGAGGAGAAGGGCGCGCTGCTCGGCCCCTCGGGCTCGATCATCCAGGCCGGCTTTGCCTCGAATCTCGACCGCGAGCTCGGAATTCTCGAGGACAAGGGGCTTTATGACGAGGACAGCCGCTTCGCGCCGCCGGACAGCCTCGCCGGCAAGGCGGTGCGGCCGACCTTCACCGGCCCGCTCGATGTGCTGCGCCGCTCGGCCGAGGCGCGCGACACCATCCAGGTGGTGACGACGGCCATGCAGATGGCGCAGTTCGATCCCGGCATCATGGACAATATCGACGGCGACGAAGCGCTGAAGATCGTGCAGAGCGCCGGCCGCAGCCCGCAGCGCATCTTTCGCCGCAAGGAGGAGGTGGAAGGTCTGCGTGGAGCAAGAGCACAGGCCCAACAAGCCCAGGCCGGCATGGCGGCGATCGCCTCCGCCGGCAAGGTCGCCAAGGACGCGGTGCCGGCAGCGGTGCAGGCGCGCGACAGCGGGTTACTCGATGCATTGATGCTGCAGGCGGGCGCCGGCGGGCAAGCGACGGCCGTGCCGGCCGCGCCAGCCGCCAACAGGCAGGCGACGGCCGTGCCGGCCGCGCCGGAGCAGCGCGCATGAGCGGCAAACGCTTCGCCCGTGCCGGCCAGGCCGGCGGCC
The DNA here is from genome assembly GCF_040321695.1 of Mesorhizobium sp. M0292. Classification (NCBI taxonomy): domain Bacteria; kingdom Pseudomonadati; phylum Pseudomonadota; class Alphaproteobacteria; order Hyphomicrobiales; family Phyllobacteriaceae; genus Mesorhizobium; species Mesorhizobium sp. M0292. The sequence goes on from NZ_JAMYSB010000027.1 coordinate 2,061, forward strand.
CCGCCAAGGCGCGCGACGCGCTGGCCAAGGCCTATCTCCGGGTGTTTTCCGGCGAAGACGGCGAAATGGTGCTGGCCGACCTCGCGGCAACCGTCGGCTACTACCGCCGCCCGTCCTATGGCGAATGGATGGCCAGGACGAGAACGCCGAACGGTTTCGAGCTGCACAGCGCGCTCAGCAATGCGCGGGCTGAAGTGGTGCAGCACATTATGGGATTTCTGACGTTGGACGAGACGCAGCTGGCTGCGCTGGAGAAGGCGGCGAGGATGGAGGGGTAGAGCGCCAGCGCTGAAGCTGCCTTCCTCGCCCCGTCACTATACGGGGAGAGGATGCCGGCAGGCAGGTGAGGGGCGGCTCCGGCATCTCAAAGGTTCGCGCTGCCCCTCATCCGCCCTTCGGGCACCTTCTCCCCGTGAACGGGGAGAAGGGACTTCGTCGTCCTCGGCTTCTCCAAAAAAACATCAATCCGAAAGTCCGCAAACGACGCGATCGGCATGCGTTGCGGCTTGCCGCGACCTCCGGCAATGCGCTCCATCGGCAGGAACCAGACACAGGTCCACATCATTCCTCTCTCTGTTGCCCGGCGCCGGCCCGGCAATACGGCGCAAGATACTGGCTCCTCGCCGGCAGGCGGGCCAAGCCAGCAGCCCGACAGCTACTGGCAGGAGGTTGCCGAGCGCTATGAGCAGCTCATATCGCAGCAGCAGGCCTTCGATACCGAGGTCGCCGCACGCAAGTTGAACGGCGAGATCGCGCAGGCCGAGACCGAGGCGGTTGTCAATGCGCCGGCAGATGGCGCCGGCCTGCCCGAAGGCATGTATGGCCAGGTCGATCCGCACACGGGGCGTGTGCTGCAAACGGGTCGGTTCGACACCCTGTTCAAGGGCTTCCTGAGCCAGATGCCGCCCGAGCTGCACCCCGGCCTCAGCGCTCGCAAGGAGACGCTGCGCACCGAGGGTGCTTGGCGGATGGCGGCGCAGCAGCTGCAACGCCGCAAAGACTATGAGCGGGCCCAAGTCGACACGGCGCTGCGAACCAACGCCATCGCCATCGGCAAGGCGCACCCCGACGACCACGTGACCTTCGAGGCGGCCAGGCAGGACGGGCTCGATCTCATCGACAAGATGGGGGTCGATCCTGGTATCAGGCAGCAACTGGCCAAGGACTGGCACAGCACCGCCGCCAAGGCGCGGTTCGAGGCGCTGATTTCCAGGGACCCGAAGCGCGCGCTGGCGATATTTGGCGTTGGCACGCCGGCCGCCGGCAGTGGGGCTATGGGCGACAGCGCGCAGGCTGCGGGCAACTCCTTTGTGGAAGGCCCAAGGATGGCGCCCGGGAAAGAAGGCCGCGTCGGCACGCAGACTCCGGACGAACGCATAGCGCAGGCATTCAGGGACGATCTTCCCCAGGAGGAACAGGATGTCCTGGCCTTAAAGGCAAAGGTCGCCAAGTTCTCGCAGGACATCCAGACGCGCATTGCCATCGGTCGCGCCGAGGCGGAAGCGCCGGACCAGTTCGCACGCACGGGCGCCTACTCCGGCGGAATACCGGGCAAGGATGCCTACCGGATCATCTATGGCCTCGATGAGGGCGACAGGCGCCGGCGGGTTCTCGAATGGCGAGCCGGGGTCGGAAAGAAAATCTTTGACATGGGTACCATGTCGAACCAGGCGATCGATGCCGCTGTTGTCAGCGCTGAGCCGGGGCCGAACGCTTCACCTGAGGACCAGGAGCGCTATGAGATCACCGACGCCGCGGCAAAGCTGGTGCGGGAGAGGCGGCGGGTCGGTGCCGGTGGCTACGTCAGCGGATTGTCTCAAAAGACCTTCGAGGGCTGGGAAGCCGTGTTTGGCAGCGGGGCTTCGAATCCGGGGAACTATGATCCGAACCTTTACGATCAGACGATAGCCTTGTCTGTCGCTCTGCAAAAAGTATTGGGCATCGAAGATGAAAATCTTCAGCCAATAACGTTTTCCTACCTGCTCGAGCTTGCCGAACAGCGCGACAGCGGAAGCGCGTACTTGATGGACCGCTACGCCAAGGCGAGCGAGTTGTTTGCGCGCACCAAAGATCCTGTCGCGCGGGCAGCTTTGGTCCGGGAATTGGATGAAGCCGGCCTGGGCGGCATACTCCCCGGCGGCAAGCCTGGCCTTTCAGCGGGCGAGGTGTTTCGAGCTGACGCCAAGGCGCTTGGCAAGGCGGGTGCAAATGCCGGGATATTCTCGGGCAAATTGACGAAGGGAGTTGGCTACGGGCTTTCCTTCGGATCAATCGACCCTCCCGATTTCAGCCAAGGCTACTACGAGCCTGCAAATCCCACCGAGAAAGTGATGATGCGTCAGGGAGGTGACGCATTCGGCTGGGCGATACCGGTGCCCGGATTTGGCCGAGCCGCCGAGAAAGGCATACCGCGAGCAGTTGAGTCTATGAGCGCTATCGCGGCCGAGCGAGCCGAAGGCCTCGTCGCCAAGCGGCCGGGCGAGTTAGCTGACGAAGGCGAGGCGCTTGTTGGTGGCGTGGACGCCGAAACGCTCCGATACCAGCAGGGGCTGGCCAGCTTCGCTTTCCAATCGGTCCCCAAATCCGACCGCGCATTTGACAATGCAATGCTAGGCGCAATGCTCGCCCGGGATCCAGACAAGGTCAGATACTCCGGCGCAAAACTAGGCGTTGCCGAGTCAGAGGATTACCGCAAGATTTTTTACGCCAGAAATCCGAAATTAAAGAGCAGTGATAACGTTGTTCATCATGCTGGCGAGAGGCAGGTTGTCGAGAGAGATCCAAGAATTACAAATATAGAAGAAATAAATTCATACGAAAATCTTCGAGGAATCCCAAAAAAACGAGATAGAAACCTACACAAAAAGGTAATCAGGTTTGAATGGGATGAATTCTATAAACGCAACCCCAATTTCACGCGCGAGCAATGGCTTGATAAAATTACAGAAATCGACAAGAAATATGGCCATTTGTTCGACCCGCCGATAGGTGAATAATGCGATATTTTGATATCAGGCCGGATGTGGCTGGTGGGCTGGGTAACCATACGGTTTTAGACACCGACGTTCACCCACCAGTCGTCCACAAGCTGCACTATGAGGTAGAAGGATGGTTCGGCGACGCGCTTGTCACAACCTTTCCATGCTTTCTTGTAACGGATGAAGCAAAGGAGGCGTTGCTGAAGATGGGGATATCTGGTGCTGATTTTTCCGATGCTGAGGTGACAGAGTCGGAGGAATTTCATGAGTTGCAGCCTGGGCAGGAACTGCCACATTTCGTCTGGTTAAAAGTGGACGGGCAAGCAGGTCGCGACGATTTTGGCATCGCTTCGAATTACGATCTCGTCATATCAGAGCGAGTCCTTGATTTGTTTGAAAGACTAGGAATTCCCTCTGCGGTGATTGAGCCTTTTGGCGAAAGAGACTCATGACGAGGGCCGATGCAATGAATAAGTCACCCTAATCCACCAGAGTTGCCAGTTCTGGGTCACTCATTCCACTTCTCGGAATATATAGGTGAGAAATGGATTACTATTATGTAGAGCCTTTTGCCGCTGGTGATTTTGGCAAAAATACTCTCCTCGACAATCGCGTTCACCCGCCATTGTCCACAAATTCCACTACGAGATTGACGTTTGGATAGGTGACGTCCTCATAACAAGCTTCCCCTGCTATCTTGTCACCGAGGAAGCCAAGCGGGAACCTTTGGAGATAGGTGTTTCGGGCGTGGCTTTTGCAGATGTTGAGGTGACCGCCTCGGTGCGCTGGGCTGGACGAAGGTGGCAAGGGAGTTAGCCATGGAGACCGCCAAACCAGACTTAAGCAGCGTTATGCGTCTGCCTCCGGCCGACATCAGCACCGCCGATGACGATCTTGATGCCGCCCGAATCGAGGCACGGCAGTATCTCGAATTTTACACCTGGGTCTTATCCATCAAAGGCGAATATTTCGGATATGGCGCGGAAGGAATAATCTACATTTTCCTGTTCGAGATAGAGCCGCGACCGGATGTGAACCAATGGATCTGGGTGATCGTTGGCGATGTGCCGCCGACATATATCCCTGCCGACGACGCGAGGACGCCTTTCGAGGCTCTTGATGGCTATATCGGTGCCCTTGAGGACTGGGTCGAGGCAGCGCGACAAGGAAAGTCGGTGGCGAAATTGATACCAGTCAATGTAGACGCAAATCCCGCCAACGCCGAAATGCTGGCTGGCCGCCTCAAATTTCTCGACGAGAAAATCTTGCCGGAGCTTAAAAGGTAATTCTGACGATTGAGGATGCCGGTAGCAGGTGAGGGGCCAGCCTCTCAGAGGATCGCGCTGCCCTCAACCGCCCTTCGGGCACCTTCTCCCCGTTGAACGAGGAGAAGGGGAAGCCCGTCCTCAATAATCGCCGTTGTAATACCGGTCGTCGCAAGGCGCCGTGTAGATGCGGCCGTAGCGATCTTGGTAGCGGCACAGCTGTTCGCCGCGGCGCTGCGGCGTGGTGGCCTGGCCGATGACGGCGCCGAGCAGGGCGCCGCCGGCGGCGCCGATCACGGTGCTCTTGGTGTTGCCGCCCAGCGCCTGGCCGGCGAGCGCGCCGACGCCGCCGCCGATAAGCGCGCCGTTGGTTGCCCTCTGCTGCTGTTCGGTCTGGGTCGCGCAGCCTGCCAGAGCGGCAGTCATGAGCACGGCGGCAATGGCTTGTCTGATGATCATCCTGGAACTCCTTTGAAGCCCCAAACGCGGATTGGAGCGAATGGTTGCCAGTAGCTGTCGCATTGCGGCCAAACGGCGGCGCGCCCGCTCACGAAATGAGACGTGGTTTCTCGGGCCTTGAAGACAATGGTCGCCAAAGCGGAAACGCCTTGCGCGAACAGGGCGATAGCGCCTCGGTTTGAATCGATACGCCAGCGCTGATCCGGCGCTTTCTGAATAACGTCCTTTCCAGAATTCCGAACAGAAATGGAGATACCAATGACCCGAGGTCTTCCCCGGACGCTGTCGCGCGCCGCCGCCCGCGAGGCCGGATCTGCCCCGCCCAAATTCGGCCTCAAGGCCGTCACCACGGGGCAGGGCGGCTCGTACCGCACCGTCTTCACCCTTGCCGGCATGCAGGTGCCGGTCGCCGACGCGCTGGCCTATGCCAGCCAGAAACTGCTCGATTTCGCCGACGGCAAGGTGCGCATCAAGGGCGGCACGGCCAGACTGCAATTTGCGGTACTGACCACCCGCGCGGCGACCATCAACGACAATGCGGCGCTGACCTGGTCGCTGGGCTCTGTGGCGGCATCGAGTGCGACGCTGGCCGGCGCCATGGTCAATGTGCTGGCTTCGACGGCCCGCACACTGGATGGCCTGGGCGCCGCGCTGTCGACGGCCTCGACCGCGGATGTCGCGGCAGCCGCCACGCTGGACGGCACGGTGACGCCGGTCGACCTCTATCTCAACCTGGCGTTTGCGACCGGCACGGATATCGACGCCGATGGCACGCTGGCGGTGACGGGCACGATCACGCTGCTGTGGGAGAACTGGGGCGATAACGCGTAGGCGGTGATACAGCCAATCTCCCCACCTGTGGGGGAGATGCCCGGCAGGGCAGAGGGGGGCGCTGTCCCGCCGGCCTGTCCTGTCGATTTTACACTTGCGTTATTCGGAGAGGCTTCGGCTGACGAAGTGCCCGAACGCTGGCGTTCCTTCGCGCCCCCCTCTGTCCTGCCGGACATCTCCCCCACAGGTGGGGAGATTGGCAGCTTCGCCGCCGGCTCCTTCTAACAACAATCAAAGGAATCCACTCATGACAGATCTGGCAGATTCCGGGTCCGTGGCGGCGCGTGCGCAGCCTGCGGGCAACCCAGTACGGCCACCGGCAGGTGCGGATAACGGGTCCGCCGCGCCTGGCGCCAAAAGTTGGTTTGACGGTCTTTCCGAAGGCAACCGCAAGCTCGCTGAAGCCAAGGGCTGGACCAAGGCCGAAAACCTCGATCGGGTTTTCAATTCCTATGCGGAACTGGAGCGACAGCAGGGTGAGAGCCTGCGCGTTCCAGCACCCGACGCATCCCCGGAAGACTGGCAGAAATTTCATGCCCGGCTGCCCGAGACCATGCGCCCGCTGACATCGCCCGACAAGGTCGAGTACAGGCGGCCCGACGGCCTGCCGGAAAACTTCGCCTATTCGGACGAGCTTGCCCAGGCGTCCAAGGCCTGGGCGGTCGAGGCCGGCGCCACGCCGAAGGTGGCGCAGGCCTATCACGACCGCTTCGTCGGCTACATGGCCGAGCAGGCCGCGCGCCAGGACGTCGCGCTCGCCCGCTCGGTCGAAGCCACGCATGACGATCTCGTGCGCGACTGGGGACCGACCGACAGCGACGGCTTTCGCCAGAAGCTCGAGGTCGCCAACCGGGCGATGAAGAAGCTCGGACTGGTCGACGCCTATAAGGCCAAGGGCATCCTTCTCCCGGACGGCGCATTGACCGATCCGCAGATCGCCAAGGCGTTCCATGCCGTCGGCGAGGCGATGTTCAGGGAAGACACGATCGACGGCGGCGCGGCTTTGAGCGGCGGCAATCCGTTCAAGCGCAACGCCGCCGGTGACCGCAACATTTCGGCCATTTCAGCCCTTGTCAAAAGCGACCCCGCCCGCGCCCGGCGGCTGGCACGCGAGGCCGGTGAAAACCCGAACCTCTGGATGCCCAACAATCCCCTTTAGTCCTCCAAAGCTTGCCGCCACATCAACCTCAAAGGAAGTGAAAAATGGCAGACGCCTATACCCGTATCGCGGACGCGATCGTTCCGTCCGTTTATGCCCAGTACTCGTTCGAGGAGCATGTCCAGTCGCTGGAAATCTTCCAGGCCGGCATCCTGTTCAACGACCCGGCCATCACCGCCAAGCTGTCCATGGGCGGCCGCTCGGTCGACATGCCCGGCTGGAAGGATCTCGGCAATGATCCGTCCGAACCGGTCAATGACGATCCGGCCGATTCCATCGAGATGAAGAAGATCGGCGCCCGCCGCGAGGTCGCCGCCCGCAATGTTCGCGCCCAGGCCTGGGGCGTTCCGGACCTGACCTCGATCCTGGCCGGCGACGATCCGCAGAAGCTGATCGTCAAGCGTCAGACCGAGTACTGGCAGCGCGCCAACAAGCTGACCCTGCTCGGCATCCTGAAAGGGGTCGTCGCCGACAACATCGCCAATGACGGCGGCGACCTGGTGCGTGTCACCGGCGCCTCCATCGTCGACACCGACATCATCGAGGCCGCCTATCTAATGGGCGACCGCGCGGACAAGTTCAAGACGATCTGGATGCACTCCAAGCAGATGAAGGCGCTGAAGCTCGCCGACCTCATCGACTATGTGCCGTCCTCCGAGCAGGGCGGCCCGCTCATCCCCTATTATATGGGGCTGCGCTGCGTGGTCGATGACGACATTCCGGTGGCGGCCGGCGTCTACACCGCCTTCATGTTCAAGGACAAGGCGATCCTGTGGAACGAGCTTCCGGTCAACACGGAGGGCGGGCCGCTCGAGTTCGATCGCAAGCCGCGCCAGGGCCATGGCGGCGGCGTCACCGAAATGGTCGGCCGAAGGCACTTCGTGCCGCATGTGCCCGGCACCCGCTTCCTCGACGCGTCTTCGGCCGGCGAGTTCGCCACCGACGCCGAGCTCGCGCTGGCGGCAAACTGGGACCGTACGGCCTCCAGCGTCAAGAGCATGACGTTCATCGCGCTGAAAACGACCGAGGCATAGTACCTTTCGTCCTGCCAGCGGGTCGCCGAAACTGCTGATCTCCCCCCTTGCGGGGGAGATGTCCGGCAGGACAGAGGGGGTGTGAAGGATCGCCAACTTCCGGTCCCTTCAACCCCCTTCAACCCACAACCGCTTCTCCAAATTAGGTCAGGTCGGCGGACAGCACCCCCCTCTGGCCTGCCGGCCATCTCCCCCGCAAGGGGGGAGATTGGCGCTCCGCCATATACCCTTGCCCAATCAACCACCATCCACGAGGCGCTGATCCATGGCCATCACCCCGCTCGACATCGCCAATATGGCGCTCGCCGTCCTCGACGAGGCGCCGATCGACAGTCTCGACCAGGACGTCAAGGCGGCGCGCCTGCTCAACCTGCATTTCGACCTGACGCGGGAAGCCGAACTCGCCAGGCACGCCTGGGTGTTCGCCATCCTTGCCGCCAGCGTCGCCGGCGCCGACACCGGCAGCGGCAATTGCACCTTGAACTTCGCCTATGAACTGCCCGCCGATTGCCTGCGGCCGCTGCCGCTGACCGCAAATGGCGAGCCGGACGGCGTACCGATCTCCTGGCGCCAGGAAGCCGGGCTGATCTACTGCGACCGGTCCGGTCCATTGATCAGCCGTTACATCGCCAACCTCACCGACCCGAACGACTGGGATGCGCTGTTCACCGAAGTGCTGGTCTCCGCCCTTGCCATAAAGATCGCGCATCCCTTGACGCACAAGGCGGGCATGATCGACATCGCCCGCTCCGCCTATGACCGGGCGCTGGATGCGGCCTTTGCCGCCAACGCCATCCAGCGCGGCGGCCGGCTCTACACCTCATCCTGGGCGCAGCAGCGCGGCGACTTCAGGGTGTCTGCCCGATGACCGCGCTCTACCCTATCCAGGACGTTTTCACCCGTGGCGAAATCAGCCCGCGCCTGCACGCACGCGCCTCACTCGATCTCTATCGTGCGGCGCTGTCCAAATGTGAGAACTTCGTCACGTTGCCGCATGGCGGTATCCGCGCCCGCGGCGGCAGCTATTTCGTCAACGAGGTGAAGAATTCGGCCAGTAAGACGCGCGCCATCCCCTTCATCTTCTCCTCCGAGCAGGCCTACTGCCTGGAGTTCGGCGACCTCTATATCCGCGTCTATGCCTATGGCGCCCGCGTCGGCACGGTCGAGGTGGCCTCGCCCTATCTGGAGGCCGATTTGTTCGACCTCGCCTATGTCCAGTCAGCCGACCAGATGTGGATCACCCACAAGAACTATGCGCCCAAAGTGCTGACCCGCACCGCCCACACGACATGGACGCTGGCAGGTTACGAGTTCCTCGACGGCCCTTACGACCCAATCAACACGACCGGCACCACGATGACGCCGGCCAGTTACGGCTCGTACGTGCCGAAGATGACAGGCTTGACGGCTCCGGCCGGAACGGCTTTGGCCAGCAACGGTTCCGCGTCAGCGTGGGCGATTTTCGACAAGGACAGCAGAACAGGTGCGGAGATCGGTGCCGGCACCAATGGCTGGGTCCAATATCGGCAGGCGAGCGGAGCGCAGAAGGTTTGCAACGCCTACTGGGTGCAAGCCATGAACAGCGCGTCGGAAGCAGAAAACATGCCGACGCAATGGGAAATCCAGGGCTCGAACGACGGATCGACATGGACAACCATCCACTCGCGGATTGGCCAGATAGGCTGGGGTAACTCCGAGCGTCGGTTCTTCGAATTCTTCAACAAGGCCGCCTTTGAATATCTGCGCATGGACATGGACGGTGGCGGCGGCTCTGACAGTACCAGAACCGACCTCGCCGAATGGGCGCCGAACGAGGACGGCGACCTGATGACGCCGTTCAATCTGACGGCGTCATCGGTCATCGGCATCAACGATGATACCGGGTTCCAGACATCGGATATTGGCCGCGCCATCCGGCTGCTCGGTTCGGATGGGCGGTGGCGCTGGGCCAAGATTGCAGCGCGCACGAGCGCGACAGTCGTTACCGTTCGTCTGTATGGCCATGCCTTGCCGGATCTCAGTCCGATCAGTCGCTGGCGGCTTGGCACCTTCGTGCCCGGAAAATATGTCGAGGCGGGCTCGCTCTATGAGGAGCGGTTGGCCTTCAGTCGAAAATTCTCGGTCTATGCATCGGCGACCGGCGACTTCGATAATTTCGCGCTCGGCGAGGAAGATGACGACGCGCTGGAATTCGTCCAGGCCGGCGGCGGCCAGGCCAACGACATCGTCTGGATCGCCGATTCCGATGGTGCGCTGCTGATCGGCACGTCGGGCGGTATCAGGGCACTGTCCGGCTCCGGCATCGACGAGGCACTCACCCCGTCCTCGTTCAAGAACCGCCGTTCGCGCACCTTTGGCTGCGCCCGCATCCGCCCGGTCGATGCCGGGCAGTCCTTCCTCTATGTCACCCGCTCGCGCAAATCGATCGCCGAGCTGACGCAGAGTTCTACAGCCAGATTCACCTCCGATGACATCGGCCAGATCTCGGAACATATCCCCAAGCAAGGCGTGGTCGAACTCGCCTTCCAGACCGACCCCGACCCGATGCTGTGGTTTCCGCTCGAAAATGGCGAACTTGGCGGCTACACCCACCAGCCGAGCCAGGAGGTGCGCGGCATGCACCGCCATCGCTTCGGCGGCAGCTTCGCTGGATCCGCCCCCGGTCAACCCACTTGGGCGGTCGTTGAAAGCGCCGTGGTGACGCCTGGCCAGAACGGCGTCGACGACATCTGGCTGATCGTCAAGCGCACCATTGGCGGGGTGACCAGGCGCTACATCGAAATCATGACCACGCCATTCGAATACGGCATGCTGGAGGATGCCTTTCAGGTCGATTGCGGACTGACCTATTCGGGTGCACCCGTCAACGTCGTCTCCGGGCTCGGCCATCTCAACGGCCAACTGGTCGACGTGCTGGCCGGCGGCAAGGTCTATCGCGGCCTGCCGGTTGCCTCCGGCCAGGTGGCGCTGCCCGCCGGCGCCACAGCTGGGAAGTGGCAGGTCGGGCTGCCCTTCCAGTCCGAGGCCAACACGCTGGAACTCGACGTCGGCGGCCAGGACGGTTCCGTCATCGGCCGCCGCAAGAAGGTGGCGAAAGTCATCCTGTCGCTGCTCGAGACCGACACCACCGGGCTGCAGGTGCAGTCCTTCCTCCGCGGCCGCTGGGAGAGCGTGCGCATGCCGAGCATCGTCGCACCCGACGGCAATGCGAAACTCTACACCGGCAATGTCGATGTACCGGTCGACGACAGCTGGGAAGGGCAGGGCAGGGTCCGCATCCGCCACCTCAACCCGACGCCCTGCACGATCCGGGCGTTTACGTCGGTATTCGACGCCGAGCCGTAGAAAAATTTGATGCGGCAATAGTCAACGCCGAGCTCCCGCCCACCCCCCTCTGGCCTGCCGGCCATCTCCCCCGCAAGGGGGGAGATCAACGGCATCTTTGCCTTCGCTAATCGCTGACGTAGCAAGACTGGCGAGCCTGCTCGAGCTGCCAATCTCCCCCCATGCGGGGGAGATGTCCGGCAGGACAGAGGGGGGTGCTGTCCCGCCGACGTCACCATTCTCGCACCATTCCCACCAAGGAACCCACCCCAATGACCCCCCATGCCGAGACCCTCGGCAAGGCGCGGACGGCTGCCGATTTCGCGGCCGTCATCGCCTTGCTCGACACCGACATTAACGACGCCGTCGTCCGCAGGCGCGCGCTGGAGCAGGCCGAGGACCGGGCCGTCTTTGGCGACGGCGACCTGGCCGCGGCGCGCGCCGCGCTCGATGCCTGCAACGACGTCATCACCTTGCTGGAAAAAACCATCTGCGTCGCCGACACGCGCCGCATCGACGCCGCCGAGAGCGAAGCCCGCGCCGACATTGCCGCTCTTGGCGACGAGATTGCGGCCAAAGCCGCCACCCTGACCGAGCGCTGGCGCAACGCTGCCCGGCTGGTCGAGCTGCTGCGCCAGGAACTGTTCGAGGCCGATGCGCTCGTCCGTGCCATCGCCACCGCCAATGGCCTGTTCGACGCCGCCAGCGTCGCCGAGCTGAAGATAAACCTCACCGCTGCCCGCCGCGCCGCCATGGCCGGCGCACGGGCAGCCGCACCCGCTCGCCTCAGCCGCGCCGGGCTGCAGGTCGACCGGCTGCTTTTGTCCCTGCTCGCTGCCGGCGGTCCACTCGACCCGCGCCCGCAGCTTGGCGCGCCGGTCGCCGGCGTCAAAAGCAAGTTCATTCCCGCAATCAAACCCATTCCCGCGAGAAAACCCATTCCTGCAATCAAACCCCTGGGCGAACGAGGCTGACCATGTGCACACTTGCCCTTCTCGGCACCGTTCTTTCCGTCGGCGGCGCGCTGGCCGAGGGCCAGCAGTCGAAGCAGATGGCCGACTATCAGGCCAAGGCCTATGAGCAGCAGGCGCAGGCGGATGCTCAAGCCGCCGCCTTCGAGCAAGGCCAGGAGCGCCACAAGCAGGACCTGCTGCAGGCGCAGGCGCGCGCCCAGGCCGGCGCGTCCGGCGTCGGCATAGCCGGCTCGCCGACCGAGGTGCTGGCGGCGAATGCCAGGCAGGGCCAGGCGGATCTCGGCGCGCTGCTGTACGGCTCGAAGCTGCGCCAGAACAATCTCAACAGCCAAGCCGCCATCTCGCGCTTCCAGGGCAAGCAGGCGGTGACGGCGTCAATCTTCAACGCCGGCAGCGCGCTCGTTGGCGGCCTCTCCAAAATCTACGACCCGACGAAAGCGGCAGCGTCAAGCGCTGCGGCCGCCGCTGTGCCGGGCCGCTCCGTGATCTTCGGCAGTGCGGCCCTCAGGGCTCCGTGGGCGGGGAACACCTAGATGGTACACATCATCCCCCTTTCCGTCGGCCAGCGCCGGCTCGATACCGGCAACGCCGTGCAATATCCCCAGGGGTCGCCGATCGGCGGCGCCATGCAAGGTTTCGGCGACCACCTTTCCGCTCTTGCCGAACGCTACCAGCAGATGAAGGACCAGCAGGACGCGTTCGACGCCGAGCTGGCGCGTCGCGGCTTCGACGCGCGGATCGCGCAGGCCGAAGATGAAGTGGCGGCGAACGCGCCGGCGGATGGCGCAGGCATGCATGAAGCCATGTATGGCGAGGTCGACCTGCGCGCCGGCCGGGTGGTGAAACCAGGCCTACGATACGCTGTTCGACGATGCGAAACGGACGATGCCCGAAAGCCAGCGCGCCGCTTTCGCAGGTGAGAAGGAAAACAAGCGCGTCGTTGGCGCATACCGCATGGCGCTGCGGCAAAAGACCAAACGCGACGACTACGAGAAGGCCACCGTCGACACGACGCTGACGACCAATGCCATCGCCATAGCAAAAGGCGACCCGAACGACACCGCGAACTTCGAGGCGATCCGGCAGAGCGGGCTCGACCTGATCGCCAAGATCGGCAACCCGCTTGCCAGGCAAGCGGCGGAAGCCGCCTGGCGCACCAACTCGGCCAAGGCGCTGGTTCAGGCGATGATCGCCACGGACCCGAAGCGCGCTGCTGAAATGTTGGGTGCGGTGCCGGTCGCGAGATCTCCGGTCGACGCGGTCGTGGGCAAAATCATCGGCGTTGAAAGCGGTGGCAATGCCGCGGCAAAGAATCCCAATTCATCCGCTTCAGGCGTCGGGCAGTTCCTCGACTCAACATGGGTTCAGACTGTCCGGTCGCACCGCCCCGACCTGGCTGCTGGCAAAAGTGCGTCCGAGATCATCGCGCTCAAAGGCGATGCCGCACTCGGCAGGCAGATGACGGCAGCGCTGACCCGCGACAATGCCGAATACCTGACCAATCGTGGCGTGCCGACCACACCGGGCAACCTCTATCTCGCGCATTTCCTCGGCTCGGCCAGCGCCGTAAATGTGCTGAAGGCCGATCCGAACGCCCCGATCGCCAGCGTCGTCGGCCAGGACGTAGTGCGCGCCAATCCGTTCCTCGCCGGCAAGTCCGTCGCCGACACCCGCGCATGGTCCGACGGCAAGATGGGTACCCTGGCACAGGGTGACACCGTCGGCAAACCGACGTCGGACGTAAAAACGACGCCGGCCCCCAGGCAGGCCAGCGGCGAGCTCGTCTGGGCGGCGGCTCCATGGATTGCTGACCTGCCACCGTATGATCTGCAGCAACTTGGCCAGAAGGCCAACGTCGCGATGACGGAGCAGCTCTTCGAGGCGCGCACCAATGTCCAACTTGCTTACCAGAATGCGCCGACCGTCCTCATGTACACCGGCACCTATTCAGGAAATAAGCCGGACGATGAAGACCTCACTGCGGTCTATGGCGTCGAGGAGGGTGGAAAGCAGTCTCTTGGACTCGATCGCACGTTCAAGGTCGGCGGCCAGGCATTCGACATGGTCAGGATGCCGAAGGATGCGATCGAGGCGAAGGTGCTCGCGGCCAGGCCCAAACCAGGCAGTGCGACCCTTGAGCAGGACCAGGCACAGTTCGACATAACCACGTCCGCAGCGAGGCAGGTTTTGCAGGCTCGCGCCGCCGATCCCGCCGATTTTGTTCGCAAGATCGACCAGACAGCAGATGCGTACTGGCCCGCGGTATCGAGCAAGGACAGTTACGATCCGGCCGCTTATCAGAAAGCGGTGGCCCGCTCTGTCGCGGTGCAGTTGCAGCTTGGGATCAAAAAGATTCAGCCCCTGCCGGCGTCTGTCGTCAAAGACCTTGTCGACACCTTGAGCGATGAAAGGGTGCCACAACGTGAGCGAGACGTGGTCTTGCGCGATCTGTTCGCGGGTACCTCGGATCCGGGTGTTCAGGCAGCCATGGCGCTGCAACTGACCGGCGAGAACCAGTCGCGAATAGGGCGAAGCATCGCGAACAGTGCAATTCCGGTATCGGCAGAGGAGCGCGTGAGCCGAAATCTGGCGGCTTTTGATGCCCTGCCGGTGCCTCTCAAAGCACTGGTAGCGCTTGATGACATCGTTCGCCTTACGGCGGACGGGATGACGTTTGGATACGCGGACAAATTTGCCGCTACCATGAATTCGCTGATCTCGGGCGGCAGCTACGAGGAACAACTCGCGGCTGGGCGTGTCGCGACACAAGATGCGCGAGATCGAGCTGGGTCGGCGGGTACCGTGGCTGAGTTGCTTGGCGCCTATTTGACCGGCCGAGGCCTCGGAGAGGCGGGGATCACACTCAGCGGTAGATTCGGCACAGCCGCAATGGAGGGGTTGTCCGGTCTCCTTGCTCGCACGGGCCTCATGGGAGCTGAAGGCGCTGGCTACGGGGCCGTGGAAGCCACCGGCCGCGACGAATCCATCGACGGCGGAGCCGCGTCCGGCTTCTTTGGTGGCGCTGGTAGCAATATTGTCGGAGAAGGCCTTGGTGTTGTCTATCGCCAAGCCGCCGAGTGGCTAAAGCGACGTTCATCCTCTCGCCAACCAATTGCTGAGCCGGCAGCGGCAGAGCTTACTACAGATCAGCCAGACCTAGAGGCTGGTTCAAGTTCACCAGCAGGGACCCCAACTGGTCCGGCGCCGGACCCTGCTATAGCCAGCGAGGCCTCCGCTGGCCACGACCTGCATCTTACCTATATGCCTCATTGGAACGCGGCACAGCGGGCAGCGGCAGATCTGAAAGTCAAGATGTTGACGGAAGCTGCCACTGTGGTTAGCCGTGCGGTTCGCATAGGGAAGTCCGCCAGAAAAATCTTTAAGAAGGCAGGTTCATTAATTCCATTCGGCAACGACATTGACCATGTCATTGATCTGCAATTGGGAGGTGCTCATGTCTTATCCAATTTCGCCATATTGGATTCGAGCGTCAATCGAAGTCTGGGTGCGCAGATATGGAAGCAAATAAAAGACTTACCTATTGGCACTGCCATAAATAAGGTCACGATAGGAGCGCGCTGATGTTCGAGACATTCCGACAAAATTACCCCGTCGAAAGTAGGGTGCCGACGGACGGGAATCCTCTTCGGGACTCGGGGATATCGGGGCTGAATGAATTGCTCACCAGCTTGGGCGGTGCTTCATTCAAGCAAGGTTTGTATCGCATCATCAGGGCACAGGATCTCCCAGCCTGGAACGCGAGGGTCAACCTCGGTTTTCCCGAGGCTGCCGGGCGAATCACCTGCTTTGGTTACGACTGGCAGGGCACTGCGTTTGCGCTCGACACGCAGCGGCTGGAGGAAGGGCAACCCGGTGTCCTCATGTTTGAGCCCGGAACAGCTGAGATACTTGAGGTCCCGGCGAATATCGAATCGTTCCACGATGCGCTCCTCATTGAAAATCCCGATGCGGCGCTGACGGCCAATATATACGTGGAGGACTGGCTTTCGGCTGGGGGCGCGCAGCCTGCCTTTGATGAGTGCATCGGCTACAAGAAACCGCTGTTCCTTGGGGGAGAGGATGACATCTCAAACCAGGAACTGACAGATCTGGAAGTCTACTGGCACATTATGGGCCAGGTCATAGCCAAGGTGAAAGGGCTTCCGCCGGGGACGCCGGTAAATCTCAGGGGCGGCTGAGAAGCGCCGGGGAATCTGCTTACGATGGAAGTCACTAGTTAACGCAGGGTGCTGCTTGGGGGTTACATGGGTGCAGGTTATGCTGCGGCTGTTTTCGGTGCACTGGTTCCGACTTTTCTTTTGAGCCGCTTGCTGCTGTGGATCACAAAGCTTTGGGACGACGGTCTTTGGCGCCTCTTGCTGGCGCACGTCATTTCCGCAGGGCTCAGCTGTACCGCCGCCGCTTACGGCCACGCGGATACTGGGGCACCGAATTGGTCCTATAGCTCACTCTACATCTGTGCCCAATTGATCTGGCTCATTGTGGATTTTGTTCGCGCTCGTCGCCAGCGGAGCCAGCCTGCGAATTGACGGTGCGCTTGTGTTGACCCTCCCGCGTTGCGTCACGGCAACGCGCGACGTTCAGTCAATTCCGCCCCGAGTTGCCGTCATGCAGTGACGGTGGCATCGCATTCTTCGATGATTCCTCAAGCCTCGCTATCGCGGGGCTTTTTTCATGGAGCAAGCCTTATGGCCCGACCTGCAACTGCCGCCGTTCGCCTGTTGACCGGCGAACGCGAACCCGTGCGCCTGGCGACGACGGGCAACATCACCCTTTACGGCCTGCAGACCATCGACGGCGTGCCGGCCGAGGTCGGCGACCGCGTGCTGGTCAAGAACCAGACCGATGCCCGCGACAACGGCATTTATACCGCCAGCGAAGACCAATGGTTCCGTGCCGCCGATGCCCGCACCAGCCGCACCATGCAGAAGGGCACGACGGTGCATGTTCAGCAGGGCGCGGTCTCGGCCGACTTCGTCTATGTTTTCGAAACGTTCGATCCGGTGATCGGCACCGACGCGGTCACGATCGCCTTTTACCTGTCGGAGGACACGCTGGGCGATGCGGTGGGCGCGGCCAGCGCTGCTGCCGCCAGTGCCGCTGCGGCGCTCACCTCGAAGAACGCTGCCGCCACCAGCGCCACCAATGCCGGCACCTCGGCCGGCGCCGCCGCGGGTTCGGCCACGGCCGCCGCCGGCTCCGCCACAACAGCCGCGACCAGCGCCACCAATGCCGGCAATTCGGCAACGGCGGCTTCCGGCTCGGCATCGGGCGCGGCGACCAGCGCCACCAACGCAGGCAACTCGGCTACAGCTGCAGCCGGTTCGGCGAGCGCTGCCTCGGGCTCGGCAACCGCGGCTTCCACCTCAGCCACCAATGCTGCGACCTCCGCTTCCAATGCGGCGGCCAGTGCTGCGGCGGCATCAACCTCGGTGGCGGCGCTCGGCTACACCTTTTCCACGACCACAGCCGACGCCGATCCGGGCAACGGCACCTTGCGGCTGAACAATGCGAGCGCTGCCTTGGTGACCGCGGCCTATATCGACAATCTCGATGCCGGCGGCTCCACGGGAGCACTGACATGGAAGGGTTTCAACAACTGCTCATCGCCTATCTCGAAGCCGCGAAACCCTATGCTATCGGCTTTGCCGCCGGGCTTGTCGCCGGGTGGCTGCTGTGAGCGCGCTCCTCGCCGTCCTGCTTGGCAACAAAGCGCTGCTGGGCTTCCTGGCATCGGTCATCGCCGCCCTTTGCTGGGGCGTTCACCAGCGGCTGGCCGGCGCCAGGGCCGAGCGCGGCAAACTGGCGGCCGCTGAGGCCGCGGCGCGCGCGGTCGCTGAGCAGGTGCAGAACGACGTCGGCGCACTGCCGGCGGACGCTGTTCGAAAGGAGCTGAAATCATGGGCAAGGGACTGATGCTTGCGCTGCTTGTGGCGCTTGCCGGGTGCACGACTGCTTCGGGCGGCTTCTGCGCGATTTCGAGCCCGCTGCGCCTTTCGGCCGAAGCCGTCGACGTCCTGTCGGACGCCGAGGCGAGAGCGCTCCTGGCGCACAACCGCAAGGGACAAAAGCTCTGCGGATGGAGGCCTTAGCCGATGCACGACCTCTTCGACATGCTCGGCATCAAGGGGCCGGTCGTCGCCGCCGGGCTAGCCGGCGGCGTGCTGCGAGCACTGTCGCGCCATCGCTACAAGCTGCGCGAGATGATTGCCTCGCCGATCTGCGGGGCGCTGGCGGCTGCGTATCTGACGCTGCCTGCCGTCGCCTGGTTCAGGGCAACCGGCATGCCTCCCCGATCCGGCCGACGATACCACGACGCTCGCCGCCGCCTTTTTGATCGGCGTCTCGGCCATGTGGATTTCCGACATCGTCTTCGAGGTCATCGTGCGGCGGTTCGGCTCGGCCGGCAACGAGTGATGCACTTGAGATGCTGGAAGAAGCCAGCGACAATGCCTACCTAAGGAGCAATCCAATGGAGGTATGATATGGCGACGTCCACCGAACGTGCAGTCCTTGCCGGCGGCTGTTTCTGGGGCATGCAGGATTTGATCCGGCGCTATCCCGGCGTGATCTCTACCCGCGTCGGCTATAGCGGTGGCGATGTGCCCAACGCCACGTATCGCAACCACGGCAGCCATGCCGAAGCCATCGAGATCGTTTTCGATCCGGCCAGGATCAGCTTTCGCACATTGCTCGAATCCTTTTTCCAGATCCACGATCCGACCACCAGGAACCGCCAGGGCAACGATGTCGGAATGAGCTATCGCTCTGCGATCTTCTACACCAGCGACGAGCAGAAGCGCGTCGCCGAAGACACCATCGCCGATGTCGATGCCTCTGGACTGTGGCCGGGCAAGGTCGTCACCGAGCTTGCGCCGGCGGGCGATTTCTGGGAGGCGGAGCCAGAGCATCAGGACTATCTCGAGAAATACCCCAACGGCTATACCTGCCACTTTGTCAGGCCGGGCTGGAAGCTTCCGGTCCGCGAAAAGGCTGTTTCGTAACGCAGCCGCTATCGTCTGCTTGTCTGGCGGCCGAACTATTCTTCCGCGCGATCGCTATGCCGGCCGCCTCGTAGAGGTGGCCGTGCTCGGGCTGCCCATAGACGAACGCGCCGTGGACGGGTTTGCCGTCGACCTCAGAGCCTGAGAACGCGACGGCCTCGATCTTCTTTGTTCCGGTCAGGCTCTGGTTTCGAAGATAGGCGAAGGTTCGCACCGCTTCTCCAACAATTCGATCGAGAAACGGTTTTGGCCGCCTCCCGGGCCGTCGCACGAGGCTTAGAAAGCGCTCTCGTCCCGAAACAAAATGGTGTTGTGCGCAAAGCGCCGGCATGATCTGATAGATTCGGTTGAGCGAGCAGGTCATGAATCCTGGGTGAAAAAGAACGAAGTCGACCTCTCCTCTCAGATGCATGGTCCTGCGCAGCAATCTTTGCGCTGCCGATTTGGAGAGGACATAGCCTGCGGCGCCCGCGTGCAGGCCATAAAGTCTGGCAAGCGAAAACCCATCATCGAGAGCGACTTCCTTGCGTCCGACCCTCACGTTGGCAAAATGCGTTTCCAGCTTGATCACATCGGCATCGCGTGGCACCCATCGATCGGAAGCAAGCAGCGAGCCGGCGCCAGCGCCGAAAACGACGTCGTCTTCGAAAACCGCGCCATATTGATCCGCGCCGTTCGCAACGATCTCCCAACACGAGCGGTGGCTCAGAAAACAGCAAACCTCAGCAGCGCTCAGCGGGCTTTTGGCGACAGAGCAGCAATCGGGGCAATCAATGGCGGAGACACGCTCAAATGGTACTCCGATCCGGCCGAACTCGGACGCGACATGCGCCAGCCGATCGCGAGAACGATCAAGATTGATCACCAGACACCTCATCAGCGCCCCCTTTGTCCGGCGATCAGTGAATATCACGTTCCCGTGATTGCACAAAATTTGCTTACGTGCGGGGCAGTAGGTAGCGGCGTACGTGCCGCCGGTGATTTTGGAGGTTGGGTGGACATTGACTGCATCCCCGGCGAGGCGCGAGGCTTAACCGTGCGCGGGTAGACGAGTCGAGTCGCCCTAGAAGCCGAAGAATTGCCGGCCGATCATGTATCCAAGCGCGACGACCAAAAGGGGAAACAGGGCGGGCGCCAGCCGACCAAGAGCGGAGGTCTTTCGCTGTTGCCTGGAGATGGTCGTGGGCGCATTGCCGAGATTCTTGGTCATCCGGCATAGTAGCAAGCGCTGATTAACGATTCCGTAACCCAGTCGAGGCCGCCGCGGCTTTTTGCGTTTCTGGCGCGACCTTGACAATGCCCAGCCCGTGACGCAACTGGGCCGTCTTGAGAGCATTGTGAGGCAAGGT
The DNA here is from genome assembly GCF_040321695.1 of Mesorhizobium sp. M0292. Taxonomy (NCBI): domain Bacteria; kingdom Pseudomonadati; phylum Pseudomonadota; class Alphaproteobacteria; order Hyphomicrobiales; family Phyllobacteriaceae; genus Mesorhizobium; species Mesorhizobium sp. M0292. The sequence goes on from NZ_JAMYSB010000027.1 coordinate 22,459, forward strand.
CAATGCGGGTGACGCTCGTTTTGAAGGGCGTAATACCCTGCCGAGGTTACGGTGGGATTCAGCGTCAGGTCGAATGGCTGGCCACGGAGATGGTTCGTCTCGGACACGAAGTCGTGGTGATCGCTGGCCCTGGCTCCAGCCACCCGCTCTTCGAAGTCCGGCACGCTTCGACCGATGCCGAATGCCGGGCAGCCATTCCGCGCGACACGCAAATCGTCCACACCCATAGTTGGCCCGTCGAGGTGCCATTTCCAACGCTGAATACGCAGCGCGGCTTTATGCCGGACCAGCCCATGCCAGTTGCGAACTGGAGCTTTATCAGCGCCAATCATGCCCGCCAGCATGGGCGCGAGACATTCGTCTACAATGGCTTTCCGGTGGACGCCTATCGTTTGTCGGCTGCAAAGGGCGACCGCCTGCTATTTCTCGCCGGCATTGCACGATCAAGCAAAGGCCTCAACCGCGCCGTCGATCTCGCCAAAAAATTCGATTTCGGTCTAGATATCGCCGGTGGCTCGCGTTGGAAACTGCTGGGCCGAAGTCAGACCCGCCGCGAAGGGTTGTTTTTCAAGAGCCTTGGCAGGCGATACCGTTTCCACGGAATCGTTGACGGCGAGCCGAAGCTTCGCCTTCTCGGCGAAGCGCGAGCCTTCCTCAACCCCATCGCCTGGGAGGAGCCGTTCGGCAACGCACCGGTCGAAGCCATGTTGTGCGGCACTCCGGTCCTGACGACGACGCGAGGCGCATTGCCCGAGACGGTCGATGCCGACAGCGGGCGCTTCTTTGAGACCGATGAAGAATTTGCGGCCGCTTTCGAGGCCGTCGCCGACCTTACGCCTCAGCAATGCCGCGAATCGGCCGCGACGAGATTTCCCATCCAAAAAGCGGCGCGCGGCTATCTGGATCTCTATGCCCGCATCCTTGACGGCGAAGCGCTTCCTTGACGACCGGCGATCCAATCCTCTTCGTCGGCTTCCCCGCGGTCGGCGACTTCGTCCGTTGCCATTCCGCCATCCAGATCATTGCCGCGCGATTTCCTGATCGCCCCATAGATGTCGTCACCTCGCCCGTTGCAGCGCCGCTGGCGCGCCTGATGCCGCATGTCAGGAAGGGCTGGGCGCTTGCCAAGCGTCATCAGCGCCCCGGTTTTGGCGAGCGCAGCCGCCTGGTTGGCGAGTTGCGCAAGGAAAATTACCGTACGGCCTATCTGATGACCAGCAGCACCAAGGCGGCGCTGATGGCGTTCATGGCCGGAATAGAGGAGCGCATCGGCTATCCGCAGGAGTTGCAATTCGGCCTCCTCAATCGCTTCCCCGCCGGCTGGTTGGCGCATCTATGGGCCTTCGGACCCCGCAAGACGCGGCTCTTCGAGGAGGTCTGCTCGATTGCCTCGCTTGGCGAAAAGCCGGCTGCGGGCGCAGAGTGGCCGGCGCCCCGGCTTGTGGTCGATCCGGCCGAGTTGGACGATTGGCGCCAGTACAAGAAGATCGATGCCGGCCGACCGGCCCTGGCGCTCTATACTGCCGACATTGAGAACTTCCGCTCATGGCCCGTCGAGCGCTTCATTTCGATCGCCAGAGACCATCATGATCGCGGCTGGGCAATCTGGATTGTAGGCGGACCGCGCGAGCACGCCGGTGCCGCAAAAATCCGGGCCGCCATTCCTGAGGCAATCGACTTCACCTCGACCCCGTCGATTGCTGACGCGATGTGCCAGATCGCTGCGTCGACCATGTTCCTCGGGGTTGATGGCGGGATTTCCCACGCCGCCGCTGCCCTGAACGTCCCATGCGCGCTCATCTACGGGCTGAATCGCCCCTATGTGCATGGGCCCGTAAACAACCATGTTCGCTTTATCGAACCACCGCTTTCGACGCCCAGCTGGGTCAAGGACACGCGGGGCATCAGCGAAACTCGGGTGAGGGAGGCTCTGGCTGACATCTCAGCCGGTATCGCCAACTGACCAATGGTCTCGCCGGCCCCAGGCGTCTGGTTAAAAACGCCCCGTGGGGGCAACCGTCGCCGCGTTTCGGTTACCCCATGGCCCTGCGGCTTTCGGGCTCGTGATTGCCGACCCAATGTGCACGGATGCGGTCGCTGGCTTCAAGGTAGGCCATGTCGATGAGATAAGTCAGAAGCTTCTCGCCGTCGGCTTCGGCTTTCTGCCTAAGCTCCCGCAGTATCCCTTGCGCGAACTGCAGGTTCTCCATTTTGCTCGGCTGGTCCATCGGTGCTCCCCCAACGTCTGCGTATGAACTTTGCGCTGGCTATGCTTGCATGAAGATTGCCGTGAAGTGGATATTGCAAGTGCGGACCGCGATCCTGCGAAGGCGCTGGCTGCATGAAAGCCGCCCCATCCGGCTTCAAGATTCGCTACACTATTTGACGGAAAGAAAATAAACAAAGCGTTCTTTTGTACAAGACAGGAAGATTCCTTCAGTTCACACCACGAGATACTTGGACAGCATAGTTGACGTAACGATATTGCGTGGCCTTAGGCTCTCGTTTCGAAACAAAACGTAGCATCGTTGCAACCACAAGACGAATTCCAGCTGACCGGGGCCGCTCCGTAGTCAATCGCCGGTTACAAACGGCACCGGGTCTCAGCCCAGGGCTTTGGCCAACCCATCGTTCCACGGCAGCGCAGGCCGGATGATCTACCGCCCGCCTTGGCTTGACGCCAAGGCGGGCTTTTTGCGTTTGGCTTCTACCGGGTGAAATGTTGTCGGACCCGGTCCTGTCGGCATCGGGCGGTTTCGAGAATGAATTTCCTGCCTGCCTGCTTTCTGCGCCGCTCGCGCTAGGCCGACTTGCGTTGCGGCAAGCTAGACGGCGTCTCGACACCGTCAGAAATCGGTTCGGCTGTCCGGTTTGTCGGCTCGTCATCGACCCGGTCGTGCTCGAATTGCCGGGCGGCAGGCAAGGGTTGCAACCAGTGCTCACGGCGATTGACCCAGAGTTCATAGCTGGGCTCCAGCCCTTCGGTGGGCACCTCATCGAGGCTGCCAATCGTCACTTCCACCTCATTCTCACGAACCAAAGGGACCCGGCCGCCGCAGGTGGGACAAAAACTTCTGTCGCCGTAGCTATTGACGATACCCGTCGTTTCGAACGCCTCGAGCGGCCACACTGCAAACGCCGAAAAAGCCGACCCGCTAGCCTTGCGGCAGTCCTTGCAATGGCAAAGGCCAATCCGAAAGGGATCTCCCGTCACCGAAAACTGGATGCCGCCGCACAGGCAGCTGCCGCTCCGCCTTGTATCATTGGGCATGACCGCTCCTCCATCTGGTTGGGCATCACACCGCTACATCTTGCAGCGCCATGCGCACAATCAATTCACGCGCGGCGCAACGGTTCCATGTCGCCTCGCGCAATGCATTGTCTGGACCCGGCAGCGCCATGGCGACGACCGCCGCAAGGCTGCTGGATATGTCAGTTCGGGAAATCGAATACCGGTTCCCGGCACCAATAGACACGGCACTGGCCATCACGTGTCGGAACGGAGGCAGCGACCGGCACCTCCGGCCAGTCGCACTCGTTGCCGTATTGGCGGACATAGCGATCATAAGTATTCCGGCCGGTCGTCAACACCGCCGAGTGATGGCTCTGGATGAGGCGCTGCGTCGCCTCGCAGGTCATCGAACGCGTGTCGGGTCGGGCGTAGGCCGTGCTTGTTGCGGCAAACAACGCCGTTCCGATGATCCATGCGATTGTTTGGGATGTCATGGCGACCCTTATCCTAAAATACGGCCAGGTATTTCAACAGCGAAATAATGCCGATAATGATGACAACGATCTGCGCGATCTGCCTCGTGCGGCCATCGAGCGGCAGACGCTGGACGAGATAGAGCACCAGGATGATCACCAGGAAAGTGATCAGAATGCCGATAAGTACCGATGAAGCCATGTCCCTCACTCCGTCTGGCTACGTCTGAGAATAGTACGCAGCGGCAAACGCTCTGGCCCTCGATTGGTTCCTGTCGATGCGAAGCCATCGGCGCAGCGTAAAGGCCGCGAAACCACGTTCCGCGGCCTTTGAAGCTGGATGCCGATCAGGTCTGTTTGCCGTAATGGTTGTCGTTTGCCATCGGCGACACGGTTTCCAGGCGACTTGTTGCTGGGTCAGGCTGGGCGAACCGCCCCGGGCTGACGAGGTTCCGACAAAAACGGCCGCATCACGTTCTACAACGAGGCCGCTGCCGACATTTGGGGGCATCGTCCGGTCTTGGCCGAGACCTGTGGTGCGGCTCGTGGAAACTCCGTCACCTCGATGGTCGGCCGATGGCGCATGCTGAGTGCCCGATGGCCGTTTCCATGGTTGAAGGACACGATATCACGTGGGACCAGGCCATTGCAGGCAGAGCGGCCGGACGGCGAACTTATTCCGTTTAAAGCCCACCCACGCCTGCTCCGCGACGGATCGGGCGAAATTGTCGGCGCCATCAACAGCTGCTTGATCTGCGCACGCAAACGCAAGCCGACGAAGCCCGCATCCGGCCATCATTCCAATGATCCGCGAGACGAGCAAATCGGCGGGCAATCCGACGACATTCCTCGAGCAGGGTGCGAGAGCGCATCTCGGCGCTTTCGCAATCGCACGATCTCTTGGTCGACGCCGAATGGCGCGGCGCCAGCATCGGCGACCTGATCAAGGCGCAACTCAAAGCTTTCGCGGCGCAGGACCGTTTGTCGCTGGCTGGGCCTGTGATCACACTTCGCCCGAATGCCGTGCAGTATCTCGGCATCGCTTTCCACGAACTGGCCACCAATTCGCCAAAGCATGGAGCACTGTCAGGTCACGGCGGACGAGTCGAAATCGAATGGGGTACGGCGCCGGCAACCGACGGCACCGATACCCTTAGCTTGATCTGGCGTGAATTGGGTGGGCCGAACCTGAGTGGGACGACGCGCCGCGGTTTTGGCTCCGTCGTCCTCCAGCGGGTTGCGCCACAAGCGCTTAGCGGCACCGGACAACTGGAATTTGGGGAACAAGGCGTCGTCTGGACGCTCAAAGCGCCGCTGCGCTCGGTCCAAATCTCTCTCGCGGATTTTGTCGATTGAAAGAGCGGGTCGCGCCTTAGGACAATCCCAGCAGGGGAGCGGTTTGGCCGCCTGTGGTGTCGGAATTGCCGATGCCAGGCAGTTCGTGCTTATCGTCGGCAAGCGAAGTCAATCTCCCCGCCTCGACGGAGGTCAGTCCGTCCAACTCCATCACCGCGCCGTAGAGTTGGGCCGTCTGCATCACAAGCCGCTCGACATCTTCAAGGGCGACGTTCTCGTCCAGGTTACGCAATCGTATGTCCTCGGCAACCACCGCAATATTGACCATTCCGCGCGAGCGCAGCGCGCCCAGGACCCGTGAATTGAGATCCTCCCGTAGCCGAGCCGAATATCCGTAGCGCATGGAAACCTTCCTTTCAGGAGCCGGTTGTCGCGTCGTGATCAAGATGCGCCAACGACCTTCAGATGGCAAGAAGAATATAAAATATTCCCAAGTAAATCAACTAGTTAGCAGACTGCGCGGGTTGTGCTATCGGCGTGTCTTCCTCATCGTTGGTCTTGTATGTGAGTCACCCATCAGCCTCTCTTGACGCGTTGCACGCGGACCCCTAGCTATACTGCAATGAGACACATACTAACTCACCATATTTTTGGTCTTGACGGTTGGAGGCGCGAATGGCCGAGCTGGAACGACCCGAGCGACTGCAGATCATGCTGACAGCCGAGGAATTGGCTGCCTTGGAAAACTGGCGCTTCGAAAAGCGCATGCCAAGCCGGTCCGCGGCAGTGCGGGAACTGCTGCGGCGCGGCCTGGATGCGGATGGATTCCTGACTGCGGGACAAGGAACAAAGTCTCAGGACTTTGGAATTCTGGGCAGCAGTGTGACTGGCGACGGCCAGTCGGGCGAGTAATCCGACGGCGGTTAGCCAACAATCGCTTTTTCTGGAAGTGCCGCTACCAATTTATTGCGGTGGCGGAAACGCAAAGCGGGTCGGCTCTCGGCAGGGTACTGGTCTCAGCAGGGTACTCTTGGCGTATGGTTGCAAAGCCCGCTCCGGTTCGCCGGAGCGGGCTTTTTGCGTTTTCCCAACAGGAAATAGTCGCGATCGCTTCAGACACGCTCAAGGTTCTCTTCGCACTCCATGCACGCGACGCTGTGACCGGGGCAACTGAGCCGGTGTGTTCCTCCGGGGCAGCAATGGCCGTTCGAGCTCGCCCACCGGGCACAGACAAACACCTTGCGGGTTCCGTGGCATTGTGGACATTCCATCGGGCGGGCCAGCAAAGCCTCGTTTTCCGAGACACGGCATTCCCTCTCAAGAGCCTGGACCATCTGAAACCCCAAGGCCGAAACATGGCTAAGCTATCCATACCCGGAAAGCCTAAATTAGAATTTAATTACATACGCCACGAGAGCCTTCCGAGGGGAAGTTCGCGGATGGCAATCTCAGGCCACCGGCAGTCCGCCGCGCGTGTCTCATTCCCAATCTCGGCCGTCTCAAGATCAAGCTCCGGTTGCTCCCGGCATCGGTCAACCCGCGATTTTGCCCACCGATTTTCGCATTCGGATCGTTATAGGCTTTCGCTTTGCTGGAGCGGCGTTAAAGCTGCCCGGCAAATGCCTGAGCGGGAACAGTCCGTTCCTGCGTCGGTTCGTTTGGACAAGGATGTCTGCCAATGACATTGATGGGCGCAGCGGCACTTTTGATCCTTGTCCTGACTTATGCCGGCGTCGCAATCGGGCGTATTCCAGGCCTCCGTCTCGACCGGGCAGGGATCGCCTTGCTGGGGGGTGCGGCGATGATCGCCATCGGCGCACTCAGTATGGAAGATGCCTATCGCGCCATCAATTTCGACACCATTACGCTGCTGCTCGGCATGATGATCGTGGTGGCGCATCTGAAGGTGTCCGGCGCCTTCCGGGCGCTTGGCGCCTACGCTATCGAGCATGCGCACGCGCCTTTCGTGCTGCTGGTGATGGTGACGCTGTTGACCGGCGTGCTGTCGGCGTTCCTGGTCAACGACGCCATCTGCCTGGTCATGGCGCCGATCGTCGTCCACGTCACCCGTGTCATCAACCGCAATCCCATTCCCTATCTGATCGCCACCGCCACCGCGTCCAACTGCGGCAGCGTCGCCACCATCACCGGCAACCCGCAGAACATGGTCATCGGCGCGCTGTCGGGAATTTCCTACCCAGCTTTTTCGGCCGCCCTGGCGCCGGTTGCCCTCTTCGGCCTCGTCGCGGTCGTCGTCATCGTGCGCATCGTCTACCGCGCCGAATTCGCCCGCACCGCCGATCTCAACCCGGAAGTCTATCGCGGCCGCATGCTGCCGGGACAGGTGCTGAAGGCGGTGGTTGTCTGCATCGGCCTGGCCATCGCCTTCTTCGCCGGCGTTCCGGTTGCCAAGGCAGCGCTCATCGGCGGCGCCATCCTGCTGCTCACCCGCGCCATCAAGCCGGCACGCATCTACCGCGAGATCGACGGCCCGCTGCTGTTCATGTTCGCCGGCCTGTTCATCGTTGTCGCCGGCGCCGAAAAGACGCTGCTGACGCCCGACATCATCGCCTCGGGCAAGAACCTCGGGCTCGACGACGTCTGGCGTCTATCGGGCTTCACCGCGGTGCTCTCCAACATCATGAGCAATGTTCCGGCCGTGCTGGCGCTGCGGCCATTCATACCCGGCCTTGAGAACCCCGGGCGTGCCTGGCTGGTGGTGGCGATGAGCTCGACGCTGGCCGGCAACTTCACCTTGCTTGGCTCGGTCGCCAACCTGATCGTCGCCGAACAGGCGCGGGCGGCCGGCACGCAGCTGTCCTTCTCAGCCTTCTTCAAGGTCGGCCTGCCACTGACGCTGCTCACCCTTGCCGTCGGCACGGCATGGCTGGCGGCTGGATTCTAGAGCAACTCCACGAAAAGTGTGAAGTGGTTCTCCGTCCGGAATTGCGTCAAAGAGATAGCGTGTTTCGCCGTCTCCATTAAACGGTGAACGCTCTAGCGGATAGTCGCCGATCCTGACCTTGCTCGAACCAGCGTTGCAGCGGCATGTCCGGCCGCCTCGACATAGTCGGGGTTGCGGTGGATCAGCATGATCGAGAACGCTCCGTCCATCAAAAGCACGATTTCGCGCGCCAGGGTCTGCGGCTCGTCGACGCCGTGGCCTGTGAGTTCGCCGGCCAGCCAGGTCTCGAAATTCTGCTTATGCCGCGCCCCCGCTTTAACGGCCGGGTGTCCGGGCATGGAAGCGAGTTCGGCTGCCGTGCGCAGAAAGCCGCAGCCTCTCCATTTCGGGTGCTTCGCCACGCGCGCCAGATTGGTGAAAATCGCCTCGACCTTGCGCTCGACATCGCCTTCGGCCATCTCGAACCAGCCGGCCATCTGCTTGAGGTTCGGCTGGTCGCGACCGTCGAGATAGGCCGCGATCAAATCGTCCTTGCTCTTGAAATGATAGTAGAGCGTGCGCTTGGTCAGCCCGGCTTTTTCCGCCACTGCATCGACGCTGACGCGGCCGATCCCCTCGGCATAGAACAGCTTCGTTGCGGCATCGACAATGCGTTTGCGGGTAGGGCTTGGTGCTTCGCTCATACGCAAGTATACCGACTAGTGAATATACATACAACCGAAAGCCTGATCCTCTCCGTCGACAAACACAGGGAAGGAAAAGACATGACCGAGCTTGTGCTCACCGGGGCCCGCAACGGGATCGCCATCCTCACACTTAATCGGCCGGAGAAGCTCAACGCCTTGAACTATGCGCTGATTGATCGCCTGCTTGCGCTCCTCGATGCCGCCGAGACCGACGATGCCATCCGCGCCGTCATCCTCACTGGAGCAGGAGAGCGCGCCTTCTCCGCCGGCGGCGACATCCATGAATTCTCAGGCAGCGTGGCCATCGGCGTCGACGTTGCCCTGCGCGACTTCGTCATGCGCGGACAGCGGCTGACGGCAAGGCTGGAGGCATTCCGCAAGCCCGTCATCGCCGCCGTCAACGGCATCGCCTTCGGCGGCGGCTGCGAGATCACCGAAGCCGTGCCGCTCGCTATCGCCAGCGACCGCGCCTTGTTCGCCAAGCCTGAGATCAACCTTGCAATGCCGCCTGCTTTCGGCGGCACGCAGCGGCTTCCGAGACTGGCAGGGCGCAAGAGGGCGCTCGAGCTGCTGTTGACCGGCGATTGGTTCCCGCCGCCGCGCGCCCTCGAACTCGGCCTCGTCAATCAGGTGGTGCCGCATGAGGAGCTGATGCCCGCCGCAATTGATCTCGCCCGGCGCATGACCAGGCATTCTCCTGCAGCAATTGCCTCGATCCTCACAGCAGTGGCGCGGGGCCTGAACCAGAGCATCGCGGAAGGCTTGGCTGTCGAGGCCGAGCAGTTCGCCCGCATGGCTCCGACCGCTGATCTGCGCGAAGGGCTGGATGCCTGGATCGCACGGCGCCAGCCGGGCTGTGACGGCTCGTGGACGCACATCACCCGGCCGGATGAAGCCAGGTGAGCCTCAACGCAGCAGGACGGGCTTGCGGACCTGGATCAAGGCGCCGTCACGGCCACATGACCTTTCATGTTGGGGTGGAAGCGGCAGAAATATTCGACCGCTTCCGCCTTCCGCAGGGTCAGGCTCGCTGTTGTCTTCGGCGGGATCATCACTTCCCAGCCACCCTTGACGGTAGCCGTATGTGCGAACACGTCCTTGTTCACCCACTTGATCGTGTCGCCGACCTTCGCGTCGACGGTGGCCGGCGAAAAGACAAGTTTGTCGATGGTGACCTGGATGGTTTCGGCCTGCACGGGTGAGGTCCCGAAGACCAGCGCCAGTGCAATCCACAGCTGCCGTTTCGACATGGCCTGGTCCTTACTTCAGCATACCTGCAACATGCTCGGCGTGCTGTTCATGGCCCTGGAAAATCTTCAGGCCGGTCTCCAGCAGGCTCTTCAACTCGGCATTGCTGGCCGATGGGATCAAAAGGGTTTCAAGCGCGCCGTCGACCTGTTTGTGGTAGGCGATCTCGTTGTCGACATAGGCTTTGTCAAAGGCTGCGCCGTCGAGTTTGGCGAGCTTCGCCCGCTCCTCGGCCGCAGCCTTGGTCAGCGCCTGGCTGGTTGCGTTGTCTTCCGGCGTCACCTTCAGCTTCTTTACCAGTTCCAGTGCCTGCGCGTTGACCGCTTCGTGGTCGCGCACCATGTCGTTGGCGAAATCCACGACCTCCTTGGTCTTCGATTTCTTGATCGCCTGCTTGGCGGCTTCCACATCGATGACGCCTGCCGTGTAGGCGATGTGGGCGATCTGCGGGTCCGTCGGCTTGTCGGCGGCTTGCGCGAGCGGGGCAGCGCCAAGCAGCAGCAAGGCAGCGAGGGCGGCGGTGTGTCGGGTAAGCATGGCATCTCCTTCGCCCGGACGCGGGATCGCGCCGGGCCATGTTTTTGAGTTGACGGTCATTGGATGCGCAGCGGCGGCAAACGTTCCCGGGGAAATCGGCCAAATCAGCCGATGATCAGCTCTCCAGGCCGAGCCGCTGCATGACGGCGCTGGTCAGCCTGTCGCAGCGCCGGCCGGCAAACGGGAAGGCGTCGAGCAGCACCGGCCCGATCTGGTCGTCGAGTGCCTTGCGTACCAGGGCGCGGGCGCGGTGTAGCCTTGTCTTGACGGTTTCCGGCCGCACGCCAAGCAGCTCGGCGGTCTCCTCGATACTGAGCCCCTCGATAACCCGCGCCACGAACACCGTCCGATAAACATCGGGTAGGCTGTCGGTCGCCCGTTCCACCAACTCGAGGATCTGCCGCTGCGCCATCGTCCGCTCCGGATCGTCGCTGGGATTGAGGGGGAACTGGATGATTTCGGCTTGCGGGTTTTTCGCCACCGTCCGCCGCCTTTTGCGCAGACGGCCGAGCGCCTCGTTGATGACGATGCGCGACAGCCAGGTGGCCAATGAGGACTCCCCGCGAAAGGCATCGAGATGGGCAAAGGCTCTGACATAGGCCTCCTGGACGATGTCCTCGGCTTCGGCATCGTTGCGCACCACCCCGCGAGCGATGCGATAGAGCCGCTGATTATGGGTCTTCATGATGATGCGGAAGGCGTTGCCTTCGCGTGCCAGCGCGCGGCGCACGAGAAGCATCTCGCTTGAGGCAGCAGTGGGCATTGGTAGAGACATAGCAGGCATGGCCAGTTCCTCGATCCAATCCCCGTTCGAAACCTCGATCAAGACATTGGATGACATCGCCGGCAAAAGGTTCCCGGCCATTTTCGCCCGGGTCCGACGGCGCCTAGAATACTGCTTCCGCCAGCGGCTTGTCAGCAGCCTGCGCTCGTGCCGTTGCCGCAAGCAGATCGGTCTGCGTGATCAGGCCAAGGATGCGGCTGTCCCCGTCCACGATGATGACTGCATGGGTGCGGCCGTCGGTGAGCACCGGTAGCAGGGCCATGGCGGGCGTACCGGCGGCGGCGGTCGACGCTGTCGACGTAACGCTTCCGACGGCTTCGTCGGCTCGCGCCAATTCCCTCAATCCAACGGTGCCGACCAGCCTGGCGTCCTTGTCTACAACCGGCAGCGTGCGGATATTGTGGTCGAGCAGCAGATGACGCGCCCGATCGGCGGACGCGTGTTCATCGACCGAAATCACGTCGCACGACATGATGTCCTCGCACAACATGGTTCGGTGTGCGCGCATCGTCGCTTGCAGTTCGACCTGTCGCAGCAGTTGTTCGAGATCGTTGCGGTCGATGTCGAAGGTCTCGTCGAGCGCAGCCAGCGCGGCATCGATGTCCTCGGCCCGGAAGCCGATGCGCTCCTGAGCCGGCGGATCGCTGGTTCCGTGCGTGCTTTTCGGGGCAGGGGCCGGCACATGCGGGTAGCTGCGTCGCGACAGCCTGTGGAAAGCATAGCCGAGCGCGACCAGCATCATGGAGTTCAGCGCCACCGGCACGAACGGAAACAGGAAGCCGGCACCGATCACGGCCGGCCCGCCGAGCACGGCGGTCAGTGCGGCGGCTCCGCCCGGCGGATGCAGGCAGCGCGAGAACGACATGGCGGCGATCGCCATCGCCACGGCAATGCCCGTGGCGAGAACGGGCTGATGGACGAAATGGGCCACGATCACGCCGACCAGCGCCGATATTGTATTGCCGCCGATGATCGACCATGGCTGCGCCAGCGGGCTTGCAGGCACCGCGAACAGCAGCACCGCCGACGCCCCCATCGGCGCCACCAGCAGCGGCACATGCGGGCCATTGCCAAGCACCAGCGCGCCGATCGCGCCGGTCAGCGCAATGCCGATCATCGCCCCGATGCAGGCGATGAGGCGCTCGCGCAGCGTCGCGCCGGCGAGAATGGGGACAAAGAGACGAAAGGCCATGGCAAGCTCAGTCCGGCTGGAATTGTGCGCGCAGCGCCTGCAATGGCGTTGGCCCGACGATTTTGAAAGTCAAACCGATCCGAAAAAGCGCGCGTTGGGGAAATAACATTGCGCTTGGTCGACCCATGAGCGGCTTTGCGAGGTCGATCGTCCTACGAAAGTCGCTCGCCAATCCTTTAAACGGGTTAGCCGGCTAGCGGAATCAGCTTGGCAAGTTTGCTGGTGTCATGCCGCAGCGGCCGCTTCCAGCCCGCGCAGGATATCGGCCTTGAGGTCCTCGACATCCTCGAGCCCGATCTGCAGCCGGATCAGCGGGCCGTCATAGGGGCCCTTGGCGACGGTACGGTCGCCGAGGAAGACCGGCACGGCAAGGCTCTCATAGCCGCCCCAGGAATAGCCGAGACCGAAGATTTTCAACGCATCGAGGAAGGCATGCTGCTGTCTCTGGCCGCCGCCTTTGAGCACGATGGAAAAGATGCCGCTCGAGCCGGAAAAATCACGCTTCCACACCGCGTGGTCGGGGTGGCTGGGGAGCGCCGGGTGCAGCACGCGGGCCACGCCGGGCTGGCCTTCAAGCCAGGCGGCAATCGAAAGCGCGCTCTTTTGATGGTGATCCAGCCGAACGCCCATCGTGCGCAGGCCGCGCAGGACTTGGTAGACGTCGTCGGGGCCGGCGCAGCAGCCCATCGTGTAGAACGTCTCGCAAAGCTGCTTCCAGCAGTTGGCATTGGCAGACACTGTGCCCAGCAGCACGTCCGAATGCCCGGCCGGATATTTCGTCGCCGCATGGATCGAGATATCGACGCCGTGGTCGAGCGGACGGAAATAGAGCGGCGTTGCCCAGGTGTTGTCCATCATGACGATGGCGCCCGTTTCATGCGCCGCCTTGGCGATCGCCGGAACGTCCTGCACCTCGAAGGTGTTGGAGGCCGGTGATTCCGTAAACACGACTTTGGTGTTCGGCTTGATCAAGCTGGCGATGCCGGCGCCGGCATGCGGATCGTAATACTCGACCTCGACACCCAGCCGCTTCAGCATCGTGTCGGCGAAATTGCGGGTCGGATGGTAGACGGAATCGACAATCAGGATGTGATCGCCTGCCGAGAGAAACGCCAGCAACGGGACGGTCACCGCCGCCAGGCCCGACGGCACGATTATTGTGCCGGCGGAGCCTTCCAGCGCGTCGATCGCATGCGCCAACGCATCGGTGGTCGGCGTGCCGCGTGTGCCATAGGTGTATTTCTGGCTGCGCGCCGCCATCACCGACGCATTGGGATAGAGCACGGTCGAGGCATGCACGATCGGCGGATTGACGAAGCCGAAATAGTCGTGCGGATTGTTGCCCGAATGGGCAAGCCGCGTGTTGATACCCATTTCGTTGCCGTCAGTCGCCATTGCTCTTCGCCTTGTGGTGAAAGCGCTAGCCATAGAGCGGCGGCATTGGTCGTGCAACAGCGGGCGCCCGCCACGCGGTGCCCTTTGCATAGGCCAATTCCCCTATGAATAGTCTGGAACGCGTGGCAATCCAGAGCCGCGGATTTCATGAGTGGATGTGGATTAGCGTCGACGGACTTTGCCGTTTTTGTTTGCGGGGCTTGCTGCTTTCCTGAGGGTGTTGTCCGCAATTCAGGCATTTGCGGCAATTGGTTTTCAAAGCTGTCGTGAAACGGTCATTTCCCTTGACCTCACAGAGATAATCGCCTTCGATGCAGTTCGTGAATGGGAGGGGCCGGGCGTCGGTTACGACGCGAGGTTCCGGAATGAGCCGGATGGGAGCCGGGTTCACGCGGGAAAAGATCAGGATTTGCCTGAGGATCAGGGTTTACCTGAAAACAGAAAAGGGTCTGTGGGTTATGAAACATATTGCAATTGGCATTCTCGGTGCCGCTGCGCTTGGATGGATGGCTTCGGCCGCGTCGGCGACAACGCTCGATACCGTCAAGGCGAAGGGCTTCATCCAGTGCGGTGTCTCGACGGGCCTGGCCGGCTTCTCGGCGCCTGACGACAAAGGCGATTGGAAAGGCATCGACGCGGATTTCTGCCGCGCTGTCGCTGGTGCAGTCTTCGGCGATGCCTCCAAGGTCAAGTTCACGCCGCTCAGCGCCAAGGAGCGCTTCACCGCGTTGCAGTCGGGCGAGATCGATCTCCTGTCGCGCAACACCACATGGACCATCAATCGCGATACCGCGCTTGGCCTGAACTTCATCGGCGTCACCTATTATGACGGCCAGGGTTTCATGATCAACGCCAAGAAACTGCCTGGCGTCAATTCGGCGCTGCAGCTTTCAGGTGCGGCAGTCTGCGTGCAGAGCGGCACCACCACCGAGCTCAACCTCGCCGATTACTTCAAGGCGAACAAGATGGAGTACAACCCGGTCGTCTTCGAAAAGCTGGAAGAGGTCAACGCTGCCTATGACGCCGGCCGCTGCGACGTCTACACCACCGACCAATCCGGCCTCTATGGCATCCGCCTGACGCTGAGTGCGCCGGCCGACCATGTTGTGCTGCCCGAGATCATCTCCAAAGAGCCGCTCGGCCCCGCCGTACGCCAGGGGGACGACCAGTGGTACCACATCGTCAAGTGGACCTACTTCGCCCTGTTGCAGGCAGAGGAACTGGGCATCACCCAGGCCAATGTCGAAGAGATGAAGACCTCGGATAATCCGGAGATCAAGCGCGTGCTCGGTCAGGAAGCCGAAACCAAGATCGGAACCGACCTTGGCGTGAGCAATGACTGGGTCGTCAACATCGTCAAGGCAGTCGGCAATTACGGTGAGATGTTCGAGCGCAATGTCGGCACCGGCAGCCCGCTGAAGATCGCGCGAGGCATCAATGCGCTGTGGACCAAGGGCGGCCTGCAATACGCACCGCCGATCCGCTGATCGAAATGTGATCCGGAAGGCAGATCATCTGCCTTCCGGTTTCTCTTTCCAGGGGATGAGCAATGGCGTCGCAGGAAGTTCTTCGCGAGGAGCCGAGCCGCGGTTCCTTCATCAACGATCCGAAAGTCCGCGGGTTTTTCTTCCAGGCGGTGGTTGTCATCTTGCTGGTGGCGGGCGTCTGGTGGATCGTCCACAACGTCATCGTCAACCTGCAGCGCCTGCATATTACTTCCGGTTTTGGCTTCCTGAACAACCGAGCAGGCTTTGACATTCCAGTCAGGCCCATCGCTTATGATTCCGATTCGACCTATGGCCAGGCCATTGTCGTCGGGCTTATCAACACCATTATCGTCGCCGTTGCCGGCATTATCACCGCGACCATCATTGGCTTCATTGTCGGCGTCGGCCGGTTATCGCGCAACTGGCTGGTTCGCAAGATTTGCACGGTCTATGTCGAGGTGTTCCGCAACATCCCGCCGCTGCTGGTGATCTTCTTCTGGTATTCAGGCGTGCTCGCGGTACTGCCGGCGCCTCGCGACAGTTTCAATTTGCCGTTCGGCTCTTTCCTCAACCAACGCGGTTTCTATTTTCCGCGCGCTATCTGGGGCGACGGCTCCTGGCTGATGTTTGTCGCCTTGCTTGTCGGCATCGCCATGGCTTTTTTTGTCGCGCGCACGGCACGCCAGCGGCAAATGGCAACCGGCCAGCAGTTTCCCGTATTCTGGACTTCGGCGGCGCTGATCGTCGGCCTTCCGCTCCTGGCCTATGCGCTGAGCGGCTTTCCCTTGAGCTTCGACTTTCCAAAACAATCGACCTTCAACCTGACCGGAGGCTTTCAGATCGGGCCGGAGTTCCTGTCTCTCTATTTGGCGCTGTCCTGTTACACGGCCTCCTTCATCGCCGAGATCGTGCGCGCCGGCATTCTCGGCGTCAGCAAGGGTCAGACCGAAGCGGCTGGCGCCTTGGGGCTGCGGCCGGGATCTATCCTGCGGCTTGTCGTCGTTCCCCAAGCCATGCGGATCGTCATCCCGCCGCTGACCAGCCAGTATCTCAACCTGACAAAGAACTCGTCGCTGGCCATTGCCATCGGTTACCCCGACCTGACGGCGATCGCCGGCACAGTGCTGAATCAGACCGGTCAAGCGGTCGAGGGTGTGCTGATCATGATGGTCGTCTATCTCATCATCAGCCTGGTGACGTCGGCGGTGATGAATGTGGTCAACGCCAGGATGGCGCTGGTGGAGAGGTAAGACCATGCAGGAACATGATACCTCCTGGGTGCGGACCGAAATGGCACTCGCTCAACAAGCCCCGGCCGGCGTGCGGGGGCCTTTGGCCTGGGTTCGCAAGAACCTGATCGGTTCGGTGGGCGACGTCATCCTGACTGTAGTGGCTATTGCGCTGGTGGTGATGATCGTGCCGCCCGTCGTCAACTGGGCCTTCATCAACGCCCAGTGGACGGGGCCGGACCGGACTGTATGCGCCACGGTGGCGCAAGGCGGCATCCAGCCGGACGGCTGGTCAGGCGCCTGCTGGGCCTTCGTCAACGCGAAGTTCGGCCAGTTGATGCTTGGCCGCTATCCCCTGGAAGAGCGCTGGCGGCCGATCCTGGTCGCCGTCCTGTTCGTGGCGCTGCTGGTGCCGTTGCTGATGCCACGCGTGCCGCGGAAGGGGTTGAACGCCATTCTTCTATTCCTGGCACTGCCGATCATCGCGTTCGTGCTCCTGGTCGGCGGCATCTTCGGCCTGCCGCATGTGGAGACCCAGCTATGGGGCGGGCTGCTGGTGACGCTGAGCCTGTCCTTTGTCGGCATTGCCGTGTCGCTGCCGATGGGCATCGTGCTGGCGCTCGGCCGGCGCTCCAAGATGCCGATCGTCAAGACACTGTGCGTGGTCTTCATCGAGTTCGTTCGCGGCATCCCGCTGATCACCGTTCTGTTCTTTGCCAGCGTCATGCTGCCGCTGTTTCTGCCCGCCGGGGTTTCGTTCGACAAATATCTCAGGGCGCTGATCGGCGTCTCGCTGTTTGCCGCCGCCTATATGGCCGAAGTGGTGCGCGGCGGCCTGCAGGCGATCCCCAAGGGCCAGTATGAGGGTGCGGATTCGCTTGGCCTGGGCTACTGGCAGAAGATGGTGCTGATCGTGCTGCCGCAGGCACTGAAGCTGGTCATCCCCGGCATCGTCAATACCTTCATCGGTATGTTCAAGGACACAAGCCTCGTCATCATCATCTCGATGTTTGACCTGCTTGGCGTCGTCAAGCAGAACTTCTCGGACGCCAATTGGGCGACGCCACAGACCGCGAGATCCGGTCTCATCTTTGCAGCCTTCGTCTTCTGGCTGTTCTGCTTCGGCATGTCGCGCTATTCGATGTACACGGAACGCCGGCTCGACACCGGTCACAAACGTTGATGCATGTCGCCCAAAAGTGTTTAGCGGTTTTGGGACAACGACATGCATCATAGCTAAAAGACAGAACAAAAAGGGGAACCTGCCATGGTCATAGAAAACGCCGTCAGCGCCGAAGAGATCAAGGTCGATGCCAAGAAGATGCACATTTCGACCACCGATGTCGCAATCGACATCATCGGCATGCACAAATGGTATGGCGAGTTCCATGTGCTGAAGGACATCAACCTCAAGGTGATGCGCGGCGAGCGCATCGTCATCTGCGGTCCTTCGGGCTCGGGCAAGTCGACCATGATCCGCTGCATCAACCGGCTGGAAGAGCACCAGAAGGGCAAGATCATCGTCGACGGCAAGGAACTCACCAACGATCTCAAGAAGATCGACGAGGTGCGCCGCGAGGTCGGCATGGTGTTCCAGCACTTCAACCTGTTTCCGCATCTGACCATCCTGGAGAACTGCACATTGGCACCGATCTGGGTGCGCAAGACGCCGAAGAAGCAGGCCGAGGAAATCGCCATGCACTTCCTCAAGCGCGTCAAGATCCCCGAACAGGCCAACAAATATCCGGGCCAGCTGTCGGGCGGCCAGCAGCAGCGCGTGGCGATAGCGCGTTCGCTGTGCATGAACCCGCGCATCATGCTGTTCGATGAGCCGACCTCGGCGCTCGATCCCGAAATGATCAAGGAAGTGCTGGAGACGATGGTGGGCCTGGCCGAGGAAGGCATGACCATGCTGTGCGTCACTCACGAAATGGGCTTTGCCCGCAAAGTCGCCAACCGGGTGATCTTCATGGATCAGGGCCAGATCGTCGAACAGAACACGCCGGCCGAGTTCTTCGACCATCCGCGCCACGAGCGCACGAAGCTGTTTCTGTCGCAGATCCTGCACTGAGCATTTTCATGCGAACCAAAAGAGCCCGGCCGTAATGCGGCCGGGCTCTTTTGCTATCTGGGGTCGGGGTTGATCTTCTCCATTGAAACACAAAGCCGCCGCCGCATGAGAAAAGCCCTGCGTTTCGTGGCCATGCTGATTATCGTGGTCGCGCTCGCTGCCACGCTCGGCACGCTGGTGCCGCGTCCGCTGTGGCCCGCGTCAGCGGCGGGTGAGGGCACGCGCCATATTCTGGTGCTGGAGAATCCGATCCACACCGACATCGCCATTCCCGTCGATGACGAAGTGCGCCGGCGCTTCCATTTCCTGGTCGCTGCCGGCATCCCTGTCGACGCCCCGGAAGTGCGCTACATCGTCTTTGGCTGGGGCGGCCGGGCCTTCTATCTGGAGACGCCGAGCTGGTCGCAGCTGAAAGCAGTGCCCGTCCTCAAGGCGCTGACACTGGACGCCTCGGTCATGCATGTCGATATCGCCGGGGCCATCGCCGAGCCGCACCCTGCTGTCACCGGTTTCGACATCGATGAGGAACGTTTTGCAGCGCTGCTCGACTATATCGACGCGAGTTTCCAGCAAGGGCCGCATGGTCCGGTCGTCATCGAGAACGCCGCCTATTCCAGCTTCGACCGCTTCTTCGAGGCGAACGGCCATTTCAACGCGCTTGTCGGCTGTAACACCTGGACAGCCGCCGGCCTGCGCACCGCCGGCCTGCGCACCGGCTGGTGGAACCCGCTGCCGGCCTCGCTGGGCTTGTCGATGCGGTTTTATAACTAGCAGTCCTTCATCGCACCGCGACAGTGTTGGATCTTTTGAAGTCAGCGGGACAGCACCCCCCTCTGGCCTGCCGGCCATCGCCCCCGCAAGGGGGGAGAGCAGCCGTTTGCCCGCGGCGCTCCTGCTGCAACGCCGGCGATTTTGGCGAAGGCGACGGCGACATCCAATCTCCCCCCTTGCGGGGGAGATGTCCGGCAGGACAGAGGGGGTGGGAAGGATCGCTAAGTCGACGATCTAGACTGCCGAGCGTCCGCTCGCCATCCATAGAGCCAGTCGAGGTCGGCGGCGAGCTTGTCGGGCGAGCGCATGGCCAGGAACAGATTGCGGGCGATCGCCACCGGGCCGGCAGCATGCCAGGCGAGGCGGTTTACGGCCCCACGACGCGCGGCCTTGGCGACACGCGGCCGCCGAAGATTTTCCCAGATTTGAAAACTTCTGGGCAGATCGCCAGGGAAATCGGCGATAGCGTCGGCAAGCGTGATGGCATCCTCGATCGCCATTGCCGCGCCCTGCGCGGCAAACGGCGTCATCGCGTGCGCGGCGTCGCCGATCAGCGCGATGCCCTGCGGGCTCGTCCACCGCTTCTGTTCGACGGTGTGGATCGGAAAGGCCGTCCATGGGCCGGCCAGTGCCACAAGCTTCGTCAGGCCCGGCGCGGTGCCGCGCAGGGCAGCCGTGAGGATCGCGGGATCGGCATGGCCCGACCAACCTTCGGCTATGCGCTCACCCTTGGTGAAGGCGGCGAGATTGAAGGCCCGGCCTTTGCTGACGGGGTAGGCGACCATGTGGAAGCCAGGATGCAGGAACGTGGTGACGCAGTCGGCGGCGCCGATCGCGACAAAGGCTTCTCCGGCCGCACCGTCGGCCGCGATCGTGACTCGCCAGGCGAGTTCGCCCGAAAAACGGCTTTTGACGAAGTCCTCGCCTGCGAGTTGCGCCCTGACTGCCGACCAGACGCCGTCGGCGCCGACCAGCAGTTTGCCGCGTGCCTCGATCTCGCGGCCGTCCACTTCGGCGGTCACGGCGACATATTGCGCGTCTTTGACGGTGCCGGTCACGCGGGCGCCGGTGATGAGCTCAATCTCCGGCCGTTCGGCCATTTGCGCCAGCAGCGCTGCCTGCAGATCGGCGCGGTGAGCGACGAGATAAGGCGCCTGCCAGCGCGCTTCGGCGGCTTGCCCAAGCGGTACCCGCGCCAGTTCGCGCAGCGTCCCGGCGTCCTTGAGCACGACCGCTTCCGGCCGCAACGCTGCGGGCAGCAGTCGGTCGAGCACGCCGAGTTTTCCAAGAATGCGTGTTGCGTTGGGCGAAAGCTGGATGCCGGCGCCGGCCGCTTCTAGGTGCTGTGCCTGTTCGATCAGCTTTACCGGATAACCCCGTCCGGCGAAGGCAAGGGCAGCGGTCAGCCCGGCGATGCCGGCCCCGGCGATTATGACCTGCCGGGACCTGATGTCTTCCATCGGGCTTGTCGCGGAAGGATCAGGCGGCCTGGTCGATATAAAGGCAACCGGCCGGCAGCGTTTCCGTCGCCCTCAGCTTCGCCGAATAGCGGTAGAGCGTCGAGCAATAGGGGCAGACCTTTTCATTGTCGTCGCCCATGTCGAGGAACACGTGTGGATGGTCGAAGGGCGGGTTGGCGCCGGTGCACATGAATTCCTTGACGCCGATGTCGATTGCCGGATGGCCCGCATCGTTCTGGAAGTGGGGAATGGAACCGCCTGCCATCGTCGTCTCCTTGATCTCGTCGAAAAGCATCTGGAACATAACAGGCCTGTTTGCAAGATCGATGAAATGAAACTGTCGCAAAAGCCTGTCAGAGGATACGGTGAGCCGGTTAAGTGCATGTCCCTGAAATCGGAATGGTTTTCGCCGAAGGGCCATGCGTCACAAAAGCGTGTTAGAGGCATGGCACGTCCAGCGGCGCTCCAAGGGACGGTTGGCGGGGAAGAGCAGGAACCATGAACGAACTGAAGCCGGTGCAGAGCGAATTCATCAATGTCGAGGTGGCGAGCCCCGAGGGCGGCAACCCCGATCGGTTCGTCAACCGTGAGTTCTCCTGGCTGCAGTTCAACCGGCGTGTGCTCGAGGAATCCCAGAACCAGCACCATCCGCTGCTCGAACGCGTCCGTTTCCTGTCGATTTCAGCCGCCAATCTCGACGAATTCTTCATGGTCCGCGTCGCCGGCCTTGCCGGCCAGGTGCGCGAAGGCATTGCGCTCAAGAGCCCCGACGGCCGCACGCCGGAGCAGCAGCTGGAACAATTGCTGCGCGAGGTCGAGCGGCTGCAGGAGGACCAGCAGAACAGCCTTTCGGCGCTGATGCTGCTGCTCAACAAGGAAGGCATTGAGAGCATCACCCGCGATGCACTGACCAAGGATGAGAAAGTCTGGCTGGAAGACCATTTCCAGGACCAGGTCTTCCCGGTCCTGACTCCACTGTCGATCGACCCGGCGCATCCGTTTCCGTTCATTCCCAATCTCGGCTTCTCGATGGCGCTGCAATTGCGCCACCGCAAGAATGGCGAGGAGATGAGCGCGCTTCTGCGCCTGCCGGTGGCGCTGAAGCGCTTCATCCGCCTGCCCGACCGCAAGCAGCACGTTCGCTTCATTCCGTTGGAGGAGGCTGTCGGCCTCTATATCGGCAAGCTGTTCCCCGGCTATGAGGTCAAGGGTTCCGGCACCTTCCGCATCATCCGGGACAGCGATATCGAGGTCGAGGAAGAGTCGGAAGATCTCGTGCGCCTGTTCGAGACGGCGCTGAAGCGGCGCCGCCGCGGTTCGGTCATCCGCATCGAATTCGACAAGTCGATGCCCGGCGAATTGCGCGAGTTCGTCGCCGGCGAGCTTGGCGTCTCTTCGAGCCGCATCAGCGTTCTGACCGGCCCGCTGGCGCTCAGCCAGATTTCCGAGATCGTCGCCGTGCCACGCGACGACCTGAAGTTCACCCCCTACAATCCACGCTTTCCCGAGCGCATCCGCGAGCATGGCGGCGACTGTTTCGCGGCCATTCGCGAGAAGGACATCGTCGTCCACCACCCCTATGAATCCTTTGACGTGGTGGTCCAATTCCTGCGCCAGGCGATGGCCGACCCGGAGGTGGTGGCGATCAAGCAGACGCTCTACCGCACCTCCAACGACAGCCCGATCGTGCGCGCCTTGGTCGACGCGGCCGAGGCCGGCAAGTCGGTAACCGCCCTGGTCGAGCTCAAGGCGCGCTTCGACGAGGAAGCCAACATCCGCTGGGCGCGCGACCTCGAACGCGCCGGCGTCCAGGTCGTGTTCGGCTTCCTTGAACTCAAAACCCATGCGAAAATGTCGCTGGTGGTGCGGCGCGAGGACGGCAAGCTGCGTAACTATGTGCATCTCGGCACCGGCAACTACCATCCGGTGACAGCGCGCATTTACACCGACCTGTCCTTCTTCACCACCGATCCGACGATCGCGCGCGATGTCGCCCAGCTGTTCAACTTCATCACCGGCTATGCCGAGCCGACCGATGAGATGCGGATCGCCATCTCGCCGTTTACGCTGCGCAGCCGTATCCTCAAGCACATTGCCGACGAGGTCGCCCACGCGCTGGCTGGCCGTCCGGCGCGCATCTGGATGAAGATGAACGCGCTCGTCGATCCCAACATCATCGACGCGCTCTATGACGCCAGCCGTGCCGGCGTCGAGATCGATCTCGTCGTGCGCGGCATCTGCTGCCTGCGGCCGCAGGTGCCCGGCCTGTCGGAAAACATCAGGGTCAAGTCGATCGTCGGCCGCTTCCTCGAACACAGCCGCATCTATTGCTTCGGCAACGGCCATGGCCTGCCGTCGGACGAGGCGATCGTCTACATCGCCTCGGCCGACTTGATGCCACGCAATCTCGACCGCCGTGTCGAGACCATGGTGCCGATCACCAATCCGACGGTGCATGAACAGATCCTTGGCCAGATCATGCTGGGCAACATCATGGACAACCAGCAAAGTTTCGACGTATTGGCTGACGGAACCTCCCGGCGCGTCGTGCTGGAGGAGGGTGAGGAACCGTTCAACGCGCAGGAATATTTCATGACCAATCCGAGCCTGTCGGGACGGGGTGACGCGCTGAAGTCGCATGCGCCCAAGCGCATCGCGCAGTTCAAGCGTCGCAAGAAGAACACCGGCTGATGATTTCAACGTCCCAAGGCCGGCTGCAGGATCGCCGGCCGCTGTCCATTATCGACATCGGCTCGAACTCGATCCGCCTTGTCGTCTATGAAGGGTTGGCGCGCTCGCCGACCTTGCTGTTCAACGAAAAGATGCTGGCCGGCCTCGGCCGCGGCATCGTTTCGACCGGCAAGCTCGACCCGGAGGCGGTGACGCGCTCGATGGAGGAGTTCCGCCGTTTCCGCGCGCTCTCCGACCAGGCGGGTGCGGAGCACATGTTTGTGCTGGCAACGGCCGCGGCCCGCGAAGCGATCAACGGCCCCGATTTCATCCACCGCGCCCAGGATGTGCTCAAGACCGAGATCCGCGTGCTCACTGGCCGGCAGGAGGCGCATTATTCGGCGCTTGGCGTCATTTCGGGCTTCCACCCCGCCAATGGCATTGCCGGCGATCTTGGCGGCGGCAGCCTGGAGCTTATTGACATCAATGGCGAGGCGATCGGCGACGGCATCACGCTGCCGCTGGGTGGCCTGCGGCTGCAGGACATGGCCAGGAATTCGCTCGCCCAGGCGGCAAAGATCACCCGCGACGAACTGGCGCGCGCCAAAATGTTGAAGGGCGGGCAGGGACGGCCCTTCTACGCCGTTGGCGGCACCTGGCGAAACCTTGCCCGGCTGCACATGGAAATGACCAACTACCCGCTTGGCGTCATGCACCACTATGAGATCGGTGTCGACAGCGCCGCCAATTTCCTGAAGCAGGTGGCGAAAGGCGAGATCGAGAAGGTCAAGGGCATCGAAGGCGTGTCGAAGAACCGCCGTTCGCTGCTGCCCTATGGCGCGGTCGTGCTGCAGGAGATCATGGCGGCGATGCAGCCGTCGAAGATCATCGTCTCGGCATTGGGAGTGCGCGAAGGCTTTCTCTATTCGCTGCTCGACCCTGCCGAGCAGAAGGCCGATCCGCTGGTCTCCGCTTCGGAGGAACTAGCGCGGCTGCGGTCGCGCTCGGTCACCCATGCGCATGAGCTTGTCGAATGGACGGACAAGACCTTTGCCGCCTTCGGCATCGACGAGACGGAGGATGAGGCGCGCTATCGCCACGCTGCCTGTCTGCTGGCCGATATAGGCTGGCGCGCACACCCGGAATATCGCGGCAAGCAGTCGCTCAACATCATTGCCCACGCCTCCTTCATTGGCGTCGATCACCCCGGCCGTGCCTTCCTGGCGCTGGTCGGCCTGTTCCGCCACGAAGGCGTGTTCAACGATGCGGCGCCGGAAATCCGCGGCCTGGCGACGCCGCGCTATCTCGAGCGAGCCCGCATCCTGGCGGCGGTGCTGCGCGTCGTCTATCTGCTGACTGCGGCCATGCCCGGCGTCATGCCGCGGCTGAAATGGGAAAACCGCGGCAATGGCACGTTGGCGCTGGTGCTACCGGCCTCACTTTCCGATCTTTACGGCGAACGCCCGGCCGGACGGCTGGCGCAACTGGCGCGGATCACCAACCGCCGGCTGGTGCTGGCGGTCGAGGGTGGGCAGAGCGTGTCGGTGAAGTAGGCGCGGCCTGACAGCAAAACCATGTCGTCGTCGGCCTCGCGTTCGAGGACCGGCTTCCTCAATCCGTCGCTGCTTCGCACCGCCACCTTCCCCCTCCGGAGGGAAAGGAAGGGAGCCTCGTTGGAAAGCGTTGGCGGCAATAGGCTCGCGCCCTTCCTATACCCCGTCGATGGGGGGTGGCTCGGCGAAGCCGAGACGGAGTGGGGGGGCGACCTGGCACGGGCGTCGATGGTTCAACCGGGACGATATTTGACGATATCAGACCGCGGCGCGGCGCCCGTCGATCGACCAGGCCCCGGCGCCGGCCATGGCTAGCGCCAGGAATCCACCGGCGATGGCAATGTCCTTCATCAGCATCTGCTGGTGCAGGAAGGTGAGCATCGGGTCATCGCCGCCCTGGCCGTAGTGGCCGATGGAGCCTGCAACGATGCAGAAAGCGGCAAGAAGTATCGCAACGACCGGCGTCTGAAAGCCGACCAGTATCAAGAGACCGGCAATCAACTCGAACAGCCCGGTGCCCCAGGCGGCAAGCGTCGGCAATGGCATGCCGAGGCCTGCGAAATAGCCGGTCGTCCCGGCAATGTCGGCGAGCGCGTTGTAGCCGGAGGGAACGAGCAGGGCGGCGAGCAGCAGCCGGGAAATCAGAAGCAAAGCATCGCGGGGCATGGTCATCTCCGTTGTCTGTCCGCCGGCTGTTTCGAGACCGATCCTAGCAGGGATGGGACGGGCGCGCGCTTGGGCAGACAACGAAAAAGCGGCGTGGAAAATTCCACGCCGCTTTTTTCAGGCTTGGGAAGGGAAAGCTCAGCCGCGCTTGGCGTCGATCGAGTAGGCGCCAGGGCCCGAGGAAGCCAGCAGCAGGAAACCGCCAGTGATGGCGACGTTCTTCAGGAAATGGATCATCTGGTTCTGGTCGGCCCAGCCGGTATGGGCGACAAAGGCCGAGGCGATGGTGAAGACCGCGAGCACCCAGGCGGCGATGCGGGTCTGAAAGCCAACGAGCACGGCAAGGCCGCCGAGCAATTCGATCAGGCCGACGACAATGGCCGTTATGGTCGGCACCGGCAGGCCCATGGCGCCGAAATAGCCGGCGGTGCCCGAAATGGCGGTGAGCTTGCCGAAGCCGGAAAGCAGGAAGATGGCGGCGAGCAGGATGCGGCCGAGAAGGATGGTGGTGGAGCTGTTGGACGCGATGCCGGCGCCGGCAGCGGAAGTGTTGATGGACATGGTGGCTCTCCGAAAAGGGTTGATGTCCCGTCAGATAGACCAAGCCGACTGTTCACCAAAGCCGCCAGTCCGGCGACACATTGTTCACAGGACGTACATTTCGGGATCGTTCGACCGACGCAAAATTCTTGTCGCGGCCAGCAGCGGCGGGAGCAAATTGTCCCGCCACAAAATTCGGATTTCTAGTTGACGCAATCCCCCAAGAAGAGGGCTGCGCGCTTCCCGAGGAAACGCAAGGCACTTTCCCTGGAATCGCTTAACCCGGATGCGTCATGTCCTCCGGCCGCACCAGCCGGTCGTAGTCTGCCTCGCTGACCAGCCCAGTGGCCAGCGCTTCCTCGCGCAAGGTGGTGCCCTTCTTGTGCGCGGTCTTGGCGATCTTGGCGGCATTGTCGTACCCGATCGTCGGCGCCAGCGCGGTCACCAGCATCAGCGAGCGGTCGAGCGCGGCTTTGATGTTGTCTTCGCGAGCCTCGATGCCGACGACGCAATTGTCGGTGAAGGAGATCGAGGCGTCGGCCAACAACTGCACCGACTGCAGGAAGTTGTAGGCCATCAGCGGGTTGTAGACGTTGAGCTCGAAATGGCCCTGGCTACCGGCGAAGGTCAGCGAGGCGTTGTTGCCGAACACCTGCACGCAGACCTGCGTCAGAGCCTCGCATTGGGTCGGGTTGACCTTGCCCGGCATGATCGAGGAACCCGGCTCGTTTTCCGGCAGCGACAGTTCGCCGAGGCCCGAGCGCGGGCCGGAGCCGAGGAAGCGGATGTCGTTGGCGATCTTGAAGATGGCGGCGGCCGCCGCGTTGATGGCGCCATGCGAGAACACCATGGAATCGTGCGCGGCGAGCGCCTCGAACTTGTTCGGCGCGGTGACGAAGGCAATGCCGGTGATTTCGGCGATGCGCGCCGCCACCTTTTCCGCAAAGCCGACCGGCGCGTTGAGGCCGGTGCCGACGGCGGTGCCGCCCTGCGCCAGTTCCTGCAGGCCGGGCAGCGTCATCTCGATGCGCTTGATCGAAGAGGCCACCTGCGCGGCGTAGCCGGAAAATTCCTGACCCAGCGTGAGGGGTGTCGCGTCCTGCGTATGGGTGCGGCCGATCTTGATGATGTGGGCGAAGGCCTTCGTCTTGACCTCGAGCGCAGCGTGCAGATGCTTCAGCGCCGGCAGCAGATCGTGCACGATGCGCTCGGCGCACGCGATGTGCATGGCTGTCGGGTAGGTGTCGTTCGACGACTGGCTCATATTGACGTGGTCGTTAGGGTGCACCGGCTTCTTCGAGCCCATGACGCCGCCCAGAAGTTCGATCGCCCGGTTGGAGATCACCTCGTTGGCGTTCATGTTGGACTGCGTGCCCGAGCCGGTCTGCCAGACGACCAGCGGGAAATGATCGTTCAGCTTGCCGTCGATCACCTCTTGCGCCGCCTCGATGATCGCCTTGCCGACTGCCGGATCGAGCCGCTTCAACTCCATATTGGCTTCCGCCGCCGCTCGCTTGACGATGCCGAGCGCACGCACGATCGAGGCCGGCTGCTTTTCCCAGCCTATCCTGAAATTGCCGAGGGAACGCTGCGCCTGCGCGCCCCAGTAACGGTCAGCGGCAACCTCGATGGGGCCGAACGTGTCGGTTTCGGTTCTGGTCCTGGCAGCGGTCACTTGTCTCTCCGACGATCGAATTCGGCAACGGCGTATCGCGTTGCACAATGGCCTTCAAGCAGAGATTGCGGCCGGCAGGCAGTAAATCGGTTGAAGCGGTAGCGCCGCCCTTCGGGATCCTGCACCCTCCACTTTCGTGTGAAGGAAATTGCTCCTCAGTGCGGCTTGATCCCATGAAGTGGACGGAAACTTGCGGATTTAGCTCGATAAGATCATGTCGAGCTGGCGGATTGCTCTACGCAAACTTCCCCCAGGATCAGCAATGCGCAATTCATGTCTACCTACTCTACCTACGAGCGACGCTGCCACACAAACTACCATCCGTGCCGGCGTCTCACTGGCAACAGCAGCGATGAGGTAGCTTATGCACTTGTCCTTCTGTTCAGTTTCCCGACCAAAATCCGGCATCGCATCCGGATCGAGCTTCGGATCGCGAAACCGAGAATTTCAAGTCCACCCTGGGAGCGCCTCCACATAGCCTCGGAGATCTCCAAGATGCATGGCGGCAAGGTCGAAGCCGTCTCGACGTCGCAAGAGACGCTCTTTGTTCTCCGTATTTTGCTGAAAGCGCGCCTGATCGCGGACCGTCAGCTCGGAACCTTTTTCCTCCAACGGCGCAGCTTTGTCCTGAGATAGGATCTATAGCCGAACGGAAGTGTTCGCCGTCCGGAAGGCTTGCTTGTCCGCGCCTCCAGACGCTGGCGCACGACGCTCATCAGTCTGCAGAACGCGGGTGTTTCCAATGATTGCACCCGTTTGACGAGATTGTCGGGCAATGGCTTTGAGCGCCAGTCGAAATAAGCCTCGTAGTCTTGCGGCGTTGCTATCAGGCGCTGGAGATAGGCTGCAAGATCGCTGGCGCTGGCGAAGGCACTGGCGTCAATAAAGGAGTGCTCCGGAACGAACTCGTCCACATTGGGAGCGCCAAGGTAGATCGGCACCGTGCCGGCCATGAACGCGTCATAGATTTTCTCGGTGACATAGTCGGCCTCGATCGAGTTCTCCATGGCCAGGCAGAATTTGTGCCGCGCAATGGTTTCGATCTTGGTCTTCGAGCCCAGATCGGGGCCAGAGACCGATCGGTTGTTGCGATATCGGCCATAAGAATCGATCTTCATGTGGCGCGCCAGTTCGTTCGCCAGATCGACACGGCCGCTATAATTCAGGCCGGCCGACTGGAAGAGTGCGACCGGCGCTTCTTCCGTTTTCGGCACGATTGGTCTGGCCAGCGCATCTTTCCACCACACCGCACGCGGAAGGTAGGGTACCCAGACATCGGACCGGGATTCATGCGTCATGATGATATCGAAGTGCCGCATGATTTTGGGGTCGGCAAGTCGCTTGTAGTTTTGGCCGCATTCCATCGACCAGGCGACCCAATATTGACCAGGGTATTTGTAGGCATCGCCAACTTCGCGAAAGTTCGGAATATGGAAGACGACTGCCGCGGCCTCGGAAATCCGTCGTTTGTCCAGTGTCCACCGCCCGGGCATTTCGCACTGTATCGACGCGATATCGACGGGTTTGCTGAAGAACGTTGTGTAGAAGAGGATCAGTGGATCGATAGACGGCATGGCACCACGAATGTCTGAAGCATTGCTCAATCTGCAGACAGACGCGGTATCGGAAGTTTGGTCAAGTGCTCCGCTTGTTCGAGGCCGAGGGCCGTCCAAACGGTCACCCCGCCGTATACCCGCCATCGATCGCGAAAATGCCGCCGCTGGTCCACGCCGCCTCATCGCTGGCGAGATAGACGGCGATGCCGGCAAGATCGCTGGTCTGGCCGATGCGGCCGAGCGGGTAGCTGCGCTCGACATAGGTTTTCAGCTCGGCTTGCGCTGCCGCCGGCAGGTTGTCGATCGACTTGCGCCGCATGGCGGTGTCGACCGTGCCGGGCGCAATCGCATTGACCCTGATGCCGCGCGGACCAAGCTCGAAGGCCAGCGACTTGGTCAGCGAATTCAGCGCGCCCTTGGACAAGGAATACAGGCTCGACGGCCGCTTCGGGATCATCTTGTCGGCGAAGTAGGACGAGATGTTGATGACGGAGGCGTTGGCGCCGAGATGCGGCAGCAGCCGCTGGGTAAGGAAGAACGCCGCCGTCACATTGAGCGCGAAGGATTGCTGGAAGAGGTGCTCGGTGACGGTCTCGAACGGCACCAGATAGGCGACGCCGGCATTGTTGACGAGGATGTCGAGTGGGCCGGTTGCTTTCGCGCGATCGACCACGGCATCGATGCCGGAAGAGGTCGAGAGATCGGCCGACTGGGTGCCGACGTTGCCCTCCGCCGCAAGGGTCTCGCGGGCGGTCTCGAGCTTGCTGGTGTCGCGACCGACGATCAGCACGTCGGCGCCCTCGCGCAAGAAAGCTTCCGATATCGCCAGGCCGATGCCGTCCGAGCCGCCGGTCACCAATGCTCGTTTGCCAGAAAGTCTCATTGAAGGCCAAGTCGCATCGAATGCTCTCGCTGTTGCCCGCGTCACGAAGGCAATGCCGATCGGCGAGGGCGGTCAAGCCGCCGGCCTATCGCTCAGTATGAACTTCGGTTGGCCGCGTGCCGATCCGGTTACCGCAGCAGCGACTGCGACGTCGGCGTCAGGCGCAAGGTTTCGGTCCGCCAGGTCACATCGGCCGCTTGCCATTGGGGCGAAGCGGCAACTGCGGCTTCGTAACTGGCATGCGCCTCGGGACTGTTGAAACCCGTCACCGCAATAAAGACGTTTTCGCTCAAGCGCACCGGCAGGCGGGGAAAGCTGTTTTCGGCGTGCTCGGTGATGAAGGCGCCAAGCAACCGTCCGCCGACGCCGATAAGGACCGGAACGGCATCCGTTTCGAAATTGCCGGCGAAATCGGCTTCGGAGCCAGACCGCAGATGATGAATCTGGATGGCAACGATAGCGGTCAAGCGATTGTCTGCGCTCAGCTTTCCATCCGGCGGCATGGCGCCTCGCTGCGCGCCTGACAGATCGAAGCCGGCGCCTGGCCATGCCGGCTTCAAGAGCAGCACATCGTCGGAATCGATCATCGTCTCATTGGCGGCGTCGCGGTGCGCCGTCCACACCGGCCCGTCATAGAAGGCGGTGAGCGCCTGCTTCCGCGCTTCCATGCCCTCGAAGCCGCGCAGCCAGACGAATATGTCGGGGCGGTCGAGGTCGCGGAACTGTCCGATGATGGTCATGCCGGCGTGTTCCTGGCCTTCGATGAACCGACTGTCGAAGATGTCGATCAGCGTCTCGCGCCGGCCCGGCTTCAGCGTGTACTGCCGCAACTCGACGACAGGCGAAGCGAGCGGTTTTGCCGTTGCAGGCGCATTCAGGGGTACGGTCATTGTGTCGTCTCCAAAAAACAGGATGATCATCCGGTTTATAAAACAGATCGGTTGTCCTGTTTTGTCAATCTGCTATCGTTGGCAAATGTCAGCAGAGATTGCTCGGGCTCCGAAAGGGCCGCCGCGAAAACGCACCAACGATCCCGAAGGGCTGCGCAACAAGGTGCTCGATGTCGCCGAAGCGTCGTTCCAGGCGCGTGGCTATCATGCATCCGCTCTTGGCGAGTTGATGACGACCGCAGGCGTCAGCGGCGGCGCGCTGCATCATCATTTCCCGACGAAGAAGGCGCTCGCTCTGGCGGTGATCGAGGAGCGCGTGGCAGCGGCCCTCGATGAAACCTGGATCAACCCTGTACGGGCGGCAGGCTCGGCGCGCGAAGGCGTGCGCGCGGTATTCGAGGCGGTGGCGACCGAGCTTGAGCAGCAAGGCTTCGTGCGCGGCTGTCCGCTCAACAATCTGGCGCATGAACTGTCGCTCGCTGACCCGGATTTCCGCGCCGCTTTGGCCGGCATCTTTGCCGGATGGCGTCAGGCGGTTGCCGACAAGGTGCGAGCCGACCAGCAGTCGGGGAGGGAGCAGGGCACCGACCCCGAGCGCTTTGCGGCACTCGCCATCGCCGCCTATTCCGGCGCCATGTCGATGGCCAAGACGGCACAGGATGCCAGCGTGCTGCGCGATTGCCTGGCCGAACTTCAGGGCAGCTCAACGTCGCCATTCCCGAGCAGAGCGAAGCGGCGTAGCAGGATCCTGCTGCGGCCGGGAACACCTTGAGGCCGGAACTGCGCTGTTCTAGTTGGAAAGCGGCTTGATCGTCTCGTAACCGTTCACCGATTCCGCGCTGGTCCCTTCGTCGTAGCGCCGGGCGAGGGACGCTTGCAGATCGGGCGCATAAAGCGCGGTAAATGTGTCCAGCGTTTCGCCGGCGCCGTTCTTGAAGGTCTCCGTGACGGCCAGCACGTTGTATTTGCAGCCGCCGACACTGAACGTCTCCTTGCCCTTGACGACCAGGCTCAGCGTCTTGGTGCTCTTCGGCTGCTTGTTCGGCGACAGCTCGACGAATTCGATCGTGCTCTTGGCTCCAGTCTTCAGCGGAAACAGTTTTCGCAGATCGGAAAACGGGATCGTCGCCACCCGTCCGGTATCGCTGTCGCGAAACACTTCGACCAGGCCGGCAAACAGGAACTGTGTCTGCGGCGATTGCGATTCGTAGGTGTTGGCGACGGACACCATGCCGCCGGCCACCGGCCGAAACTCGCTGCGGACGCCAGGCATTTCCAGAACGAAGCCGGCCTTTGCCGATTTTGCGTCGACACAATCGGCGGCATGCACCGCAGCCGCCGGCAGCAACCCAGCCAGCACCACGCCTATCGAAACGGCTCTCATGAAATCCCCCTGTGCTTGTATTTGCCGCGCGCCAGCATGACCCAAGAAATGCCAGAGCCAGTGTACCGTGTCGACCTGCCATTCCTGGCAACTGGACGGTGGGGCGCCGGCTGTGCTGAATTTCAGGTCATGAATCGCAAGCTCGTCCTCTCCCGTCGCAATTTCCTCGCACAGGCAGCCGGCCTTGCCATGGCTGGCATGCTGCCGCGCGCCGCGCTTGGCCAGACCGGCAAGCGCATCCAGCCCATCGACGCCACCTTTCTGTTCATCGCCGATGTCCATGCCTGCCGCATGTCGAGCGGCCTCAGCCCCAACTGCCTGGAGGAAGGCAAGACCGATGCCGCGCTGTTGCGCAATGTCGCTGTCCTCAATGGCTTGGCCGGCCGGCAATGGCCAGTCGAGATCGATGGCGTTGCAACCCGCCTGCGTTCGGCCGGCGGCCGCATCGATGCGCCGCTCGGCCTCGTTGTCGGCGGCGACATCACCGACGATGGCGGCGGCCAGATCACCGAGCCCAGCGAAGGCACGCAACTGTTGCAGTTCAGCCAGCGCTATCAACAGGGCGTCGGTCCCGATCGCGTGCACATGCCGGTCTATGTCGGCCTCGGCAATCACGATCTCGACCAGAACGGCTCGCCGCCCCATGTCGACTGGTACCGGCGTGAATTGCGCGACTATGTCGAGATCAACCACCGCCCCGGCGTGTTCTTCAAGCCGCCGGTGCCGGCCACCGAATACGATGTCGACACCGACTGCTATTCCTGGGACTGGGGCGGCCTGCATCTCGTCCAGACCCACCGCTTTGCCGGCGACACCGGCCATGGCGCGGTGAGCAGCCTGCCGTGGCTGAAGCAGGATCTGGCGACCTACGCGGCGGATGGCCGTCCCGTCATCCTGTTCCAGCACTATGGCTGGGACACTTTCTCGGTCGAGCGCTGGGACCCGGCCAAGCGCACCTATGACGATGACGGCGCAGGCGCGCCGCATTGGTGGAGCGAGGCCGACCGCCAGGCGCTGCTGGCGGCGCTGAAGGGCTACAATGTCATCGCCATCTTCCATGGCCATCAGCACGAAGTGCCGATGATCTACAAGAGCGATGGCCTCGACCTGTTCAAGCCGAAGGCCGCCTATATGGGCGGCTTCGCGCTGGTGAGGGTAACCGGGGACAGCATGGACGTAGTGCTGGGCGAGGCGGCCGGCGACCACGGCGAGGTCAAGTTCACCAGCGCCTTCAGCAAGAGTCTCAGCCTCTGACAAGAAAAAGGCGGCCTTGAGCCGCCTTCCTCATTGCCTGCGAGATCGGGTCAGAGCGCCTTTTTGATCTTGTCCTTCACGTCGCCATAGACCTTCTGCACCTTGCCGGCGGTCTTGTCTGCAGTGCCTTCGGCCTGGGTCTGCCTGTTGCCGGTCGCCTTGCCGCCGGCCTCCTTGACCGAGCCCTTGACCTGCTTGGCCACGCCGGCAACCTGATCCTTGTTCACCATCTTTGCATCTCCTGGGATTCCGGGGATTCATTCGCAGGAGGCAAACGGGCCGGCTTGGCTTAGGTTCCCTGGGCGGCGATCATCGTCGCATCTGGTCGCTTATATGGTCGCCGAAACGCTTTGCCGCGTCGTATCGTGTGACTAGTGTGACGAAATTTTGGGGAGACCGCCTTGGCTGAATTTACGCTCATCATCGCCAACAAGTGCTTTTCGTCCTGGTCGCTGAGGCCATGGGTGGCGATGAAGCATCTGGAGATCCCGTTCGAGGAAGGTTTCGTGCGCCTGCGCACGCCCGAGACTTTTGCCGCTCTGGCGAAAGTCTCGCCCACCGGCCTTGTGCCAGTGTTGAATCACAATGGCAGGATTGTCTGGGAAACCCTTGCCATCCTTGAATATCTGGCCGACCTGTTTCCGGAGAAAAAACTTTGGCCGCAGGATATCGGCGCCCGCGCCTTGGCTCGCTCGGTGGCGACCGAGATGCATTCCGGCTTTCGCGAGGTGCGCTATGGCTGGCCGATGAATTTGCGCCGGCCGAAGGGCCACAAGCCGCTCGACGCCGAAGGCGAAATGCAGCGCGCGCGCATCGAAACGATCTGGCGCCAGTGCCGGGAACAATACGGCAAAGGCGGCCCCTTCCTGTTCGGTCATTTCACCGCGGCCGATGCCATGTATGCACCTGTCGTCACCCGCTTCGACACCTATGGCGGCAAGCTCGCGCCCGACACGCGCGCCTACGTCGACGCCGTGTTGGCAACGCCGGCGATGCGGCACTGGTATGCGGAAGCAGCGAAGGAGACTTGGCCGGAACCCGGCCCGGACGAATAGGACCACTAATGACATCACGGTGAGTGACCGATGGCCAGCAATGATGGACCGCGTGAGACTACCGCGCCAACAATCTTCCACTGCCGGCTGATCCCGCCTCGGCCGGACTTCGCCTTCACCCTGACGGAGGAGGAGAGGGAGTTGATGGGCCGGCATGCCGACTATCTGCGCGGCAAGCTTGCCGAGGGCACCATGATCCTGGCCGGGCCGGTCGCCGACCCGGCCGCCGGCCCTTGGGGTCTGCTGATCCTGCGTGTCGGCAGCGAAGCCGAGGCAAGAGCGGTCACCGACGGCGATCCGGTGTCGAGCTTCGGCCGCGGTTTCCACTACGATATCCTGCCGCTGATCAGCGCGATCCTGTAGGCGAGCGTAAGTTTAAGGAAAAGTGTGAAACGGTTTTCCCTTGGGAATTGTGTCAGACAACGGCACATACAAGAACGCCTCTCGCACCGTTTAATGTGCGGGAGGCGTCCTTTTGCCAGCATTACCGAGATTGCTCTCTGAATTGCTGACACCACGGAAATGCGCCGGCTTGCGATTGGTTCCGGGGCGTGGAATATTGTTTGGGAACGCCTTGCGCTCCGCCACCTCGTCAGTTGAGGCTTATGCCTCAGGCACCCTCAGGTTGAATTTGGGCTCCGGCCAAACCAGAAATTGACTGGGCGCTAAAAGAAGTCTATAAGAAACATGTCGATATTTGTTTGACCGACTTTTGTTATCCGCGCACGATGCGCGCCTTTGACGAACTTCCCCATCAAAAATCGAGACAAAACGCTGTTGTGCAGTCGCACGATGGTGAACGAATATTTGCCAGGGAAAGGGTTCTTCATGGCCACCGGCACAGTGAAATGGTTCAACGCCACCAAAGGTTTTGGTTTTATTCAGCCTGACGACGGCTCCGCCGACGTTTTTGTCCACATCTCGGCCGTAGAGCGCGCCGGCATGCGTGACATCGTCGAGGGTCAGAAGCTCGGCTACGAGATGACCCGCGACAACAAGTCGGGCAAGATGTCCGCCGACCAGTTGAAGGCGGCCTGATAAGGAATTCGGCCTTCCGGTGACCACGGATAGGCTGAAAGGAGCGCCTTGCGCATCCAACTGGATGCGCGGCGCTTTCATGGAAGGTCAGGCGGTGCCTGGCCTTTTTCATTTTGTGCGTCGTGCCGCTAAAAGTGCGCCGCACGCCGGCCGGAACGTGCTAAGGGACGCTCCAGCAATCTGAACCGCCCATACTGCCCCGCTGCCGTATTGCTTTGGTCGTAATCGAAGACCGCTCTCGCTCTATCGGCACCAGGCTCCCGACAGGAGAAAGTTTTGACCACTCAATCCAAGACCGCCGACCAGGCCGGCTCGCTGTTCAGCAAGACGCAAACCCAGTCGATGTCACTCAACCGCATCCTGTCCGAGCGTGATGCCGTCAGCGAGGCTCGCGAAGCCAAGACCGCGCGCTTGCGCGAACTGCGCAAGGAAAAGGAAGCCGACGACATGGCAGCGGCCGCAGCCCTTGCGGCGCTGCCGAAGCGGGCAGGCAAACGCTGATGGCCACCAAGCGCGTACCGCCGACGCCGATCGATGCCGATGCGACCATAGCGTCCATGGTCCCGGGCCTGGACAAGCCGGTCGAATATGTCCGCCGTGTGCTGGAAAAGCTCGAGCGCTGCAAGCGCGCGCATGGCGATGCCCAGGTGCGCGTCGGCGTGCGCGGCCGTGCCGAAGCCCCGAACTATCTGGTCGAATATGTCCGCGAGGACAAAAAGACCCAGGAGCGCGTGACCTACCAGGATGCCGCCTATAGCGGCAGCACGCATCGCGAACTGGCGGCGCACCACATTGCCGAGGCGAGGAACTGGTCGCCCGAGGAAATGAACATCACAGCGGTCTCGGCGCTGATCGGCCGCTTGCGCAATCCGCGCGCACCATCATCGCGCTTTTCCGACGAGGACTGACATGGCCATAAAGTTTTCCACCAAGGATCAGCCGGCAGCGCCGGCTGCTGCCACTGCAAAGCAGGCCAAGCCCGCTGCCGCGCCGAAGGCCGCCGAACCGTCGGCGACCGATCTGTTCGAGGCGCCGGCCGCCACGCCCAAGGGCAAGGCAGGCAAGAAGAAATAGCGCCTTGCCGCACCAAGCCGATCGCAATCTCGCAGCACCTGGGCTGGTCGCGTTGGCCGCCAGGGATATCCGGTCGTCAAAACAGGACGACCAGCCGGTTTTCGATTGCCAGAGCTGCGGCGCCTGCTGCTCCTACTCGGCCGAATGGCCGCGCTTCTCGACCGAGGACGATGCGCAACTTGACCGGATTCCGGAAAAGTTCGTGTCCGCCGACCTGTCCGGCATGCGCTGCGAGGGCGTGCGCTGTTCGGCGCTTACGGGCGAGATCGGCAAGCACACGGCCTGCGGCATCTACGAGATCCGCCCGGACGTCTGCCACGCCTGCATGCCTGGCGGCGACGATTGCCTGATGGCGCGCAAGGCGCACGGGATGCCAACGATCTAGCCGACGCCCACCTTGCCTCATCCCACATCCCTCGATAGCTTCCACTACGGGCAGGGCGTTGGAGGAACCATGAGCATCGAATTCCTGTTGACGTCGCTGATCGTCGTGGCTTCGCCCGGCACCGGCGTTCTCTACACGCTGAGCGCCGGGCTTTCGCGAGGCGCGCGCGCCTCGATCACTGCTGCATTCGGCTGCACGCTTGGCATCATCCCGCATATGGCCGCCGCCATCACCGGCCTGGCGGCGCTGCTGCACACAAGTGCTGTCGCCTTCGAGACGCTGAAATATCTCGGCGTCGCCTATCTCCTCTACATGGCCTGGAACACGCTGAAGGAGAAGGGCGGCCTGAGCGTCGATGAAAACGCGGCACCCCGCTCGGCAGCCAAGGTCATCACCTCCGGTATCCTGATCAACATCCTGAACCCGAAGCTGTCGATCTTCTTCTTTGCCTTCCTGCCGCAATTCGTCAGCACGACCGAACCGAACGCATTTGCCAAGATGCTCGAACTCTCGAGCGTCTTTATGCTGCTGACCTTCGTCGTCTTCGTCGCTTACGGCATCTTTGCCGCCTCGATCCGCAGCCATGTCGTGTCGCGGCCGATGGTGCTGACCTGGATGCGCCGCACCTTCGCCGGCGCCTTTGTCATGCTTGGGGCCAAGCTGGCGCTGGCTGATCGATAGAACAGGATCTGGCAGGCATCGGTCTACTCTTCGTCGGTTCCGGATCCGGTCCGGATGCCTAGACGCCAGGCGGAGGGCGGAAGGCCGATCATCTTCTTGAAGGCGCGGCTGAACGCTGCCTCGGATTCGTATCCGATTTCAGCGGCGATGCTGGCCATGTTGCTGGTGCCGGCGCTGAGCAACTCCGAGGCGATCTGCATGCGCCATTTGGCGAGATAATGCATTGGCGGCGTGCCGACCAGCCTGGTGAAGCGTTCGGCGAGCACGCTGCGCGACAGCGCGGAGTCCTTCGCCAGCGCCTCCACCGTCCAGTTATGCGCCGGCCGGTCGTGGATCAGCGCCAGTGCCCTCGCCAGGTGCGGATCGCGCAGGCCAGCCAGCCATCCCGTGGTTTGTGGCGGCAGCGATTCCAAGTAACGGCGCAACACGTCGACAAACATCAGTTCGCTCAGTTTGGTGAGCACCGTTTCACTGCCTGCGCGCTTTTGCGCCACCTCCGTGACAGCCAGGTTGATGAACTGGCTGAGCCAGCCGCCATCGCCTTTGGCATCTCCGGCCTTGATCACCGGCGGCAAAGCCTCGAGCAGGGGATTGAATGGCTGTGCATCACAGGCGAGATAGCCGCAAACCAGCCTAGCCGAGGTCGCGCCGTCGCCGGCGCAGTTGATGTAAAACGGCATCCGGCTGGATGTTGCGATGTCGAGAACGTCGGCTGTCGGCGGATCGGCGCGCAGCGCCGGATTGCTGGACATAATATGCGGGTCGCTCCTGGTGAAGACGACGACTTCGCCTGCCTCCAGCGCGATCGCTTCCTGGCCGACGATGCGCGCGAAGCAGCGACCGGCCGTTACCACATGGTAGGAGATCAGATGGTCCGCACCGGGCAGGATCTTCGGCAGGATGGACGATGGCGCCGGCGAGCAGACGGCCCACGGCTCGTGGCCCTCAATGTCAAAAAACGTCGCGCCGGTAAGGCGTACCGTCCTCAACAGGTTAGACAGAGCATCCCCGGCCATTCCGTTTCGTCCCGCACCCGGCTAGCCGGTGAGCCATCCCTTTCGAGTTCCGGACGCGCTGTCAAGCGAGGCGGACGCCGTATCATTCAGTTCGCGGCCAGAACTCCTAAACCTGCACCGGTGCTCAAGCTGCCGAGAGTGGGCGCTGAGTGCTGTCGAAACCAAACCAGGGACAAAAGTCATGACGGTACATAAGGGCGGGTGTTTTTGCGGCGCCGTGGAAATCGAAGTGCACGGAGCCGCCGAGGCAATGGGCTATTGCCATTGCGGTTCGTGTCGATCGTGGTCGGCGTCTCCCGTGAACGCCTTCACGCTGTGGAAGCCTCAGAACGTCAAGGTCACCAAGGGCGCGGAGTTCCTGTCCGGATTCGAGAAGACCGAAATGAGCGATCGCCAGTTCTGCACGAAATGCGGTGGTCATCTGATGACCGATCATCCGCCGCTCGGCCTGGTCGATGTCTATGCGGCAACGATACCGGGCGTGAAATTCACGCCTGGGGTTCACGTCAACTACGCTGAGACCGTGCTGCCGATGAAGGATGGGCTGCCCAAGCTCAGGGACTTTCCGGCTGAGCTCGGCGGCTCCGGCATCGCGGTGCCGGAATAAGGCCCGGCCACTGCTCGCCATTTTTGACAACGACAATTCAAGACAGGAGATTGTTCATGGAAATCGCAACATTTCGCGCCACGCAGGAGCCGATCAAGGATCTCTATCGCAGGGATGCGAAGGCCGCGTTCCTCACCTTGAAGGCCAAAGGCGTCGCCGACGCGTCCACCGTGACCTGCAAGGTCGAGACCGGACGCGGGCTGGCGCTTGCCGGCATTCATCCGATGGCCGGGGGCAGCGGCCAGGAACTGTGCTCCGGCGACATGCTGCTGGAGGCGCTGATCGCATGCGCCGGTGTCTCGATGCGCGCGGCGGCCGTGCTCGAA
This sequence comes from Mesorhizobium sp. M0292, assembly GCF_040321695.1. Lineage (NCBI taxonomy): Bacteria > Pseudomonadati > Pseudomonadota > Alphaproteobacteria > Hyphomicrobiales > Phyllobacteriaceae > Mesorhizobium > Mesorhizobium sp. M0292. The sequence continues at coordinate 62,478 of NZ_JAMYSB010000027.1, forward strand.
ATTCCGATCAGGTCCGCCGAAGTTTCCGCGGAAGGTGACGTCGATCTTCGCGGCACGCTCGGCGTGACTGCGGGTGTTCCAGTCGGCTTCAAGGAAATCCGCTTGCGGTTCGACATCGACACCGACGCTCCCCAAAGTCAGCTCGACCAACTGCTCGAACTCACGGATCGCTATTGCGTGATCTTCCAGACCATCCAGAACAGTCCCAGCACCACGGTGAAGCTGCACCGCGTCATCCAGTGACCAGAAAACCGGCCCGGAAACTCGACTTGAGCGAGATTCCGGGCTGGGAACGGGAGTGCCGGGCAACGCTTCTATCCTTTGACGTAACCCATCGCCTCGACGATCAGCTCGTCCGCGACACGCATCAGGTTGACGCCGCGGATGGAGTTGCCGTCGGCCATGAAGTAGCGCCAGCGGATCGTCGCCCGTTCACCGGCGACGAAGGTTTCCTCGAGGTCGAAGCGCGTGCCGGGCTGGGTGGCGATCGCCGACCATAGGTCAATGCATGCCTCTTTGCCGGCATGGCGGGCGCCGTCCGGCGCCGGCACGGTGTTTTCGATAACGCAATCCTGCGCCACCAACTCGGCAAGCGCGGACGGATCGTGCAACTGGAACACATCGTTGAAGCGACGCATGATCTCGGCCGTCTGGCTAGAGTGGTCGCCCGGATGAATGCTCGTGATGCTGTCCTGGCTCATCTCATACCTCCTGGTTTTCATTGTTCCGTGGCAGTGGTGGCGGCCAGCTCGGCCTTGAGGGTGATGGTTGTAACGCCGGCCAAAGCGCGAGAGACAAGGCAGGTCGTCTTCGCCGTCTCCGCCATACGCTGGAATTCGGCAGGCTGAAGGCCGGGAATCTCTGCTTCCGTTTCGAGCTCGATGCGGGTGATCGTCGGCCCGGCGGCGGTCGCGCCGAGATGCACCTTGGCGACGGTGCGGATGGTGCGGGCGACGTGGCCTTCCTGGCCGAGGATGAAGGTCAGCGCCATCGAGAAGCAGCCGGCATGTGCTGCCCCGATCAGCTCTTCGGGATTGGTGCCCGGACCGTCCTCGAACCGCGACGGAAAGGAATAGGCGCCTTCGAAGACGCCGCTGCCAAGCCGCAGACGGCCGCCGCCTTCCTTCAGCGTGCCTTGCCATTCTGCGGAAGCTTCACGGATGGTCATGGTCGTTCTCCTGATTCGGGGTTGAAAAGCGGGCAATTGGGTCAGGCGCAGTCGATGACAACCTTCCCGAACACGTCGCCCTGCTGGAAGTGGCGGTACGCTTCGGGGGCTTCGGCAAAGGGGAAGACCCTGTCGATAACGGGCTTGAGGCGATGCTGCGACACGGCGCGCAGCATGGCCTCAAGATTGCTGCGGCTGCCGACGAACAGGCGGCTGATGGTGGCGAGGCTGCGCTGATAAAGCGCTGCCGGCATCTCGATCGATCTGCCATTGGCGTCCTGCAGCGTCAGCAGCACGATGTGTCCATAAAGCGTGCTGGCAATCAGCGACTGCGCGAAGGTGGCCGGGCCGCCGGTTTCGACGACGAGGTCGATGCCGCCTGTCTGCTCGCGCGCCCAGCCGCCCCATTCCGGTATGTCGGTGCTGGAGACAACGAGGTCGGCGCCCAGCGCCCGCAGCCTGTCGGCCTTCTCCCCGCGCGATGTGATGGCGACAACCCGGCAGCCGAGCAACTTGGCGAACTGCAGAGCAAACAGCGAAACGCCACCCGAACCGATGGTGAGAACCCATTGACCGGGCTTCGGAATCCGGGTCCGGGTCACCGCGTTCCAGGCCGTCACGCCGGCGCAGGTCAGCGTCGCCGCTTCGTGCCAGCTCAGATGATCGGGCAGTCGCGCCGCCCATTGTTCGTCGAGCACGGCAAACTCAGTCAGCATGCCGTCCAGCGTACAGCCGAGCTGGTCGATCAGACCGGCATTGATGCGGCCATCGATCCAGCGGGCGAAGTAGCTGCCGGTGACGCGGTCGCCGACGGCAAAACGGGTAACGGCATCGCCGATTGCGACGACGTCACCGGCGCCGTCGCTCAGCGGCACGATGCCTTGCCGCGGCGGCAACGGATAGGTGCCGCCAAGGATCATCGTGTCGCGCCGATTGAGCGAGGCGGCGCGGACTCGCACCACGATCTCATGCGGTTTCGGTTCCGTCCGCGCCTCCTCGCGCATCGCCAGGGATTCGGTTCCACCAAACCCTTCAAGACGGTAGCTGCGCAGGTCACTCTCCTTAATAATATATAGACTGATCTACATATTATATAGACCGATTGTCATATTTTTGGCAAGGCCTATAATGTGTCACTGCTGACAGAGGTTGACATGGCCAACGACACCCGCACCCGCATACTCGAGACCACAGGCCTGTTGCTCAGGCAGCGCGGCTATCACGGCACCTCGCTCAACGACATTCTGGGCGCCAGCGGGGCGCCGCGCGGCTCGCTCTATTTTCATTTCCCGGGCGGCAAGGACCAACTGGTCATCGAGGTGACGCGCAACAGCGTTGCCGACGTCACGAAAAGGCTGGGCGAAGCACTGGCAGCCGAAAGCGATCCTGCAGTGGCCGTCCATCACATCTACCAGTCGGTCGGGCGCATGCTGGAGGACAATGATTTTTCGCTGGGTTGCCCCATCGCGCCGGTGGTGCTGGATTCACCCACCGATGTGCCGGAACTGGCGGAACTCTGCCGATCGGCTTTCGAGCAATGGATCGGCTTGCTGCGACAGGCCTTCGTCAGGGCAGGGGTGCCCGAACGCCGCGCGCACGCTTTGGCGCTGCTGATCGAATCCTCGCTGGAAGGGCTGATGGTGATTGCGCGGGCCACCCGCGACCGTGCACCGGTGCTGGCGGTGGCCGATGAGGTGGCTGCATTGGTCGAGCAGGCGGTGCTTGCGGGCAAGGTTGCGCGGCACGCCGACGCCGCTATCTGAGGTCGGTCCCGCAAATCGGCGCTCCAGCTTCGCCGCCTCGATCCGCAGCCATGTCGTGTCGCGGCCGATGGTGCTGAGCTGGATGCGCCGCACCTTCGCCGGCGCCTTCGTCATGCTCGGCGCCAAACTGGCAATGGCCGACGGGCAGGGACGGCCGATCCGATCTATGCGTGTGCTGAAAATCTACGCGGCATCTGCACGGCGCCTGGTCCGGCTCGCCATCGTTCCGCGCTCATAGGCAAGCAAATGGCAATCGGCCAACGCCGAGGAGTGCTTGTCTTGCTGACGCCTTTGATCCTGATTCCGCTTCCGTTTCTGTTTGTGCCCTTCTTCATCGCGGTGGCAATGCCGAACCGCGTGTGTCTCGCCGTCTGCGCTGTCGTCCTGGCTGCCGGCATCGCTTACCTGCGTGGCGATGGCTCTTTCGACGGACCGGGAGGCTTGTTGGCTGCCGTGCTGTGGGCAGCAATGGCAATAGGTGCGGCGGCGGGCGTCATCGCGCGAGGCATAGGGTTGGGATTGCGTTCGTTCGGCGCGAAGAGGGCCATCGTACAGTCGCCTGTGCTCGTCGCGTTTCTGGTCTTGGCGCTCGGATTTTCATGGCTGTTTGTCGTCAAACCGAAACTTGACGCACGGCCGGCATCGCAAGCCTGTCTGACATCGATCATCCACATCAAGATCGGCGGCCGTTTGCTCTCGACCCCGCCTGCGCCCGTGGTGCAGATCAGCAACGGCTATATAGCCGACTACGGTTTGAGCAGTGCCAAAGGCACGCGCCTGGTGTGCAGCGCAACTGACAATGGTTTGATTCCCCTGATCGCCAGTTCACTCTCCCTGCGCTTTGGCGATCTGAAGAACCACCGCAAGCCGAATCTCGTCGAGCGAACATTTTGTACCATGGCTAAACCCGGTGGTTGGGTCGCTCTGTGGTGCGACAGATTCAATGCACCCGAAGCATTGGCAGACTGGCCCGAAACGCTTGTCGTGGGTCTATCGTCGGATTTTTCGCTGAGGCATCCCTTTCTCCTCAACGGGCCGCCGCGAGAAGAACTTGCTGCAGGACTTGCCAAATCGGCAGGCAGCGGCAACCCGATCGTTGGGCTGCCGGCAGTCGGTTTTGTCCGCTATAAAATGCCTTCGAATGCTGAATACTGGGTCAGCACCGACCCAAGCTGGCGGCTGCCGGACAACGCGATCTATTTGATGGATTGTTCGTTGGACCGATGTCGCGTGGCGTTTTCGATCGATGGCACCGTTTTCGCTGGCTACAGTTTCCAGGCACCGATCGAGGGCCGCGAGGCAAGGTCGCGCGCCGTCTATTCGAAGGCTATGACGCTTCTGGATGAACTGCATTCCAATCGCTAAATTTAGGTCCCGCTGTCGAGAAGGTTCTGGCTAGCCAGCTGCTCGACGATCGCCTTTCTTGCCTCGTCGCGCTTCTTGACATCGGCCGTCGGCGCGTACGAGCATCGCTTTCCAGAATGCGGTCCAGCTTTCGTTGCGCGGGAACAATGCCGACAGGGAGCCGCCACCCCTTTCTGTGCTTAACTTGTCCAGTTTGGCCCACAACGCCGGCGATTGAAGCCTAATCCTTGTAAAGCGCAGAAAAGCCGTTTCCGAAAACTTGCCCACCAGCGGCGTGAGCGCGCGCATCTCATCGTCGAGCAGGGCGCTATGTACGCCGTAAACAAACGCCTGCACCTTCAGGTCCATCACGTCGTCAGGGGACCGGAGCACCGATTCGAACATCGATCTGCGCCGTTGCAGGATGGTGTCTCGGCTCGATGGAGGTAGATATCCGCCCAGTGCAGCAGCCCGATGTACTGCCACAACTTCAGATCGACCTTTTGTTTGAACGCCTCTGACGCGCGTTGGCTGTTGATGTCGTTCTGCCGTAGAACGGATGCCCCTGCGCACCAGGAGCACACCCGTGCCGTGGTCAGGATGCGCAGACGTTCGTCGTTGAAGACGGCGGTTTGTTCGGGAGTAAGATTGGGTAAAAGTTTGGAGAAAGGCAGATCGGGCCGCATCTCATATTGGCTGAGGTAGACGCGGCGGGTGGCGACTCTGATGGTGTTGTCATCGACGTAACCCTCTTGATACAGCATGCTGACGATGCCGAGTGCGGAGAGGACATCCGAACGTTCCCACTTTTCCGCAAGGTCGAGCGCGTCCTTGGACAGCTTGACGTTCCGGATGCAGTGCTACGGCTCGGCGGTTTGGTCGGATCGAGTCTATAGATTGCCGATGCCATCGTTGCCGGCCTAAGGTCGGGTGCGCCAAAACTGACAAACGTGAAGGGCCGCTGCGGTCCTCCCATATCGATGCCGGCTTCTCGACGGACGTCCCCATGTACATCGCCAACATCGGCAGATAGGAGGGCACCCTTGCGCTGCCTTGCCGCCATGTGAGCACCGTCTTCTTCTGGCCTGCGGTCATCATCACCGCCGACAGTTCGAGACAGCAGTGGGCCGTGGTGAAGTTTCGTTCCGGGTAGGCCTCGACATAGAGGCCGTCGGGAATCTCGCCAAGAGTGGTGCTCTTGTAGCATTCGTCGATGCGGCCGACCTTGCGAAGGTCATCCGAACCGGCCAGGTCTGCGCCGGTGCAGTCACTGCCCTTGGCAAGCCGCACCTCGGTAATGGTCTTGATCGTCTTCTGATGGGAATCCTCGAAGTCGACGACGACAACCCGGTCAACGATGCCTTCGGCGAGGAAGGTTGGACGTATCCATTGACCGAGCACGCCAAAGGTTCGGATTTTCGACAGCTCCGGATCGATGGCGGCCGGCGCAAGCGACGCCGTGCTTGCGGACAGCCAAAGGCGCATTCCAATGGACGTTGCCGCCCACAACCCTAGGAAGACGAAAGAGGCCAGCATGAAGCCACTGCGATCGGCGCGACTGCGGCTATAGAGCAGGCAGCCGCTGACGCCTGCGATTAGCCCGATCGCCGCAATGAGTACGCCCAGTCCGCCGAAAATACCCATGCTGAATGCGGCAATGACAGCGCCGGCATATGTGCTTGCCGAGGCGAGCATGGCGACCAAGATGATACCACCGACGCACTGCCCGATAGTTTTTTGCAGATTCGTCATCGCGGGTGTCCGATTGTCCACTGCAACTTCTAGGCGACGACGATCATGGTTCCGTTAAACCGTTGCCAGCCGGTGAAGTAGCGTTGGCAGATAGTCGTCCCTTCACGAGCAACAGGCGCGATAACCGCGCCGCCTCACCAGCAGCGCTGTTGTTCGAGTATGCAGATGCGGCTGACGGGCTCAGTCCAAAATAAAAAGGGCGCCTCTCGGCGCCCTTTCCGTATGCATAAGCCAGATAGCTTGGATTAGAAATCCATGCCGCCCATGCCGCCCATGCCGCCGCCGCCCATGCCGCCAGGCATGCCGCCGCCAGCAGACTCCTTCTTGGGAGCCTCCGCGATCATGGCTTCGGTGGTGACGAGCAGGCCGGCGACCGAAGCCGCGTCCTGGAGAGCGGTGCGAACGACCTTGACCGGGTCGACGATGCCCATGGCGATCATGTCGCCATACTCGCCGGTCTGGGCGTTGTAGCCGTAGGTCGCGCCCTTGTTGTCGAGGATCTTGCCGGCGACGATCGAAGCTTCAGCACCTGCGTTCGAAGCGATCTGACGGGCCGGAGCCTGCAGTGCACGACGAACGATGTTGATGCCGGCAGCCTGGTCGGCATTGACGCCGGTGACCTTGATGTTGGCCGAAGCGCGCAGGAGAGCGACGCCGCCGCCTGCAACGATGCCTTCTTCCACGGCCGCACGGGTCGCGTTGAGGGCGTCATCGACGCGGTCCTTCTTTTCCTTGACTTCGACTTCCGTCGCGCCGCCGACACGGATCACCGCAACGCCGCCGGCGAGCTTCGCCAGACGTTCCTGCAGCTTCTCCTTGTCGTAGTCCGACGTGGTCTCTTCGATCTGCTGCTTGATCTGGGCAACGCGGCCCTGGATCTCGGCCTTCTTGCCGGCGCCGTCGACGATGGTGGTGTTCTCCTTGGAGATCGACACCTTCTTGGCGCGGCCGAGCATGTTGAGGCCGACATTCTCGAGCTTGATGCCGAGGTCTTCCGAGATGACCTGGCCACCGGTGAGGATGGCGATGTCTTCCAGCATGGCCTTGCGGCGATCACCGAAGCCCGGCGCCTTGACGGCGGCGATCTTCAGGCCGCCACGCAGTTTGTTGACGACCAGCGTGGCCAGAGCCTCGCCTTCGACGTCTTCCGAGATGATGAGCAGCGGCTTGGAGGTCTGCACGACGGCTTCGAGAACCGGCAGCATGGCCTGGAGGTTGGACAGCTTCTTCTCGTGCAGGAGGATGTAGACGTCCTCGAGCTCGGCAACCATCTTGTCGGCGTTGGTGACGAAGTAGGGCGAGAGATAGCCGCGGTCGAACTGCATGCCTTCGACGACTTCCAACTCGGTCTCGGCGGTCTTGGCTTCCTCAACCGTGATGACGCCTTCATTGCCGACCTTCTGCATCGCTTCGGCGATCATGGCGCCGACCGACTCGTCGCCATTGGCCGAGATCGTGCCGACCTGGGCAACTTCCTCGGAGGTCTTGATCTTCTTGGCAGCCTTGCCGAGAGCCGCGACGACTTCGGTCACGGCCAGGTCGATGCCGCGCTTCAGATCCATCGGGTTCATGCCGGCGGCAACGGCCTTGTGGCCTTCCTGGACGATCGACTGCGCCAGAACGGTCGCGGTCGTGGTGCCGTCGCCGGCGATGTCGTTGGTCTTCGAAGCAACTTCGCGGACCATCTGCGCGCCCATGTTTTCGAACTTGTCTTCAAGCTCGATTTCCTTGGCGACGGTGACGCCGTCCTTGGTGATGCGCGGTGCTCCGAACGACTTGTCGATGACGACGTTGCGGCCCTTGGGGCCGAGCGTGACCTTCACTGCGTCGGCGAGGATGTTGACGCCGCGCAGCATGCGCTCGCGGGCGTCGCGGGAGAATTTTACGTCTTTAGCAGCCATTTTTTAGCTCCTGGCAGGGGGCTTGCGATCAAGCCCGAAATTAGTTGACGGTGAGGCCGATGATCAGCCGATGATGCCCATAATGTCGGATTCCTTCATGATCAGAAGGTCTTCGCCATTGAGCTTGACTTCGGTGCCCGACCACTTGCCGAACAGGATGCGGTCGCCGGCCTTGACGTCCAGCGGGACCAGCTTGCCGGCTTCGTCGCGAGCGCCGGAGCCGACGGCGATGATCTCGCCTTCCTGCGGCTTTTCCTTTGCCGTATCCGGGATGATGATCCCGCCGGCGGTCTTGGATTCGGATTCGACCCGGCGTACGACCACGCGGTCATGAAGCGGGCGGAACTTCGACTTTGCCATTTTTTCTTCCTCGAATGAGAACGGTGAGAGCTGTTCCTCGATCCGGCGGTGCCGGATGTGCGTTAGCACTCACCTGGGGAGAGTGCTAACGTGCGCTGAGATAAGCGCGTGGCTTTCGAGAGTCAAGGCGACCGGTGAGCACAATTGTGCCAATTGGAGCCGTGCCGCGATCCGACGGCAGACCCTACCGGCGCCGCGGCGATTTAAGCACCAGAAGCGGGCATCGTTCCGCCAGCCCATAACCCCCTGTCGGCGCGAGGCGGACACTGTCAAAAAACCGGCTCGCCTCTTCGACCAGCGTCGCCGCCGGGGCGAAACTGTAGACAGTCTGCGAATTCGCATAGACATCGATGGTGCCGATGACCGGCATCTCCCATCCGGTCGTCGCGGCAAGGGCCTCCCGGTCGGCAAACAGCGCATCGAAGGCGTCGAGGATCGCCCGCACCGGAATGGCGCGGTCGGGATCGCCGCCGGCACAAGCCATGGCAATGCGCCATTTGAGTTCGTGGAAGGTCGCGACACCACCGGACAGCGTCAGCGCCCGGACCTCCTGCAGATCGTCCGGCACCTGAGGGCTTGCATAGGCGCGCAATGCAGCCCGCCCACCGGACTTCAGCACACGCGCGATCTCGGCAAGCAGCGCCTGCCGTGCAACCGAGGAGTCCAGCGCCGACAGGCAGCCGTCGCCGATCACCGCCCCGGCGCTTTCGTCGCCCAGCGGCAACTCCAGCCAGTTGCCGATCACCGCCTTGCGTGAGGCGGTATCGCCCGGCCAGATGCCCGATATCATGGCAGTGGACTCGTCGATCGCGAGCATGGTCCTTCCGAGGCCGGCAAGCTCCGGCGTGACCCCGAGCAGCACCACATCGACTGATTGCAGGCTAAGTTCGCGCTCATAGGCGGCGACAGCTTCCGGGGGCGGACACAGCGGCGACCCGAGAAGCCGCCAATGACGGCGAATTGCGTCCCAATGCTCAGTCATGCGGAACGGTTTGGGGAAAGGCTGGACATATTTCCTTCCAGGCTGTTGGTTGCCTTGCGAGTTACCTCATGCATGGAAAGGCCATGGCCCGCATTGCCGTCATAACGCATGAATTTGACCGCTTCCAGAGCCGGTGGGGCCTCCTGCTGCGCCAGGACAGCCCCTACATGCTGTTCGACGTCCTGGCGGAGCTGAAACGGCGCGGTCACTCCGTGCAGATCATGCGTGGACCTTCGGCAAGTCATAACGCCGATATTGCCGTCCTGCATGTCGACGCGACAGTGACGCCATCGGACTATGTCGACTACGCGCGCGGATTTCCGATTTGTCTCAATCTTGGTGCAACCGACATTTCCAAGCGCCGCATCAGCGGTGCGATCCTCGAGGAGGGTGCCAACTGGAGCGGCCAGGTCATCGTCAAGAGCAACCTCAATCATTGGGGGACGCCCGAGGAGCAGCTCAACCGAAAATCCGTTCGCGCCGGCAAGGCAGTGCCTTTCCCGGGCGCGCAGACCTTCGATCGTTATCAGGTGCATGCCTCGCTGGCCGATGTGGCGCCGGAGATTTTCAGGCGTGCCGACCTGATCGTGGAAAAATTCATTCCCGAAATCGAGCCCGACGGGTTTGCGGCGCGGTTCTGGATATTCTGCGGCGATCGGGAGCGCTGCACCCGCTATGTCTCGCCGCAGCGCCTGGTCAAGGGCGACGACACCGTCCGCCGGGAGCCGGTTGCGGTTCCCGACGAACTGCGCGCCTTGCGTCGGAAGCTGGGCTTCGACTACGGCAAATTCGACTTTGTCGTGCATGAGGGCAGGGCCGTGCTGCTCGATGCCAACAAGACCCCAGGTCGCGCCAGAAACCTATCGAAGATCGTTGCCGCCGGCACAGCCAACCTGGCCGACGGCTTCGAAAACCTCATCCACCAGACCGGACGGGGTCGAATCGGGCGCTAGAGAAACAGTCCCAACTGCGTATGGATGATCGACCGGTAGTCCTCGATGGTGTGGCGGCTTTCCTCCTGGTTCTGGGTCAGCGCCATGCGCACGACGCCGCCGGCCAGCTGGAAGATCAGGAAAACCATACGGCCGAACTCATTGCGTCGCTCTGGCGCGAGAAAGGGGCCGACATGGTCGCAGAACATCGTCGCCTGGCGCCGGGTTTCGGCGATGTCGAGATTCTTCAGCGCCTTGTCAGCCTGGATGGCGTTTTGCAGGTCCTGAATGGCGGGGTCGCCGGCGACGCGCTCATAGTAGTCGTCGAGCAGCCGGTCGGCCGCAGCGATAACGTCGCTCAGCCCGCCGACGTCGGCAACGATCGCGGCAAGCCGGGCGCGGCTCACTTCGGAGAATCGCTCGTAGAGCATCGCCAGGATCGCCGACTTGTTGGGGAAGTAATGATAGACGGTGGCGATCGGCCCGCCGGCCTGTGCGCCGACTTCCTTCATGGTGACGGCGTCGATGCCTTTCTCGCCGATCAGCCGCATGGTCGTCGACAGGATGGCGTCGATGCGCTCGCGGCTGCGCTCCTGTTTGGGCCTGCGCCTCGGTTCGGTCGTCATCTGCACTGCTTCGTTCATGCCGCCATCCTCTCGATCGCCCAGACCATTCGATCGCCAAGACCATCCCCAGCCTTATTGGTGCCAAGTCCCGCTACTGATTGACAAACGAATATGATCGAGTATCAGCTCTAAATGCTGACAGACTGTCAGTTTTTTTGCCGTCAGGCAAGGACGTTGGGAGGCGACCGTGACTTCTGCTGGTAACGCGGATGCCGGGAACGGCGACTGGCTGGTCGGCAACCCCACTGGGGCGCAACTCGCCTCGGCATTGTGGATCGGCTCGGTCGGGCTGCTCATTCTCGGGCTGCAGCCGGTGCTTCTCGGCGCGCTCTACACCGAAGGGCATGTCAGCGGTGACGAACTCGCGCTGGTCGCCACGGCGGAGATGATCGCCATCGGCATCGGATCGGCGGCCATCGCCATGATGCTGTCCGCCCACAATATGCGCTTGAAAAGTGCCGTCCTTCTGCTCTTGCTGGCGCTGGCGAACGGGGCGACCGCCTATGCGCTGACCTCGACCTCGCTGATTGCCGCCCGCGCGGTGGCAGGCCTCGCCGAGGGTGGGCTGGTGGCGGTCGCCACGGAACTGATCGCCCGTTCACGCCGGGCCGAGCGCATCGGCGGCTTCTTCGTCACCCTTCAGACCCTGGCGCAATGCGCCCTTGCCCTGCTGCTGGCGCTTTACGTCATCCCGGCCGCCGGATCAGCAGGCGGCTTCATCGTCCTTGCCGTCGTCTGCATCGCTTCGGTGGCGGTCGCCTTCATCGTCCCCCATAGCTATGCCGACCTGCCCAAGGAGGAACAGTTCAGCAATGTGCTGACCGTTCCTTCGCTTGCCGCTTTGCTGTGCGTCTTCTGCTACTTTATGTTCTTCGGCTCGGTCTGGGCGTTTCTCGAGCCGCTTGGCGCACAATACGGCATCGATGGCCGCAGCGTCGGCCTGATCGTCTCGGCCAGCCTGGCATTGCAGGTGCTGGGCGCAATGACGGCTACCGTCTTCGAGGCGCGTATCGACTACCGCTTCGCCATCGTGGCGATCGGCGTGGTCGCCGTCGCCAGTTCCGTGGTGCTCGCCGGCAGCCCCGGCCTGACGGTTTTCTGGGTCGCGGCCTTGATCATGGGCTTCATCCTTCTGTTCATCGTGCCCTATCAGATCCGGCTGGCGATCACCGCCGACGAGACGCGCACGGCCGTGCTTCTGGTGCCGGCGGCCCAGCTTTTCGGTCTGGCGATCGGCCCGGTCGCGGCATCGCTGCTGATCGACGGCAAGGATTTTCGGCCGGTGCCGGAATTTGCCGCCGCCAGTGCTGCGGCCAGCGTCGTGCTGCTCGGCCTGTTCGTCCTGATCGCACGGCGCCGCCGCGCCATCGCCTGAGACACGACCGGGGGAGCATCTCCTCGATACTTGACTAAGTCAAATAAATGACCGATCGTTGATGGGCAGGAGGCTTCCCATGACGATCCATCATCAACCCGGCAAGGAACGCATCGACGCGGTGCGGGCTTTCAACCGCTTCTACACCCGCCAGATAGGTCTGCTCGACGAAGGCCTGCTGAAAAGCGCCTTCTCGCTGACCGAGGCGCGGGTGCTCTACGAACTGGCGCATCGCGATGGCCTGACCGCCAGCGATCTCATCCGCGATCTCGGCCTCGACGCCGGTTATGTCAGCCGGCTCCTGAAGAAGTTCGAGCACCTGCAGCTGATTGCGCGCGCGCCGCTGGCGTCGGATGCGCGGCAGTCGTCGATCACGCTGACGCCGGTGGGGCGGCAGGCCTTCGCGCCGCTGAACCGGGCTTCGCACGACCAGGTCGCGGCCTTGCTGGAGCGGCTTCCTGCTGCCGAACAGGACCGGCTGGTCAAGGCCATGCAGACGGTGCAGCAACTCCTGGGCGACAGCCCGGAGACCAAAGTGCCGTATATGCTGCGCCCCTTGCAGGTCGGCGACATCGGCTGGGTGGTGCGCCGCCAAGGACAGATCTACGCACAGGACTATGGCTGGGACGAAACCTACGAGGCGCTGGTCGCCGAAATCCTCGGCGCCTTCGTAAAATCCTTCGATCCAGAATGGGAACGCAGCTGGATTGCCGAACGGCAAGGGGAGGTGGTCGGCTCGGTCTTCGTCGTGCGCAAATCCGACGCGGTGGCGAAGCTGCGCCTGCTCTATGTCGAACCATCGGCGCGCGGCCTCGGCATCGGCAAGCGGCTGGTTCAGGAGTGCATCGGCTTTGCTCGTGCTAAGGGCTACAAGACGCTGACCCTATGGACCAACGACATTTTGACCGCCGCCCGCCACATCTACGAGAGTGCCGGCTTCAGGCTGGTGGACGAAGAGCGCCATCACGCCTTCGGCAAGGATCTGGTCGGCCAGAACTGGAACCTGGAGCTGTAGCGGCGTTCAGGCCACCGGGACCCATATCTCCAGCCCGCCATTGCCGCTGCGCGGATCGAACTCCGGGCCGTAGCGCTCGAATTCGGGGCCGTCGGCTATATCGTGCCCCGAGGCCGGCAGCCATTTGTTCCAGATCGTGTTGACGGTGCGGCGGATGGTGGAGATGTGCTCGGCATGGGTGAACACGGCGTATTTCTGCGCCGGCACCCGCACCCGCGAAAGCTCCTTCGGCAGGTCCGAGAAATCCGAAACTTCGACGCCGGCGATATAGTCGAAATTGCCGGCATCGTCGCCGTTGACGCAGACGCCATAGGCGACGTCGCCGGTCTCGCCCGGAATGTTGCCGATATAGGGACCGAAGCGCTGCCACTGCATCGGAATGGCCGCGCTGGTTTCGCAGCTGTAGCGCTCGCCGAGGCCGGCAATGAGGAAGGGACGGCCGGTCTCGAAGCGCGGCGGCGGCAGTGAGGCGAGGAAGGACTGGTCCATCAGGATCGGCTCCACCAGGTCGAGATTGCAGAGGCTGCCCTGCGCGCGCACCAGTTCCGGCGTCGTGCCGAACTGATCGCGGAAGGCGCGGGTGAAGGCTTCGTGCGAGGCGTAGCCGGCATCGAGCGCGACCGCGAGGATGTCGGGCGCGCCGGAAGCCAGCTTGCGCGCCGCTTCGGTCAGCCGGCGCGCGCGCATATAGCCCATCACCGAACGGCCGGTGGCGGCGCCAAAGGCGCGCGTCACATGAAAGCGCGAGACGCCGCTGCTTTGCGCGACATCCTCAAGCGAGATCGCTTCCGGCAAATGGCTCTCGACAAACCACAGCGCTTTCTCGGTCGGGTTCATGAGTCTCCTCGCATTTGGCCACACCATGCTGCCGGCTTTTTGCGAGGCCAGTTTGATCGAAATTGCGCCTGTCGTAAAATTGAAGGGCGCTGGTCGACTGTGGCAGGTCACCATCGTGGAAAGCCGCTGCTGGGCGGCCTCGGCCTGGCTCGCTGGGATAATATCCGGGCGCGCTGGGTGCGGGCACCATCCTTGCCTATGCCCTGTGGAACCACCGCCGGCTCGATGCCTTCGCCGCCGGCGAAATGCCGCCGAAAGCCTAGGTGTGCCGGTGGCGAGGACGCGCAAGACGACCTTTCTTCTCACGGCGTTCTCGACGGCAATTCACGTCTCGGTCGGGAGGTCATCCGCAACCGTCATTGCCTGTGCCGTGACCGCATCTGCATGGCTGCCATCCCTCTTTTTCGGCTCTGGCGCAATGCGGCGCCTTGAATGGTAAGCACGCTTATAATATATACCGCTCATGGTTTCCGACGGCATAGATAGATTGGGCTTTTTGATCCACGACGTGCAGCGCCTTATGCGCAAGCGCTTCGAGGCGCGCGCCCGCGGACTTGGCCTTTCCTCGGCACAATGGCGGCTTCTGGTTCGCGTTGCCAAGGAGGCGGGCGTCGCCCAGGCTCGCCTCGCCGAACTCCTCGAAATCGAGCCGATCAGCGTTTCACGCCTCGTCGACCGGATGGAGGAGGGCGGCTGGATCGAGCGGCGCTCCGACGCAACTGACCGGCGCGTGCGCATGATCTTCCCGACAGCCAAGGCGAACGCGGCCTATGCCGAGGTCAAAAGCCTTGCTGGCGAAGTTTATGAGGAATCGCTGGTCGGCGTTTCGCCGGACGACCGCCGCGTCCTGATCCGGGCGCTGGACACCATCGTGCAAAACCTGGCGGACGGCGAGACGTCGTCCTTGAAGAGTACGGAAGGGGCAGCAGCATGAACGCGGCAGCCAAGCTAGACGAGAATGTAACCAAGATCGAGACGCCGGCACAGCCTGCCGCCGAAGCGCCTGCACAGCCGGCCGCAGCACCTGTCGCGATGGCTCCCCCGGTTCAACCCGGTCCGGCTCCGGTCAAGAAGCGCCGCATCGGCCGCTTGCTGCTGATGGTCGCCCTGCCAGCCGCGCTGGCCATTGGTGGCGGTTATGTCTGGGTGACCGGCGGCCGCTATCAGGAAACCGAGAACGCCAATTTGCAGCAGGCCAAGGTGTCGATCGCCTCGGACACGGCCGGCCGCATCGTTCAGGTCGGCATCTCGGACAATCAGCAGGTCAAGCAGGGCGATGTGCTGTTTGCCGTCGACCCCGAGCCCTACCGGATCGCATTGGCGCAGGCCGACGCGGCGGTCGCAGTCGCACGCGTCGGAATCGAACAGCTGCGCGCCGCCTACAGCCAGGCACTGGCGCAGGAAAAGTCCGATGCCAGCCAGGTCGACTACGCGCAGTCGCAGTACGACCGCGCCGCCGACCTTGCCCAGAAGGGCATCAACGCCAAATCGTCGCTGGACGAGGCCAAGAACGATCTCGACAAGGCCAGGCAGCAACTGGCCGTTGCCGAGCAAGGCATCATCAGCGCCAAGGCGGCTCTCGCCGGCAATCCCGATATCGAGACCGACAAGCATCCGACGGTGATGGCCGCACTCGCCGCGCGCGACAAGGCCGCCTACGATCTGGCGCAGACCACGGTCAAGGCGCCGGCCGACGGCGTCATCAGCCAGGCCTCCTCGTTCAAGGTCGGCCAGTATGTCGGTTCCGGCACGCCGCTGTTTGCGTTGGTCGAGACCGGCGACACCTGGATCGATGCCAATTTCAAGGAAACCCAGCTTACCCACATGAAGCCTGGCCAGAAGGCCGAGATCGTCGTCGACACCTATCCGGGCAGAACTTTCGAAGCCACCGTCAAGGCGATCGGCGCCGGCACCGGCGCGGAGTTTTCGCTGCTGCCAGCTCAAAACGCCACCGGTAACTGGGTCAAGGTCACGCAGCGCATTCCGGTGCGCCTGGAGCTGACCGATGCCGACGCCAAAATGGCGCTGCGCACCGGTATGAGCGCCTCGGTTACGGTGGATACCGGCGTTGCTCGCGGGTTCCCCGCTATCTTTGGCCACGCCACCGCAGGCGAAGCACAATAGACTGTGAATGGACCGTGATCTCGAAAAGCAGGATCACGGCCCGGCAGAACGCCCGCCGCAGGCGAGGTGAAGTTGAGATGCCAGGATCGGTCCGACGGCAGGTTGAACGAGGGGTGGATTGGACCGGGCCGCATCGCGGCCTGCCCAGAACCTGGACCATCTCGGCGCCCATCCTTCGGACCTTGGATTTCCGGGCGGCAAGCGCCTGATGTGTCGAGACCTTCGATCGATGTAACCCCCCACATCGATAGATCGCGTCCCACCGCGATGAGGGTCTCTTCACCAGAGAAGGCCTCGCCGCCCGGAAACCTAATGTACACGTTTTTGTTACCTGTCGGAAGTTCCGCATCATGACCACACCAGAACCTTTCAAGGAAGTGCCGCATCGCGGCCTGATCACTGTGGCGCTGATGCTGGCGACGGTCATGCAGGCGCTCGACACCACGATCGCCAATGTCGCGCTGCCGACCATGACCGGCGACCTCGGCGCGTCGCCCGACAACATCAACTGGGTGTTGACCTCCTACATCGTTGCCGCCGCGATCATGACGCCGGTGACCGGCTGGCTGGCCGACCGCTTCGGCCGCAAGGAACTGTTCCTGGCGGCGGTTGTCGGCTTCACCGTGTTCTCGATGCTGTGCGGCATTGCCTGGAGCCTGGAGAGCATTGTGTTCTTCCGGCTGATGCAGGGCGTGTTCGGCGCAGCCATCGTGCCGCTGTCGCAGACCTTCCTGCTCGACATCAACCCCAGGGAACGCCACGGCCAGGCGATGGCCATCTGGGGCGCCGGCATCATGCTGGGGCCGATCCTGGGTCCGACGCTGGGCGGTTGGCTGACCGAGAATTTCAACTGGCGCTGGGTGTTCTTCATCAATTTGCCGGTCGGCATCATCGCCTTCCTCGGCATGGCAGCCTATTTGCCGGTCATTGCCCGGCGGATACGCAGCTTCGATTTCTTCGGTTTCGCCATGATTTCGCTCGGCGTCGGCGCACTGCAGCTGCTGCTCGACCGCGGCGGCGAGGTCGACTGGTTTTCCTCGGTCGAAATCTGGATCGAGCTTGCTCTTTCGATCACCGGCTTCTGGGTGTTCATCATCCACACACTGACGGCGGAACGTCCTTTCATCGACCCCAAGATCTTCCTCGACCGCAATTTCGTCACCGGTCTGGCCTTCATCTTCGTCATGGGCGTGCTGATCCTGGCCTCGATGTCGCTGCTGCCGCCGATGCTGTCGACCATCTTCGGCTATCCGACCGTGACCATCGGCGTCGTCCTGGGGCCGCGCGGTGTCGGCACGATGATTTCGATGCTTGTCGTTGGACGGCTCATGAGCAGGATCGACGCCCGCATCCTCGTCGTCATCGGCTTTCTGCTCACCGCGCAGTCGCTCTACACCATGTCCTCCTTCACGCCGCAGATGGACAATTGGCTGATCCTCAGCTCCGGCGTCATCCAGGGCCTGGGCATGGGCATGGTGTTCGTGCCGCTGTCCACGGTGGCCTTCGCCACGCTCGACGTGCGCTTCCGCACCGACGCCACGGCCCTGTTCAGCCTGGTTCGAAATCTCGGTTCGTCGATCGGCGTGTCGGTGGTGACGGTTCTCATGGTGCGCAACACGCAGGTCAATCACACCGAACTGTCGGCTTTCATCAACCCGTTCAACCCCAATTTGTGGGCGGCCTCGCCGGCGGCAGCAGGCGGCGATCCGACGGCACTTTCGCAGGTGGACCGCATGGTCAACATCCAGGCGATGATGATCTCCTACGTCAACGACTTCAAACTGCTGATGGTGATGACGCTGGTTGCCATTCCGTTTGTCTTCCTGCTGCGCAAGCCGAAGACCGCTCCGGCCGGCGCGGCCGCTCCTGCCGCGCATATGGATTGAGGCGGGCGCCGGTAGCGCTGGCAGCAAGCTGGTTGCCCCTGATGATTTGTTGCTCGGATGATCGTCAAAACCCGCGTGTGCAAAAAAATATCGATAATGAGCCGTTGGAAGTTGATTTGGAATAACATTTGCACCTTTGGTATCTGGTTGCTGACGCCTCCAATTCCGTTACAGTTCATCTTGAATTAGCACATCTGTAACATTGTCAGTCGACTTTCGTCTGGCACGACAGAGGCCCTTTCTTGTTTCAGGTGCCAAACCGGAGGAGGTCTGTTTGGTCACGAAGTCATCCAGAAGATCCGTCGGGGCGCGCGGGCCGGTGGGCGTAGCCGCATTGGCAAGACTGGCTGACGTTTCCTACGATACGCTCGAGGGAGAACTTCGCACGACCATTGCGGGTCTCGAAGGGCAGACCCTGCGTTTCGAGACTGCGATCGAGAATATTTCGCAAGGCATCTGCTTTTTCGATGCCGATGAACGGCTGATCCTGAGCAACCGGCGCTATGCGGAAATCTACCGCATTGCGCCGGAGGAATTGCGGCCTGGCGTGACACTGAGCGAAATCGTCGAACGCCGCGGGGGGCGCCCGGCGGCGCGGCCGGCGGGGGCCGCCCAAAAAAGCCACCCCGCGCGAGCGCAAAAAGGGGGCCGGGAGGGCGGCGGGGGGCCCCACCAAATAATAGGGGGGGCGACAA